>JBMOHE010000001.1:0-198333 GCA_049318005.1 Patescibacteria group bacterium
GACCATTAACATACAAAGAGCCAGGACCAATATATACATCACGCCAGACTTTAGTATGAAGAATCTGATTCCTTGCTTAATGGATCTCCTCCTTGAATCATAAAATCTTTAATAATTCTGTGGAACTTAGTTCCATTGTAAAATCCAGCTTGGGCTAAATTTAGGAAATTATTAACTGTGATTGGAGATTCAGCGGCGTAAAATTTAACAGTAACATTCCCTTCACTTGTCTTAATAGCTGCTTGAGAATAAGTTTTTGTTAAGTCTTCTTGATTTTCTGGGCTCATAATTTTATTGGTTTGAACCGGCTCTTCAGTGGTTTCAGTAGTAATCTTTATATCATTTGCTACTAAACCAGTCACTGAACTTTGTACCGGTGCGGCTACGTTGTTCGTATCCGCTAAATTAGAATTTTGGTCTGCAACCGAACTAGTTCCGAGAAAAGAAGACTCGTCTAACATCTCGGTTACAGGAGCGGTTTTACTAGTGCAAGCTGAAACACTAAACGCAATTATTAAAACTGCGAAAAAAAACAAAATTTTCTTCATACGCTTTTAAACTTTATATATTTTTTTAATTTGTTTATCTTCTTCAACTCTTTTTTCTTCAATTACTTCCTTGGCCTTTAAACGCAATTCTTCCAGATCAAACTCATTTAACTCTTTTACTCTTTTTTTAAGCCAAGCGACATTATTTAATTCAGGATCTTCCAGAACTTCTGATAATAATACGTCTAACAAGGCACCAATCTTCGGTCCTGGAATTATTTTCAAGAACTTAATAATATCATCACCGTTAATTTTTAACATTTTAACTGAAACTGGATCATTCTGGACTTTTTCCATCATGTATTGTAAATGCCTTAATTTATAAGGCATCGCTTTTGGTGTGCCAGAGCCAAGCCTATCAGCGATTCTTATATCAATTAAATCTTTTAAATTTTCTTTACCAACTTTAACTATTAGTCGTCTAACTGAAGCCGCAGTCACTTCTCCAACATTATAATAAAACATGTGATTCTTCACAAGATTCACAACTCTAATCTGATCGGCGGAGGAAAATTTTAAACGAGTCATGATTCTTTCTACCATTTTAGCGCCAACGTATTCATGATTATAAAAAGTTGCAATGCCGCCAATTATTTTTCGGGTTTTTGGTTTACCAATATCATGAAATAATGAAGCTAAACGTACTTGCCATTCCTTACTTGGACAACATTTCAGAGCTAAAAGATTGTGTTTAAAAACTGGATAAACATGGTGTCTATCTTGCTTAACATCAACTCCCTGCTCAAGTTCTGGTAAAATGTATTGCAGTAATTTACATTCATGTAATAGCATTATACCCTCATAGGCTTTTCGGGAAGACAATATTTTCACGAGCTCATCTTTAATTCTTTCCTTTGAGACAAATTTAATGCTGCCAGCTAATTTTACAATCGCTCTTTGCGTTTTGGGTTCTATTTCAAATTCAAGTTGAGAACTAAAACGAATTGCTCTAAGCATTCTTAAGGCGTCTTCCTTAAATCTATCGGTCGGTTCGCCAACAGCCCGAATTACTTTGGCTTTTATATCTTTCTGACCCCCAAACAAATCAATAACTTTTTCGGGATAACTAGGGTCAAGAGCTAAAGCGTTAACCGTAAAATCACGACGCTCTAAATCTTTATCTAATTTAGTTTCAAATTGAATTGTGTCGGGATGACGTCTATCAGAATATCCTTGTTCGCTACGGTAAGTAGTAATTTCAATCACATCTTCAAGTTCACCTTTTAACTGCCCATCTTTTTTATCGCCTCTAATCGGAAGCAAAACTGTACCAAAGATATTTTCATATTTTGCGTTAGGAAAAATTTTAAGCATTTCCTCTGGCAAGGCATTAGTCGTAATATCCCAATCTTTTGGTTCCTTGCCCATTAAAGTATCACGAACACAGCCACCAACAATATAGGCCTCGTAGCCCGAGGCCTGAATATCTTTAATTATTTTTTTTATATACTCGGGAATCATTTTATTCTTGTTCTTTCATAACACTCATCTTAACGATTAAATGAGGTAGTGTTTTTAATTTTTGCTCTAACTCGGCAATCTTTGGTCCATCGCCTTCGACAGCGAGGATAATTAAGCCCATACAGTGTTCGAAGCAGTTCCGTTGAACATTAACACCTAAGCGCGACATAATCAAGTGACCGGCCTCGGTTAAAACTTTATTTAATTCTTCTGAAATTGCTTGCCTATCGGTTGCAAGAATAGAAATCGTTGCTAAAATTCTAGTCATACTTTTTTATATAAGATGATTGTAAAAATAAATAAGCAATTATTGAACCAAGAATGGCGGTAGCAAGTTGCAGATATCCCATCTTTTTTGCAACTGTAGAAACTAAATTATTGGAGATAAAAAAATTAGATAAAATACTAACGCTCAAAAATAAAAAAATAAATTTAATTCCGGAGGCGCTTAAAGTACTTAGCCAATAAGAATTTTTATTATCCTTTAATTTTTTACTCAGTAAATCAATTACTAAAACAAAAATAATATTGCCTAGAATAATAAATGGGATTGTCGGCGCTAAAGCGAGCGGAAGCAAACCGCTACCAAGTGCAATTGAACTTGGTAAAAATGAAATTAGAAGCGCACTTCTAAGTCCAGTTAAAAACAAGGCCAAAACTAAAATAGCATTAATTATCGGCCCGGTTATAAGTTGAGAATGGATAAAAAATGGTAAAACAGTCGCAACTGATACGAGGCTTAAAAACTGTGTTAACCATTTAGCATCAATGCCTTCTAAAATGTTTTCTTTTATATAATTCATAAAGTTAAAATAAAAAACCTAGCAAAGAATCTTTTTTATGTTTTTTAACTGTTAAAATTGAACCATTACTTTTCTTAAATTTTGTGTGCAGCACTTTCGAAGATAAATGATTTTCTTTCGCCCAGTTATAATACTCCATCATCGTTTTATTTTCGTGAGCGCGTCTAATTGATCTACCTTTATCTATTTTATATAAACCTTCAAGTCGTTTCTGACGAATGGCTTTCGTTGTTGGCATTGGCTGACCACCACCACCCAAGCATCCGCCCGAGCAAGACATTACTTCTATATAATGATACTTACTTAACTTAGGTAAAATATTTTTAATATTTCCAATACCGTTTACTACTCCAACTTTTAATTTTTTTCCATCGAGATCTACAATCGCTTCTTTAAAATCAGCCAAACCTCTAACCTCCTTAAACTCAAGGTGATTGTCGCAAATTTTATTTTTGCTAGTTGAGCAGACAATCGCATTTGCCGATCTTAAAGCTGATTCCATAACTCCGCCCGAGGCTCCATAAATAGCGGCCGCCCCCGATCCGTTATTAAATAACTGTTCTGTTTTACCATCGGCTAATTTTTTAAAATCTATTCTGTTCTTTTTTATAAGATAAGCGAGTTCACGAGTTGTTAAAACTAAATCAACTGCTGGATTGCCGTTTAAAAACATTTCTGAGCGAGCCGCTTCATATTTTTTAGCAGTGCAAGGCATTATAGAAACAACAACAATATTTTTTGGATCAATCTTTTTCTTCTGAGCCCAATAAGTTTTAATTGCACCCCCCAAATGCATAAAGGGAGATCGGGCGCTGGTTAAATTAGGAATTAATTCTGGGTGATAAAATTCAACATAAGCTACCCAGGCCGGACAGCAAGAAGTCATCATCGGAAAAACAGCCTTTTTGTCTTTTAATCTTTCGAGTAATTCTTCAGCCTCAGTAATAGTAGTAATATCAGCCCCAAAGTTAATATCAAAAACATTTTTAAAACCCATCTTCTTTAAAGCAGTAACAATCTTCCCTTCGCAGTTTTCGCCATAAGGCATGCCAAATTCCTCGCCGATAGAAACCCGAATTGAAGGCGCAAATTGAACAACGACTGTTTTAGTTTTATCTTTCAATAAAGCCTCAAGCTTATCGCCGTCATATTGTTCCTGCGCAGCGGCAACCGGACAATGCAAAGTACACTGACCACAATATATACAAGCCACATCTTTATTATCAACCGGAACCACTTCCTGGCCCGAACCTATGCCTGACATTTTCAAGTAATCAATTTTCTGAATCTGGCTGCAAGCCTCAACGCAATTACGGCAATCAATACACTGAGTTCCGTCTATTTCAACCGCATTAGCAAATTTATAAGTTTTTCTAGTTTCCTTTCGCTCTTTAAAACGATTAATTTGAACTTTATATTTATTTGCTAGTCGAAGAAGCTCGCAATCAAAGCGTAAAGTGCAGCTTGCACATTTTCTTGTGTGCTCAGCAAAAATTAATTCTAAATTAAGCAGACGCGCTTTTTTAACTCTTGGACTTTCAGTTAAAATATCCATCCCCTCTTCAGCTAAAGTTGAGCAAGCAGTCGTTAACTTGTTTTGTCCCTTAACTTCAACTGCACAAACACGGCAATTTGCCTGAACTTTTAAATCCGGATGATGGCATAAGGTAGGTATTTCAAAGCCATTAGCCAGCGCTAAATCTAAAATAGTTTGGCCAGCCTCAGCCTTAATTTTTTTATTATTAATTGTGACTTTCATTATTTTTTAATTTTAACTAAATCTTGGTAAATTTGATAAGAAAATAGAAGAGCAACCGGGCCGACTAGAATATTTATTATCTGCGTAAACATACTCCAAAGTTCATAAACTAAACTTTCTTCAGGAACAAAAAACATTGGGATAGAAATAATAATTCCAAAAATCCACATAATTAAAGCTAAAAGAAAAAAACGACCAGCCACTGCCCACCAATAACCTTTAACTAATTCCTTACTTCTTTTTAGCGCTGCCATTCCCGTTTTTCCTTCAAAGAAAAATACATAAACGGCAAAAGAATAAAGAATAGAATAGATAATACCAGGAATAATTAAAAGAAATGTCCAAAGTATAACCAAAATTACCGTTAAAAAAGATACAGCAATATATGGAACAATAAAGTTTTTTGCTTCTTTAAAAACATTTTTAGGCTCACTCTTATAATCATTTTTAATGAATAAAAAAGTAGCAACGTAAGATCTAATAAAAAAATATAGAGCAATTATAGCACTAAGCAAAAATAAAATGCCAATCACTAAAGTGAAAAGTAGTCCTATGCCATTTTTATAAAAAATCGGGATAACAAAAGAGCCAACAATTATAATAATTAAAGGTATAATTGAATAAAGTATGCTCAATAAATAAATTTGTACGAATTTTTTTAAATTTTTCCACCAAACATTAATTGAATTTTCTAACAAAATTAAGATTGGTGTTAATTTTTCCTTTTTTGACTTAGCATCAACTGCTTTTTCTTCAACTGGCTTTACTTCTAAAGTTTTATTTTCCATAAAATTTCTTACTCCGCATCTGGCGGAATTTTAATCTAATCTTTTAATATATTTAAATAATAACTTTTAATAGGAATTGGCAGCGATCTTCCCAGAGCACAAAAACTTGTTTCTTCAAGAACACTTAGTAATTCCCAGAATACTTTTTTATCAAAGTGTTTAGCATTAATTAATTCCCAGAGTCTATATGATCCCTCGCGACAACTTGTACAATTTCCGCAACTCTGAGTATGAAAAAAATTAAGCCAATATTTAACTAATTTTTTATGATTAGTTTTCTTGAAATCATAAATCATAATTGATCCCGCTCCGTCAACTGGACGTTTTAATTGCTCAGAATTCAAAACTTCTCCCGCCGCTTCTCCGCCTATTTGAACGAAGAATTTAAAATTAGGATAATTCCCGGTTTTATGAAGAACTTCATCGATATTTAAATCAGCTGGAAACTTAAAAACTCCTCGATGACGAGCGGCGCCAGTAATAGTATAAAAACGCTCGTTTCTAAAATTATTTTTAGCAACTAAACTTATATTATAAATTGTTTCAGGATTATTAATTAAAGTTGGTAAATTAAATAAACCATGTTGAGTTGGATAAGGCGGCTTTAAACGGGGCTCAACTTTTTTACCTTCAATAAAATTTAAGAGAGCTGATTCTTCGCCACTAATATAAGATAACTTATTAGCCTTAATAACGAAAACTAATTTTTCTTCAATGGTCGAATATTTTTTTAAACTTAAAATTTTCTTTAAACCTTCAGTATACTTTTCATAGTATTCATGATTAAGAAAAAAATAAATTTTCTTAATTTTTTTGCTACCTAGAAAATTATCAACTAAAGATATTCCATTTATAACTTCTTCGGGGAATTTATGGATAATATAACCATCTTTTTTAACTCCTGGCTCCCCTTCGGCGCCATTTACAATAATATATCCGTCTTTACTTGTCTTCAGAGACTCCTTAACCGCTAATAATTTTTTAGCAACCGGAAAACAAGCTCCACCGCGACCAACTAGTCCGGCTTCCTCAATTTGAGTTATAAGGTTAGAAATTCTTGGCATCTTAGTTTATTTAATAAATTTTCTTAAATAATCAGTTAAATCAACTAAACGATTAGAGTATCCCCATTCATTATCGTACCAAGCAACAACTTTTAATAAATCGCCACCGACGAGCGCAGTTGATTTTAAATCAACGATAGAGCTATGAGCGTTACCAACAATATCTGAGGAAACTAATTCTTCTTCACTCGCTTCTAAAATACCTTTCAACTTCCCTTTCGAAGCTTTAACAAATTCAGCATTAACCGCTTCAATCGTAGTCTTTTTATTTAATAAAAATGTTACATCACATAGTGAGCCAACTGGAACTGGAACGCGAATTGCCATACCATCAAATTTACCTTTTAAAGACGGAATAGTTTCAGTTACCGCGACAGCTGCGCCGGTAGTCGTTGGCACAATATTAATCGCGGCTCCACGAGCCCGACGTAAATCTTTGTGGGGGCCATCAACTAAATTTTGGTCAGCGGTATAAGCGTGGACGGTCGACATTAAAGCTTTCTTAATACCAAACTTATCTTTAATAACCATGGTCGCTGGAGCTAAACAGTTAGTTGTACAAGAGGCGCAAGATAAAACATCATCGCTCTTAGTTAATTTTTCTTCGTTAACACCTAAAACAATAGTTTTACATTCTTTTCCAGGAGCAGAGATAATAACCTTCTTAGCGCCCGCAGTTAAATGAGCGCTCGCATCTTCCTTTCCACGAAAACGACCGGTACATTCTAAAACAACATCAACTTTTAATTTCTTCCAAGGTAAAGCAAGGGGGTCTTTTTGAGAGAAAACTGGATATTTTTTACCAGCCACAACTACCGAGTCCTTAGTATGGCCCACTTTTTTAGCGTATTTTCCGTAGCAAGAATCATACTGAAGAAGGTGGGCTAAAGTTTCAGTGTCAGTTAGATCATTAATCGCCACTATATTTAACTTTGGATGGCTGTCTAAAATAATCTTAAACGAGGCGCGGCCAATACGACCGAAACCATTAATAGCCACATTGATTTTGCTGTTAAACATAAAAATATATCTTTATAAAATTATAATAATTACTTTATTATTATAACATATTTTATAAAATATTAAAAAACTAGAATCACACATACTTAAAGTCGGTAAATATTGAGATTCCTTGATTTTTAAACCATTAAATAATACAATAAATGTAAAGATAATCAGAAGAAGCTTATAAATTTACTCCGTAATATCAACTACAAAGGTATGGTTTTAGTCTTTATTTACGGTCCGGCAGCAGTCGGCAAACTAACAACAGCCAAATCATTATCAAAAATAACGGGTTATCCGATTTTCCATAATCATTTGTCTTTTGACCTAGTCGCCTCAATCTTTAAATTTGGGGAGGTAGAATTTTTAAAATTAGATGACAAAATTCGCCTAATAATGTTTGGATCGGCTGCAAAAAAACAAATAAAAGGATTGATATTTACCTTTTGTTATTCCAACCCGCTAGATAATACCTTTATTAAAAAGACGATTAATATTATAAAAAAATATAATGGCCGCATAGCTTTCGTTCGCCTAACTTGCGAAGAGCCAATTTTATTCAAAAGAGTGGAAAATATTTCGCGCAAAAACAGCGGAAAAATTAATGATAAAAAAAAACTACAAAAAGCTATGGGCAAATGGAATATGTCATCCAAAATATCTTTTGTGAATAATTTAGAAATCAACAATACAAAACTCCCCCCAGCTAAAACAGCCTCATTAATTAAAAAATATTATAAATTAAAATAAAAGAGCTGACCACGTTGTTAAACATGCAGCTCTTTTTTGTTTACTTATCTAAGCCTAGCTATCTTTTCGCATATTACGAACAAGTTTTTTACCAATTATTTTTTCAGCCTGACGATAAATATAGTCAACACGCTCGGCGGTAACCCAAGGAGGATGGAACCATTGCCCTTCTTCAAAATAATCCCAGGGTTCTCCCGGATTTGGCGGTCCCTGATCAAAACGCAAAACTTTTTGAATTTCCTTTCCCTGCTTCGTTCCTAAAGTAAGCGGGGTGTTTGGATGAAAAGAATAAAGACTCATGCTAACACAACTAAGAAAATCCTTTTCATTAAGCGAAGAAACAAAATTTAAAGTTGTATTAACACTATCTTCGGTTTCTCCTTCTAAACCGAACAAAAGAGATGTCCCCAATTTCAAACCATTATTCCGAAGATTTGCAGCTCCGAGACGAATAGCTTGTATTGTTTGTCCTTTTCCGTTTTTCTGTAAAATATTACTATCAAACTGTTCAACTGAACAATATTGATAGACAAACCCAGTCTTAGCAAGTTTTTCAACAAATCGAGGGTCACTCAACTCATCGAAACGATTTAAGGATCCATATTGAAGAGGAAATGATTGCAAACAAGATAGTAAATCTTCGATATTTTCATGATCTCCGAATGTGCTATCGTCAAAAAATACCCCTTTTATTCCCATACGAACAAGTTCATCGAGCTCAGCCGCAATATGATCTAAATGCCTAGCATGATAACCTCCTCGTTCAGAACAAAAAATACATAAATTGCGACAACCTCGATGCAACATTGTGGAAACAGATGGAAGTAATTTAATTACCCCATCATCTCCTTTTTCCTGAAAACAACTAAACCCGTAGAGATCCATATCATTGCCAAAAAGTTTTCGCGGTATAAATGGTAACTTAGACAAGCTAATAGGAACACCATGGCTAGTTATTACTTTTATGCCATTTCTTCTAGTCCTAAAATGGATTTTAAAATTTCCAGGTGAATTAGCAAGGAGTAAATGCGAATCATGTTTTTCTAAATAGTCAAAAAAACTATGAACACTATCATGTCTTGCATAATCCTTGACCAATTGCAAAAGAACCATTTCTCCATCGCCTTTAACCAAAATATCAAACGGGCATTCTTTTTCATTGAATGGATAAATTTGTGGAATTAATGCGATTACATTAGAATTAGCAACCTCGTCAACATGTGGCCCGCCATAGATAATAAGAATTTCTGAATTAAAATTCTTAGCTATGGTCGCCATCTTAATTGCTGAATAATGAGAATCATAAGTACTTGCTACCAAAATAATATCCGGTCTTTCTCTTTCGAGAGTTGCTTGAAAATCCTCCCAAACACCTGGATAAATGCGCAAAGGATCATAGATCTTTTTGCAATATTCGACATCAGAAATATTTCCTTTATCAATTTCACTAATTAGCGGTGCAAGCGCCCAACCGAGCGAAGTCGGAGTGGTGCTAAAAAATCGGTCCTTCCTGTCTTGGGAAGGAGCGAATAAAGCCAATATCTTTTTCATGGTAATTGATTTTTGTTTTGTTTATTAAACACTTTGTCATAGTAAGCCAAGGCGATACAATAACCCGCATTAGCCACAAACATACAGATTCTTGAAAAAAAATTAATTGGCGCCTTAAATGATAAATCACTCCAACGCAATAACATTTTCCAAGGTGTTTCCGCTAGCCCGAGTGATTTACAATCCTGAGAACCTAAACAATATCTCAAAAAAGCAATTCCCTGCGCATGCTTTACTTTTCTTCTCAGTAGATCGGAAAATTTTTTCGGATATTCGGTTATAACCACTGATAATTCATCAAAATATATCGGGACTCCAGCTAACCTTAATCGGCAAGCTAAATCGATGTCCTCAGTCGTATTAACACGGAGACCAAAAAATGGTTGCACGGGCAAACGATCTCTTTTGATGCCAAAATTTGGAAAAGAAATATACTTAGCATTGCCCAGCGAATCCATTGTTCTAATTCTTAGCTGATCAACATAAGCGTCGATAATACTGTATGCATTTTTCTTGTCTATAGATTCTAAATTTCCGGCAACAGCGCCATAATTCATGACTCCAGAATACATCCGATTTATCCAATCCATAGTCACGATACAGTCATCATCAGTAAAAATAATAACTGAATATTTTGCTAGTTGTACGGCTTTTAATCTCGTACAAGCTGAGCCATTTCCACCACCAGTCTCTAGCAATTTTATAAAGTCGAATTCCTCTACGAGAACGTAGAGAAAATCGCCAAGATTTAATTTGCGATCAACGGCGATTATCAACTCTTTATTGCCCTGAAAATACTTAAGTGCCAAAGCAATACTTCTAAAACATTTAATTGCTGAATCACCAACTCTTACAGTTGGAACAACAACAGACACTCCATTTTCATTCATAATATTCCCTTTCTTCTTTAATTTTTAATACTTAACAATTAAATGTAACTTGTTTAAAGCCTGATTATAATCTTCGAGACGTTTTTTAATCACTTGAGAGCCAAAGAGTTTAGTGCTAGGCAAATAACTTAGGAGTTCGGCGGCGCGAAATTCTGCAAGTAATACTAGCTCCTGACTTTGGATTGAAGGAATGCTTTCAAAAAAACATTCGATATCCATCCAGTTATTTTTTGAATCAGAACTTAAATGAAGCAATAAATTACCAAAACTAAACATTGGTTCAAAGCCCATGACAAAATCCCAATCAATTAATCCCGAAAAACTGCCATCGCTAATTAAAATGTTGCCAGCGCTTAAATCTGGATAAGTCAACCGGGGTAATCTCCCCAATAAGATCGTTTGCAAATATTCCATATCTTCTTGTAGGTAATGTATTTTTGATAGGGGGAGTAAATTTTCTTTACTCACAATATTCAAATAATCACCCATACTTTTTTCGACATACTGAGAAATATTCAAAACGTTTACAGGGTCATGAAGGTAGCCGATAGAATTAACTGGAATAGTCGATGCTTTCTGAAGTAATTCTTGCAAACTAGAAAATAATGAACGATATTCCGTTCTACTCATCTCCTTTTTAACGTCCGACCATGGAACGCCAGGGAGCTTAGCTAGAAATAAGACTGGCGTTAAATATCCGTCAATGTCCAATTCTAGAAGCTCTGGTGTTTTGTCTACACATTTTCTTAATTCTTTTAACACCCAAGTTTCAACAGGAAGTTTATCTTGAAAAAAAACAGGATAAAATCTTACAATTATTTCCCGATTTTTTTCCTTAACTAACCACATGCTGTTTACAACGCCTCTAGTATAAGGTGTCGCCTGGATTAATCGGCCAAATTTGGCGTGCAAATACCCTAACTGATTAGTAGGGGTATTCTCTTTAAATCCGTACTTTGTTTCCATATTATCTTCTTTTTTGATTTTAATTTTTAATGAACTGCAACAAAAAAATATACCATCAAGGTATATTTTTGTCAATTTTTAAATAATTTGTGTAATTTAGTAGTCAAAAAAAGCTCTTTTTCCAAAAGTGCTTTTCTTATATATATTTATCTTACTTCTTCTTATGACGATTAATATCAACTTGGATAATTGTATCTCGCTCCCCTTCCTTTGCGGCACTGAATTTTACATCAACTGTTTGTTTTAAAATATGATGACCAGTAACAACTCCACGAGCGCCATCAACATTAACTTTAGTTCCAATCGGAGGTAATTGACCAGCCATTTCTTTATAGCCTTCATATTCATAAGACAGGCAGCACATTAAACGGCCACACATACCAGAGATTCTTTCGCTACCGCGATGAACAACTTGTTGGGCTTCGGCCATTTCTGAAGTAATAGATGAAAACTCATCAAGAAAACCGCGGCAACATAAACCACGTCCACAAGGACCACAATCACCAGTGATTTTAGCCTCGTCGCGTGTGCCAATCTGAGTTAAACGAATATTAACACCAAAATGAGCCGCCAATTCTTTTACCAGTTCTCTGAAATCAACTCGACCATCAGAAATAAAGGCAAAATTAATTCGGTTAGCCTCAAAGGAATAATGAAGATCAACGAGCTTCATCGGTAAATTATATTTTTTTATAGTTTCTCGACAATATTCTAAAGTTTCATCTTTTTTTTCTTGAGTTGGTAAAGATGCAATATCATCATAATTTGCTTTTCTAAGAATAGGTTTTAGCTCACGCTTATCATCTTCGGATCCCTTGAGCTTATTTAGAGATAATAATTTTCCTAGTTCAAGCCCTAACTCTGTTTCAACAATTACATAATCCCCAACTGAAACATCGGTCTTGCCAAGCGAAAAGCTATACACTTTGTCCCAGGGTGCGAATTGTACTTGGGCTGTTGTCATATATAACAATAAGCCGAAATTTCTTTCGGCTTAAATTAACTTATATTAGAGTGAGTAGCGGATAAACTTTAAAACATTGACTCCGCCTAAAATATCTTTAACTTTCTTCTTATCATCCTTTACATATTCCTGTTCAACTAAACAAACTTCGGAATAATACTTACCGGACTTACCTTCTAGAATTTTTTCTATCATCGCCTCTGGTTTGCCTTCTTTTAGCAACTGTTCTCTATAAATATCTTTCTCTCTTTCCATTTCAGCCGGATCAACTTCAGATGGTAAAATATATTTTGGGTTAGCAGCCGCTACTTGCATAGCAATATCAGCAGCTAAATCAGATTTTCCTTCTCCGTCAAGCGCAACTAGAACACCCATCTTTCCTCCTAAATGAGAATAAGCGGCTACACTAGCGCCAGACAATATTTCTAAACGTTTAACTGTTAATTTTTCACCAATTGTTCCGCTAAGACTATCTAAATCTTCTTGAACGCTACCAACTGAAAGTTTAGACGCAAGTAAAGCTTCTAAAGTAGCTGGTTTTTCAGACTTTACTAATTCCAAAACAGAATCAGCAAAAGCTTGAAATTTATCATTACGAGAAACGAAATCTGTTTCTGAATTAATCTCGACAATATAAGCTTCATTTTTAGCTTCATTAACACCAACTTTAATAACGCCTTCATTGGTATCGCGGTCAGTTCTCTTAGCAGCCTTTGCAATACCTTTTTTACGTAAAATATCAACCGCCTTTTCGATATCATTGTCAGCCTCTTTAAGAGCTTTTTGACAATCAACCATACCAGCGCCGGTCATTTCACGAAGTTGTTTAATAAGTTCCATATTGTTAAATATTAAATTTTATTAAGTTTAAGCTTTAACGCTTTTTTTAGTATCAAGTAAAGTTTCCTTGATAGAGTCTAAAACAATTTTAATAGTTTTAGTTGAGTCATCGTTAGCTGGGATAGCATAGGTAACCTCTTCTGGATTAACATTAGTATCACAAATAGCAATAATAGGAATATTCTTTTGTTGGGCTTCACGGATTGCGGTTTCCTCTTCTTTAATATCCCAAACAAATAGAGCGTCAGGCATCTTGTTTAAACTAGTTAAACCACCTACTCTCATTTCTAATTTTTTAATTTCTCTATCAAAATTCAAACGTTCTTTTTTAGTATATTTTTCTAATTTTCCAGTTTCACGTTTTTCAATTAAATCTAAATATTTCTTAACTGATTTTTTAACAACCATGAAGTTAGTTAAATAACCACCTAACCATTTTCCAACAATATAAGGTTGACCAATTTCTAAAGCCATCTTTTTTAATGGCTCAGAAACTTGATTTTTTGTACCAACAAATAAAATACTCTTTCCCTCGCTAACCAACTTCGCCATAAATTCTAGAGCGATCTGCATTTGGTCTTGAGTTTTCTTCAAATCAATAATATAAATACCATTCTTTGAAGTAAAAATGAATTGCTTCATTTTTGGGTGCCAACGATTTGTACGATGGCCGAAGTGCATGCCAGCTTTTAGCATGTCTTCCAATTTTGGAATTTTTACCATATGTTTTTCTTTTTACGTCTGCCCCATCATATATAATATTTATTTAATATTACACAAGAAAATTAAATTGAGGCATGATAATTTAGTAAATAAAAAGGGGTTGCCCAAGAGGACAAACCTCTATGTTAAAGATATACTAAAAATGACCCTGTGTCAAGATAAATAACTTGACATTTACTATATATAATACCATAATTTGAATATCCTTATTTCTATTATTAACCCATAAAGTGGCCAGGTGCCACAAGGAGGAAAACATGCGTAGTTCTTTACAAAAATTCTTATTTTGGGCTAGAAAATCGTTTATAGCCTTAGTAGTTGGAGCATTAGTATTTTCTCTTATCTTCTATATTTTCAAAAGTGCTACGGTCGCTATATTCCTCGGAATAATGGCAAGCTACTTCAAGATTGGAGCTGATATTATCATTATTTTCGACGGAATTAACCTATCTAAATTTTGTCGTATTAGCGGGATCTTTTCTTTACTGCTAATAGCCGCGGCAATATTTATGTTTATTTTCTCGCAAGCCGCCTTAGGAATATTAATGTTTATTTGTGGATTTCTAATATTTGTAACCTTGTTCATGATGGGGGCCAAACCTTCTACCGATGCACTTTGGTCACAATGTAAATTTTGAAACTAGTAAAACTATTCTTAAACAAAAAGCACAATAAATCTCGGCCAAACTCGCGCCGAGATTTTTTATTTGCCTTAAAAATAGTTTATTACTGTTGATAAAAAAGATGCTGTAAATCGTTCAACTCTTTTACTTTTAAATTATATTCATCAACCTTTGCTTTATAAGTCACTAGAATGGAATTATAAGCATTAACAAGATTGTTGTATTCAGGAATTAAATTATTATATTCGGAAATTTGATTACTAGCACTAAGAGATTCTAGCTTATTTTTTATCACGTTAACTTCCGCTTCTTTGGCTGATAAAATTAATTTAGTGCTATCCATCTCACTTTGTTTCGTGACCAAATAATTTTTAGCATAATTAATCGCTTCAATACTCTTTTTTAATGCCGGTATTCCTTGATATATTTTACCAGAACTTTTCTGATAAATTTCGATTTTACCGAGCTTGCTAGTATTAAATAAGTCTCCGAATTCATTAGCCGTTTCTGCCTGACCATTGTCAATATTTTGCGGAATAACTCCTAGAGGAAAATAATTAGTAGTTTCACCGTAGCAATAGCCGGAACCATTAACTGAGTACTCCTTGGGGCAAGCAAAGCCAAGCGCGCTATGATTAATATCCGGAAAATCTAAGATAGCCACACCGTAACCAAGCTTACGCAGCAACGCGATCGCTAAAAAAGTTTTATCAGAGCAAACTCCTTTATCTAGATAGAGGGTTTCATAAGGAAAATACGGATTATCATTTTCCCCCGAACTACTTATTAATTTTTCTCTATCATAAGGAATATATTGAACAAAAGAAACAACAAATTCAAGTAACTCATCGTCGCTCCATTTATTATCGGTAGCGATTTTATTTAATTTAATTATTATTTCATCAAGCGATTTATCATTACTTTTTAGATTAAAAAATAAGGCATAAAAAGATTCACGGAGATTAGCAGGCTCATTATAAGAATAATAAGAATATGTTTTAGTTGAATTTTTATAAGAATTATACAAACTCGAGGATAAAGAGTGGATTAATTCATAACTGATATTCTTATACTTAAAAGTATAATTTAAAATTTTTGTATCGGGGCTTACAGGATTAGTATTAATCGCTGGCTTAGCGGTCGTTATCGCATTGTTTATTGAAGATACTGGTGAAATATTACTACTTGCTATCGCAATACTTTCTAAATCATGGTTAGTTATTCCCAGACCCCTTTTTCTCATTACGCTATAGGCATCATTTGGTCGGCCCAAATAGTATAATTTTAATTCAATCGGATCAACATAATATGCCTGCCCCTTATCTTGAACCTGAAGCAGAATTCGTCCGGCTAATCTGGCCGGCGCTTTGCGCAAATATATATTTAAGTCAGAATTACTAACTCCAAGACCAAGAGAACGCATTATTAAAAAGGCGTCGTTTGGTCGACCTAAATAGTATCGCTTACTATTAAGCGGATTTACATACCAAGCCTGGCCTTTATCTTGAACCTGGAGAAGAATCCTTCCGTCTAAATTTACAGCTGCGTCAGCGCTGTTAATATGAAAACCAGCGCAAAAAATTATTGCGCTGATAAAAAATATTGATAATTTTATAAATCGATTAAACATCTATTTAGCCAAATTAAGATTAATCAATTAGAGTAAGGAACATGTCCTCGTCCGGTGGTGATGGTAGATGCCCAACATCATTAATATGAGAAATTTTTACGTAACCATTACGATCAATAACTAATTTAGTAATTGAGGACTGGAAAATTTCGAGTGACAAAAAACCAATCACATCGGCGTTCATAATACTGGTAACTAAAGCCTTGATAAAATTTCCATGAGAAAATAAAGCCACCCTTTTACCCATATTTTGCTTGTAGATATCGTCCAGAGCGCGGCGGGCCGTTACCTGCATCTTATCTAACTGGGCATCTAACTGGCGATGATGAATAAGCTTCTTCTCTCTCGTCTTTTCTGACATGTGAAAATATTTTATCCTAACCCAATGAGTCCAATCAATTTCATTTAAACGATTATCTAAAATAAGTTCTTTCTTTTTTTTCTTAGCATAAATAGCTGCTGTCTCCCTGGCTCTTTTTATTTCACTGGAATAAATATTATCAAACTTCATGGTTAATAATTTCTTTGTCAAAAATTTCCGCTGCTCAAGTCCGGTTTTTGATAAAGGCATATTCTGTTCACCTATTTTTTTCTCTTGAGCATAATCAGGGTGGCAATGTCTAATTAAAAAAATCTCAGTATAAGGACGTCTAGTAACTGGTTTTATTTTTATATATGGGTTTTTGTACATAGATATTTTTTACTTCTAAATAATTAGAGATTGCTTTGAGCGAATTCCCAGTTCAACAAGTTTCTTAAGACTCCATCAACGTAATCGGCTCGACGATTTTGATAATCTAAATAATAAGCATGTTCCCAAACATCAATTACTAGAAGTGGTTTGAAGCCATGAGCAATTGGAGTGTCGGCATTGGCAGTTTTTATTATTTTTAAACTATCGCCTTCAAGCACTAGCCAAGCCCAACCACTACCGAATTGACTAACGGCGCTAGTTTTAAATTCAATATAAAAATTTTCTAAATCACCAAATGATTTATTTATTAGTTCTAAAAGTCCTAAACTTGGCCCAGATGCTTTACCAGCTGGCTTCAAACTCTTCCAAAAAAAATCATGATTATAAACTTGAGCAGCGTTATTAAAAATCAAACTCTGACTAACGTTATCAAATGATTTTGTGATAATGTTTTCTAAATTTTCTTTTTCTAGTTCAGTACCTGCTATAAATTTATTTAAGTTATCAATATATGTTTGATGATGTTTCCCGTAATGAAAACTTAAAGTATTGGCTGAAATATAGGGCTCAAGAGCGGTTTGTTCGTATGGTAATAGGTTTAATGTAAACATAAATTTATTTATTATTTTTAATGAAGTAATTATAGCAAATATCTGACTAATTTGCTAATCAACGTTAATCAAATTAATTGGCCATTTTTTAAATTTTTTCTCAATTCTTTATAGTTCTGTACTTCTCGAGAAACTAAGTTCCAAAAATTTAGAGAATGATTAAACTCTTTGAGGTGGCAAATTTCATGAACCACAACATAATCGAGTACCTCAGGCGACAAATATATTAATTTATAATTAAAATTCAAATCGCCACGACGAGAACAACTTCCCCAACGAGTTTTCTGATCACGAATGTTTATTTTATTATATTTAAAATTATATAATTTACTAAAATATTCCGCTCTCTCAGTTATTAATTTTCTCGCTCTTTCGCGATTATTTAAATAATCTCGACGAGTTAAATGATCCAAGGGCCCCGGACTAGAAACTTTATTATTTTTAAAATAGATAATTTTATTTATTATCCACTCAGCTTTATCTTTAATAAATTTCTCAACCGTTCTTTGACTCATTAATCGCGGCTGAGTAACTACTAGATCTCCATTACTAAAAATTGCCAAACGAAGACGCTTGGCGCGACGACTAAATTTCAAACTATATTCAATAGTTTGATTAAATAAATCTATTTGTTTTTTGATTGAATCCATTAGTAAAATATCAACAATATTTTTCCTACTTTTTCTTCCCTCTTAACTGTCCACAAGCGGCATTAATATCAGATCCAAAACTAAGACGGACCGTAACCGCTACGCCTTCTTCTTCGAGAACTCTTTTGAATTTTTCAATTCTCTCACGACTAGATGGCTTAAAGCGTCCCGTTTGATTATATGGAATTAAATTAACCATATAAAGAGGCTGCTTCATTAATTTACTAAGTTCGAGCGCATCTTTATTACTATCATTTTCTTCTTTAATCATTAAGTATTCAAACATAACGCGACGACCAGTTTTTGTAATGTAATTATCGACTGTCTTTAATATTTCATGTAATTTATATTTTTGAGCGATTGGCATTAAATCACGACGTAAATTATCATTGGCAGCATGAAGAGAAATTGCTAAATTAATTTGCATATTCTCGCCTGCTAATTTTTTTATACCTTCAGTAATTCCAGCCGTTGAAACTGACATGCGGCGTGATCCAATATTTAATGTTTCAGGATTATTAATAAACTTAGCCGCTTTTATAAATTCAGTATAATTTAAAAATGGTTCACCCATGCCCATAAAAACAATGTTATCAACCTTCCCTCCTTTATTTTCAATTTTTAAATATCGAGACCAAAATATAACTTGCTCAACAATTTCTTCAGCTTTTAAGTCGCGACGAAAACCAAAGTTTCCCGTTGCACAAAATTCACAAGCTAGAGCGCAGCCGACCTGAGAGGAAACGCAAACCGTGTTACGTTTATCTTTTTGGCGAATCAAAACTGTCTCAATTTCCTCGCCGTCTTCTAGGGTAATTAAAGCTTTCACGCTTTTATTTTTACTATGATTCTTATCAACTTTAGCAATAATTCCTAGGGGGCACTCAGCATCTAATTTTTCACGTAAGTTTTTCGGCAAACTTGATACTTCTTGCCAAGAAGAAATAAAATCCTGCCAAATAGCTTTATTAACTTGAACAAAGCGATATTTTGGTTCTGATTGCAATAAACTGGATAATTTAGATAAATTCATTTTATTTTTTCTTAAGAATAATTTTAACAATCTCACTTTGGCTAGCCGTTCGCATTGGCGGCCCCCATGTTCCTGCGCCACCATTAACAATCAAAGAAAAATCTCCTTCATTAAATAGTCCATAACCATACCCCTTATATGATAATTTTGCTAGATAATTAAAAGGAAATATTTGGCCATCATGCGTATGACCAGATAGCTGTAAATCAATCTCAGCATTTTTTGCTAATTCAATATTTTTTGGTTCATGAAATAAAAGAATACTTGGTTTGTCTTTTGTATATCCAACCTGTTTTAAAATAGCTGCTTCTAAATCAAAATCTTTATTAAAAGAATAATTAATTCCTATAATTTGTAAACCATCAACGATGGACATCTTATTATCTAAAATAGTAACCGGCATATCTTTTAAAAGCTGAATAGACCTATCAAAGCCAAGATATAAATCGTGATTTCCAAAAGAATAATAAATTCCTCTTGGTATATTTATTTTTGAAAATGGATTCTTGAGCCAAGAAAAGTCAGTCTCCATTCCGTCAAATAAATCTCCAGTAATAAAGACAGCTTCTGGATTTAAACTTTGCGCCGTGGCAAGTAAACGGGCAAATGATTTTTCTCGATAAACTGCACCGAGATGAACATCGGATATTTGAACAACAACTTTGTTATTCCAGGAATCAGGCAAATCTTTAATAAAAACTTCATAACTAGTAACTTTTGGCACAGAGGCTCTATATAGACCGACTATTGATAATATTATAGCCCCGCCAACAAAGATAACTTTATATAATAAAAAGGATGGATTAAGGCCAAAAACTAAACTACCAATTTTAATAAACAAGATCATTATCATCATTACGCCAAAATTCGCTAAGACCCCTATCCAAAAACCGGCCATTATATAATAAGTACGAGTTATTGTATTATCCCATTTATGAATTAAATAAGAAGCAACAATTGTATTTATAAAAAATATTAATATAATAAGCGCCGCAATCAACTGCCATTTAAAAGTAGTTATCTGGAATAGCTTTATAAAAACAAACCAAAAAAAAGCATGACCGAGCAATAAGGTCAAAACATAAACAGCAAAAAATATTAATTGCATCATAGATATAAAATTTATTGATGGCGAATACGCCTTAAAAGTAGCTGATAAAATTCTAAATTATTAAGACTAGCAAGTTTTTGACCCAAAAGCTCATTTAACTTAAACAAGTGGTGAAGATAACTGCGAGAATGAGTTTTCAACTCGCTTATCTTACTGCTTTTATTAATCACTGTAAAGTCGTTCGCAAAACGGGCATTATTAATATTTATATTAGTATATTTTTTGCTAATACTAGCTATAAATAATTTACCATGGCGACCCTCTCTGGTCGGGATTACGCAATCAAACATATCCCAACCCATTTCAGCGCAACGACTGATATCCTCAGGAGTTCCTATTCCAAGGGCAAAACGTAAAGCTGATTTAGGAATATATTCAGCGGTCTTTCTTAAAACCTCTTCTAAAAAATTACCATCCTTATCAATCGGCCTTGCTCCAAAACCATAACCATCAAAACCTATTTTAACTAGTTCCTTCGCACAGTGTTCGCGCAAATCCAATTCTGCGCCGCCCTGAATAACTGCAAATAGTAATGGTTTTTTAACACCAATTAACTTTCTTTTTTTTATTTGCTTTAAATATTCAACTTTACACCGCTTAGCCCAAGCAATTGTACGCTTAACCGACAGTTCTAAATCTATTCGAGAAAATTCATTAGGTGGGCAATCATCGAAACAAACCATCATATCGACACCTAGCGCAAATTGAATTTGAATAGATTTCTCCGGAGTCATCTCGTGATATGAACCGTCTAGTGGCGATTTAAAAGTTACCTTATCGTCCTCAATTTTTCCCATCTTTGAATTCTTGTGAATTAACGAAAAGACCTGAAAGCCACCAGAATCAGATAGTAATGGTCCTGACCAATTCATAAATTTATGAATACCACCTGCTTCAGTAATAATTTTTAAACCTGGTTGTAAATATAAATGAAAAGTATTAACAACTAGCGCCTCGGTCCCCGTTTGCCTAACTTCTGAATTATTGGTTAATTTAATAAACCCACGCGTTGCGTCGGGCATATAAAATGGCGTCGCCAAGGAACCATGAGCAGTTCTTAAAACTCCTAAACGAACTCCCTTTTTTGTTATTTTATTTATTTTAAACATAAGTATATTCTAGGCTTACTGAACTCTACCAGAGTTATTCATTCCAGCAATATCATCATCTTCTAGTTTCGTCGTTTTTGGGCTAGTCTTTTTAGTTATGATATTCATTGTTTCTGTATCATTTGCACTAATACTTGATCCAGACGAAATAACTAATATTTTATTTTTATCAGTTTCATTTGGAGTTAAGCTAATACTAAACTCCGCATCAGCTCTATATACAGATACTGGCAAGCGACCTATTTCCCAAATTACTTGGCGGGTAGCGGCATCATATAAAATTTGACCGACATTAGTATTATTGTTTTCGTCAAAATTAATATTATCTGGCAAACTGAAAATAACTCTCGCGTCAGTTAGTTCGTGTAAATTATTTTTTATAACCCAATAAACTTTAAAGCTAGTTTTTTCGGAAACTTTTGGCGGTAACGGTCCAGATCCAACGGGCTGATTATCATCATTGAAGTAACGAATTTCCTCACTTAAACTTAAGTCGCTATTAATTTTACTAACGATAGTATTACTCTTATTCTCCTCTCCCGTGGTCGCCTTATTATTTACTCCATACTGAGCGTATGAAGTTACTGACAAATTCTTCCCTAAGTCAGTTTCCTTATACGGCAAGAGACTTAATGAAAAATTTATCTCTCCCTCTTGGCCAGGCTTAATTTCGGCCAACTCTGGAATCTCTTTCTTTGTCCATATTATTGAATTACCATTAACTTCCCCCTCCTTTTCCATAACCAAAGAATTGCTATCTAAAAAGTCGCTCTTTAAAGCTGCCATAATTACGACATCCCTAAAAGTGTTATCACCCTTATTACTATAGCTAACTGTATAATTCAAGGCTTGCCCAAAATTTAAAGCACCATCACTTTTAGAACCATTAATAAAAACTGTTAAATTTAAATCACTTTTCACCAGTTCTGGTTTAAAAGTTTTTTCCCAAAAAATATAAGACTGACCATCTTCTAACTTTTTTTCAAGACGGACGCTAATTTCTGGATTATCTAGTTTCGAGGCTATATGATAGCTTAAAGGTATTTCTTGTGGACCAAGTTCTTGAGTTAAATTGCTTACCTGCCAACTGGCACCACCAGTTTTTGCGATAATTATTTTCTTCATATCCGACGAAGAACTTGCCGCGCTTAAGGATGTTGAAGAGACAGAAGCGTTCGTTTCCTCTGGCAAAGAAAAGCTCAGATTAAAATCACCTAAATAATTATTTTTTATATCAGACAAAACTATATTCATAGAATTATCCTGATTTATAAAAGCGGTATTACTATATTGCAAATCAACCTGAAAACCGAGGCCACTAATAAGAGTTGAGGCTGAGGCCTCTTTTTTAAACTGGCTAGAATAATTTACCGGCGTATAACTTAAACGCCCAGAAATAACATTAACCGATTCTGGTTTATTTATTATTTTCCCGGTAACTAATAAGGAAGCACTCCCGCCTGCATCCATATCCGGTAGGTTCCAGCCATAGTTTCCACTTTGTGGAGCAACCGAGCTACTGGTTAAAATAAAATTTTCAGGGTATTGGATTTCTAAATAAACTTTACCAAGAATAAACTTGCTAGGATTATGATATTCGATTTTATAAGAAAATTCCTCGCCAGCTATAATTTTTTCTGGCGCTGTGATTTTCAATTCTAACGAGCTAGAATCGTTACTCATTCCTAAAAAATAAGTATAAGAAAAATAAGCTAAACCAGCCAACAAGGTCAAAATAATTAAATTTCTAAATAAACGAATAATTAGTAACTGTCGACGTTTAATTTTCATTTTTTTTACATCAACCAGGGATCCCTTTTTATCAGAATAAATTTCCGATAAATTATCGTCAATTTCCTGCCCTCTTACTTCACGATTAAGAGCGCGCTCAAAACTAACTACCTCCTTTTCACTTGGTACCGGCCTTTCAACAAAAGCTGACAAGCCAGATGATTCTTGCTTATCAACCCGTAAAACCTTTTTTACTTTTTTTTCTTGTGGCATATATATCAAATTATTTATTCTCTACTAAAATTGACCAATATTTATCTGAATTTAAACTATCATTAATTTCCCAACCTTTATCACCGACTAAATTGTCCGGATAACGCCAAAATATTGAATATCCACTTGGCAAGATTAGAGTACTTTTAAATTCGCTTGGCTTGGCTCCGGCTTGTTTCTGAATCATCAAGCTATACGGAGAAAAATTATTTTTTTCCGGATTTATGAAATTATTAATCTTTTTTAACCAATTATCTTTAGATACTTTTTCAAAAAAATTAATCTTTAAGCGGTATTTTATTTTTACAGTTTCCGTTTCACCGGGATCAACCATTAACCAATTAGCAAAAACCGTTTTACCATTCTCCTCATAAACCTTTGTGTTATCGGCTCCGAAACTAGTCGCTTCATTTTCTGTTTTTACTAAATCATTTTGCTGCCAATCATCATCAGGTGCTTCTTTTAAATATTTATCTTCAGGAATTTTAAAACCAGTTGTTTCTAATAATTCGCTACCTTTTGGCACATAAATCCTTAACCAATCAACATTACGAACGCCAGTCATGATTTCATTTTTTAAACCAATATGAGAACGTGTTATTGTTAGTGTATTAATAATCGATCCATCTGCCGCTACCTCACTTAAATGATCGATTTTTTCTTCCATTTTACGATCTGATTTTTGACCTGCAATATTTGTATTAACAACCATTAAATAATCATTTTTATAATCTCTTACTTCTCCGGCCCAATTTCTATTAGAAAATTCTGATTGCAAAACAGGGTCATTGAAATAAAATAGAACTTGTTTTTCTGATAAGTTATTTTCAAATAAGGCTAAGATTTTTATTAAATTATTTTTATCCAATTTTTGAGGCAAAACTTCCAAAATTTTTGACATCAGATCGCCAATAATTTTCTTTGGTTTATTGTTCGTATTCAATTCTAAACCTTGTTTAATTGGCAAGCTTGAATCGACAATGGCGGAACTCGTTGGTATACCGATAAAATCTTGAGAATTAGCGCTGCCAAAGTTTTTTTGTTCAACTATTTTCTGAACGGTTTCCCAAAAATTATTTGAATCGATTACTAAACCGTATTCTTTCGTTAAATCAATCGGGCCAGTAACTTCAAGTAATCCCTCGATAACATTTGGCGTTACGCTAATAACACCATCAACCGTTGGACCACCACTTTTTTCATAAAACCACATTAGATTCCTAGCAGTTGTTGGCCAATCTGGCCACCAATTAGCATCCCAGAAATGCCACAACGGGTTAACAAGCCATAAAGGCTTTGGAGCTACTACCCTTACGATCATTCCCCCTTCAGTATCATATGCGCCACCGCCAGGGACCTCTAAATTTCTTATTTTTCCATCCCGAATATCAACTAAAGCATAACTTCCTAAAAATCCACCACTCGCCCTTAACTCAGAATTATTTTGAAAAACTAGCAAATATCTCCTATCTCTTGTCGCCCCCAAAAGCTCTTTAAACTTACTACCCGCCCCAACAAATGACTCTAAGTTATCGCTCATCAGTGAGACCTGCTTATTAATACTATTAAACTTTTCTTGATATTGAGTAGGTAAATTTTTTGGATTAATATTATTAATTACTATTTTTAATTCTTTAGCGTCAGAAACAGCCAAAGACCCGTAATAAACAAAGTCGTCAATCGATTTAGTAAAATTGTCTTTATTACTAAACAAACTATCAGTCGATAAAACTAAATTACTACCCAAAGCTGAGGCAATCGCACCCGCTTTTAAAAATTTTTTACTCTCAGCGGCTAATTTTAATTTCGGATCATTAGATAGGGCTGCTAAGGATAAAATTGAATCGTTTATTATATTTAATTCATTTTCAGCTTCCAAAAAATTGCTACCAGCTTTTTGAAATTCTGAATCGGCAATTTTGAAATCCATTTTTGAAATCGCGCTACTAGCGGCCATCAGATTAGTCATTGCTAATTGTGAGCTTCCTAGAATCTTCTTCTCTAATTTATCAATATTTAATAATTCAAAATAAGATAATAGTTTCAAGGGAGTAATAATTACGACTAAAACTAGAATAAAAGAAAAAATTGATTTATACCAAACTAATTTTTCCTCCGCCCGTTTAGCTCTTTTTTCAGACTTTGAGATGTTGCCGAATTTAAAATTTGTTTTTATCGCCTTTTCAAACTCGACAGATTGATTGAGATAAAATTTAAGCCAAAAACCTTTATTTTTATTTTTTTTAAAAGTCTTTAGTAATGGTTTAAAGAAGCTTAATGTTTCTTTTTCGGCCGAATTTATAAACTTAAGAAAGCGAGGATTTATTTTCTTTTTTTCTTTTCTTAAATAATTTATTTTTTTATCAGCCTTCTTCTTAATTTTATATTCAATTTCTTTTAATTCTTTTTTTACTAAACGAGCCTTCTCTTTAATTATTGGTTTATCCTTTTTAATTTCGCTATTTATATTTTTTCGTAAATCAATAACAAAGCCAGGAAAGCCGGCCGTTTCTCTTGAATTTTCAATATTTAATTTTGTTTTTTTATTATTCATGCAAACATCTATAATAAATCGCTAAAGTTTCGTTAGCACATTGCCACCAATTATATTTTTTAACTTGCTCTAGTCCATGAAATATCATCTCATCTCTAAGCTCCTTTTCTTCTAAAACTTTTATTATTTTTTTTAACAAATCTTCTTCTTTTTCTGGATTAAAATACAAAGCTGCCGACCCCAATATCTCCGGCAAAGATGCTCTATCAGAGCTAATTACTGGACAAGATCTCGCCATCGCTTCAAGCGGCGGCAAGCCGAAACCTTCATACAAAGACGGGAATATATAAACTTTTGCCTCTTGATAAAGAATTTCAAGTTGAGTATCCGGAACGTAACCTGGGAAAATCACTGAACTATTAATATCATCTTTCTTCCATAAGCCTAAATTGCCAGCTAGCTCATGAACTTTATCGTAAAAATAATCTTCCTTGCCAACTAAAACAAGCCTTAAGTCAGGTCTCTCGATTATTAACTTAGAAAAAACTCTCAAAAGAAAATCTAGGTTTTTATGAGGATAAGCATTGCCAACATAAAGTAAAAAATTATTACTAATATTGTACTGCTTTAACGTTTCTTTATTATCTAACTTAGCTACAAATAATGAATCACTACCCTTAGCTAAATTAGCCACGCCCTCATAAGTAACTTCAATTTTATCTGCTTTAACACCAAATTGATCAATTAAATCTTTTTTAGTAAACTCGGAAACCGTAATAATTTTTCTCGAACGTTTAATAGCAAAACTGATCACTAAACGATATGCAAAGTTTTTTAAATAGTATAAAAAGGGAGCGAGAGTTGTGGCTCTTAAAGTTGGAAAATGAGTTAAAATTAAATCATGAATAGTTACGACAAATTTACAAGGAGTCAGGATTGGAACATTAAAATGAGGATAATGGATCAAGCCAAGATTCTCACGCCAAATATAATAAGGCATCAATAATTGTTCCTGCCAAGAATACCAAGAAACTTTTAAGCAAACCTTTTTAACATTTTCTGTTTCGCAAATAAATTCATCAAAATTTTCTGGACTTAAAAAAATTACAAAACTAAAATCAACTCCTTTATCACTTTTATTATTAGAGCTGCTTATTTTTATTATATTATCAACAATTTCTTGAGTATAACGCCCCAAGCCCTTACCAACAGGGCCATAAAAGCGTGCATCAATTCCAATACGCATGTTATTAAATTTAAACAAAAGGTAAATTAGGTGGCGGCGAAGCATTCTCTTCGTCACTAGTTTTATCTAAAGATTCTTGAGTTTCTTCACTAGCAATATTAAAACCACTAAAAATTTCGGCTGGTAGAGGCTCTTTTTCCTCTGCCAAAGGTAAAGATGATGGAGCGTCCGCCTTTCTTCCTGGAGCTTTTTGAATTAATGGCGATTTAACGTTAGCTTCAACCGGAAAGTGCCAGAGAGTTGCCAACTCTTCAATATTAAGTAAGTATGGTTCTCTTCCTTCGTCAGAACGATGAATATAGTTTCTAAATATATTTCTCTTTTTTACATTCAAACGTGACTCTCTATTAAAATAAACAGTTTTAGTCATTGTTACTTTCAAATCTGGTTTAAAACTATTTAAATCAAGCGACATAAATTGCTTTATATATCCCACAAAACCATTAACAACCTTTGCTTTATTCATTACTTCCTTCTTGGCAAGATATACTATCCGTAATTTCGTGTAAAAAGACATCTTAATAGATTTCAAATGGATTGCCTCAACCTGTCTTTTTTCTTTTGGAGTTAAATCAAGCATTGTACGCTTTTCATCTTTCTTAACCTTACTCGGGTCAAGATCGCCCCAAATAGGCAAGATCGCCTCACTCGCGTCACCCATAAACTCTAACCCTTGAATGAGTAATCCTGGCTTAGACTTCTTTTTACGTCCTAAAATTTTATCTAATTCTTTTTGCGCCTCCTTCACCCAATCAAAACCTGTCGGGATCACTATCATCTGAAACCAAAATTGCTCACCCTGACGAATTGATCCACATAAATCCATTAATGAAGCCATCGGATCTTTAAACTGAGTTTCGCTCGGCCCCATTTTGTGCTCAAATTCCTCATAGGTTTTAATCGGAATATACCAAGGATTTTGAAGAATAAATTCTGTACCAAAAATATCCCATTCCTCATCAGGATAGCGCTGAGGAACAGTTTCTGTATAATCATCAACTTCGGAAATTTCTGCGTCAGGATATTGAGAATAAACAGAAGATTCAATCAAACTACGAAATTCGACGGGCGTTCTAATCAAAAACTGAGTATAACCCTCAAGGCTAACAATTTCATAACTAAAAGATTTTTGATATATTCCCTCAAACCATTTTTCATAAAAATTTTGAGTTCCATGAGCTCCGCCAAGATAGGCAAACATATTCTCAACTGCCTTTGGGGACTGTTCATTGCCTTTTGGAATATCTATAGCAAGCAGAACTGATTTATGGGTTCGACTCCACTTTGAGCGAATATAAAAAAGCCAAACATCACGAGCGCCAATCAAAAAAACAATTCCAATTATAATCCATCCAAAATTAGCAAAAAAAGCCCAAAAAATTTGGTCAGATTGTAAATTTAAAAATTGCTCGAAGCCAGTCGTGTTAATAACTATATCCATACTTATTTCTTTATATTAACATATATATTTTAGCATATTTTACAAAAAACAAAAAATCCAATTTGATAAAATTGGATTCTTTATATTTGAGAAAAAATTATTGTTTTTTAGCTTATTTTGACCATTCTTTTAAGCCATAGGTACCACGGCTTATAAGGACATAACGACTATCAAGAATCAACTCATTATGAACAGTAGCAGCATTAGCTTGCTTCTTGTCAAACTTAACATCATTGATTTTACTAGCAATTTCAGTAAAGTGAAGTGGCTTAGCTTCATGCTTCAAAATTAAATAAATTTTGTCATTAACTGTTTTTGGTTTTATTTCCTGCCAATCAGCAATTCCCCATTCTCCGTATTTGTTTTGTTCAAGATTCTTTATAGCCTGCATTAATGAATATAAAACCTTATTATTATTAATTAGCTCCGCTTTGTCAGGGAAAACCTGGCTTTTGAAAATATGAGAAATATCGGTTTGATTCTCCGGATTAAGTTTAACTTGATGTTTTGTGTAAGAATCAAGCTTTTTAAGCAAATCTAACAATTCTTCGGTAGTATAAGTTTTCTTTAAAACTTCAACTTTTTTTAATAAATCATCAGCTAATTCGTCAAGGTGACTAGTTTCTTCATTTTTAGATTTAAAAGAGGAGTTAAACTTGTCATTATTTTCTACTACCTCAAAGTCATCGCCCATTAATTTCGAGATCAAAAAATTGAAATGATTACGGTAAGATGCTTTATTAACTTCATAATTTGGGTCAGTAGTACTAGACTCATTATTCATCTCTAAAGCCATAACGGTTAAAATATCCAATAAATAATCACGACGAATTAAGCCGCCATGTTCATTTAAAAGATTGCCTACGGTTTCCTTCAAAATCTCAATTGAATTTTCAAGATTATCAAGTTTTTTAATTTTCTTAATACTAGATGATTCAATCTGACGAACCCTTTCTCTAGTTAATTTATGAAGACTGCCTATTTTTTCTAGAGTTTCACTCTTATCTCCTTTTAGACCAAAACGACGTGATAAAATATCTTTCTCGCGATCTAATAGCTCAGAGAATAAAGAATTAACTATATTAATAGCATCAAGACGAGCAAGCTCTTCTGATTTTTCTTCTTTAATCATTTTTTCTAATAAATTTTCCATATAAAAAAATAGACTTTTAAATCTTTTATTATTTTTAACTATATTAAATCTATCATATTATTTTGTATTAGTCAAGCTTTTGGAAAGCGCGGAGATGTTTTTATACTCTTTTAGAAGAAATTGCTCTAATATAAGCGAAAAAATACCAAAGGAAATAATTTGAAATATTATCAAAAACTTACTAAAAAATCCTTGTTCCGTCCAATGTTTGACAAATATCAAGTGTTGATTCACGAAAGACCAAATACGAACTTGCTTACTTTTTTTCCTTCGGTCAAGTATTGTTCCAATTACCCCTCTATTGTCTATAGCAGCCGTTCTATCATGATACATAATAGAGCTTGGAACTAGCGCTGACTTAGCCTTAATTAGTAATAACCTATAAGCCAGGTCACAGTCTTCCTTATACATAAAAAAACGCTCATCAAAGTACTGATCATTAACTCGTATCTTTTCTAAAGCGCTTAAGCGAAATAAGCCAGCCGCACCAGAAGGCCCAATTATATCAAACTTATCGAAGCGCTTATCATCTTCTTGTCCTTGGCCCAAGTCGTAAAATCTTAAGCCTGATTTTAAAATTAAACCACATGAATCAACGATTCTGGTTTTAGTATTAGCCGCAAAATCCCAGCGACGTATTTTTGGGCTAACCGAGGCTAACCCAGAGTTATTATCAAGCGCTAAAACTAATTCCGAAATAGTATCTTTTTCTAGAACCGTGTCTGGATTAATAACTAAAAAATACTCCGCCTTCATTCTTATGGCGGAATTAATAAGAATATTATAAGCACGACTAAAACCTAAATTAGAGGAAGTATGTAAATAATCTAGAAAATTAGAATTTTTTAGATTGAAATCATCAATTGCTATTTTATTTAAATCATTATTTTCGCTATTATCAAAAGCTAAAACTTTGAAATCACTAGATTCTAAAAAACTGAGCGCGCTTTTTAAACTAGGCAAAAAATCTGCCAAATATTTAGCGCTAGAGTCGTTATAAGTTAGAAAACCAACTACCAATTTCATAAATAATTAAATAATCATCTTATCGGCCATTTTTTCTTTAGCAAAATTTTGAGCTTTAAGCAGGCTGTCAAATGTCCCTGCATCTAGCCATTCCCCTTTAACCTCGGCTACCTCTAATTCATCTTTTTCTAAAAACCAATTATTTACATCTGTAATTTCCAGTTCCCCTCTTTCACTTGCCTTCATTTGCCTTGAGATCTCTATAACTCTCTTATCATAAACATATAAGCCAGTTACCGCAAAATTACTTAAATATTCCTTCGGCTTTTCAACTATTTTTTCGGCTTTCATTTGCTCATTAAATTTTACAACCCCAAAACGCTCAGGATCGTCAACTTTTTTTGCAAAAATCTTAGCCCCACCCTTAAAACTAGTAATTTCTTCGGTAAAGTCATCTTCGAAGATATTATCACCCAATATCATAACCACATCATCATCGCCAATAAACTTTTCACCAATAATAAACGCCTGCGCCAAACCTTCTGGTTTATCTTGAATTTCATAAGTAAATTTAACGCCAAATTCTTTTCCAGATCCGAGTAAATTTAAATAATCACCCGCCCTTTCAGGCGCAATAATAATTAATATTTCTTTTATACCAGCCTTAATCAAAGTATTAAGCGGATAATATATCATTGGGCGATGATATATTGGTAATAATTGCTTACTGGTAATTTTAGTTAGTGGGCGCAATCTTGTTCCTGACCCGCCGGATAATATAATTCCTCTCATAATAAAATATATTAATTATTTAAGTATTCTCTAAGCGCATCTTTAAAGTTGCGCATTTTCTTTAACTTTATATTTTTTAAGACAGAAAACTTTGGTCGTCTAGCTGCGCGAAGCAAGTTCTCACTTCTTACTGCCCTAATAGGGACATTCAATTTTTTTAATTCAAACAAAGTTTTAGCACCATCGAGCCATGTACATTCACCTTCATTAATTAAATGGTAAATACCAAAAGGCGCCTCAACTTCCCATAAACGCTTAGTCGCCTCAGCTAAATCGGGAGTATAAGTAAAACAGCTTAATTCTTCATTAACAACAGTAATATCTTTTTTTTCTTCAACTAAATTAAGCATTATATCGAAGAAGCTTGGCTTAGCAAATTCACTCAAACCACGTGGACCAAATAATTTAGAAGTTCTTATTAAATAATAACTTAGACCATATTCCGCCTGTTTTAATATTTCTCTTTCACCTGCAAACTTACTCTCACCATATTTATTAATTGGATTTGGAGTTTCATCTTCGGTAAATTCTCGCTTATCTTCCGTGCCATTAAAAACATAATCCGTTGAGTAGTGAATTAAAACTGCGTTTATTCTACGAGCTAACTCAGCTAAAAAGGCCGGAAGCTCAGCATTAAGCGAAAGTGCTAATTCATATTCTTTTTTATCTTCGCATTTATCAACCGCATTATAAGCCACGGTATTTATAATCAGATCTGGCACCAATTCATTTATTTTTTCGGCTAATATAGGAAAATCTAAAACATCTAAATCATCCCTATCCCAGGATATTGTTTCAAAATCAGTTGAAAAAGCTTTTGTTAGTTGGGTGCCGAGGTTACCACGACCACCTAAAATTAATATTTTCATATGATATTAGTATAGACGCTATTTATAAGATTGACAATTTAGCCATTGACAATTAAAGGATAAATATGTTAAATTGACTAAACTTATTTGGATATAATAAGTATAAAATTGTAGTTTAAAAATTAAATAATACAGACAAAATGGACGAGAAACAGAACCCGGAAACAACTATCATTAAAGTTGAAAGAAATAGCTTTTCTTTTGACGAAGAATTTCAGAAAAAATATGGAACCTTTAAGCTTAAATTTACGAATTCAAAAGGCGACATGATAACAGGATTTAATTTAAATGATTTATGCTTTATCTCATTGGGATCAAAAATAAGAAAAATTTCAGATTTTGAGCAAGAAATAATTAATGCTGGCTACGCGCCACTCGATATTTATCAGGCTCAAGCTTTACACAAACAAATTGAAAATGACATAGGCTTTGCCTACGCATTCTCAAGACGAGCAAATAAAAAAAATATCGTTTTTCTAGGAAGTACTCTGGTCTATGCAGACAAAGATATTTCCGGTACCCATCGCGATCATTATGCTTTTTTTGAATATAAATTTTTAGGAGGAATAATTCCAAAATTTATATGCTATGAAGATGATCCATGTATAACCGAGGACGAATGCGCAATCGTATTTAATAAAAACGTCTTTAGGACAAAAAGAGAAAAAACAACTAAAGAAGCCGAACAAGAAAGTCAGAATTCTAATGTCGCTCACGTTTTTACCCGTTTCTGGGAGGGAGAATTATCCCAAGATAGTAATCCCAAAAAAGGAAGCGGGAAAATGCCAACTCTTGAGCAATGCCAAGCAAAAACAATTAAGCTTCTACGTGAACAGAACGCCAGACTAACTAAAGAACGAGATGAACTTCGAGAAAAATACGAAGGTCTTAAAAAAATTTCTAACCCAAAGCTAAGTACGGAAATAGAAGAACTATTAATTACCAGGGTTTGCGATTTAGGTTTTAGTAATCGAGTAATTAAAGTACTCGACGAATCAGATATTGCATATGTTTTCCAACTTATAGGCCATACTAAAGAACAATTAAATCGACTAAGAAAACTAGGGAAAAATTCTATCGAAGAAATATGCCAAAAATTAAGAGAAAAAACTCTGACTACCGGCATTACTTTCCGAGAAACTGAATATAACTATTTCTGGGATCTTATCGAAAAAAACAAGGCAAATAAATAAAAAAGAGTCGCTAGCGACTCTTTTTTATTTATTTTTAGTTTAAAAATTATTTTATTTATTTTCCCATTCACTCCCCTGACGAACAATTAGCTCTTTAGCTCTATCTGGCTCAGCCATTAACTCTTTAACAACTTTTTCCATACGTGCCCCCTGAGAACCCTTAACTAGCATTACGTCGCCCGCCTTAATTCTATCCTTAACAAAGCTAGCCGCTTCTTCTGGCTTATCAAAATAGAAAATATAATCATCTTCCATCCCCTCTTCCTTGGCGCCATGAATATAGCCACGAGACTTTTCGCCAACCGCAATCAAAAATTTAATATTACTTTGGGCAATTTTCTTACCGACCAACCTATGCCCCTCCTCAGTATAAGTTCCTATTTCTAACATGTCGCCCATGATAACATATTTTTCAGCTGAGCCATCAACCTTAACTTTTCTTAAAGTTTCAATCGCCGCAAGAGATGCTTCTGGAGACGAGTTATAGGTATCATCAATAATAAAGGTATGTTTTACTCCTGGAAGAAGATTCATTCTTCCATGTGGCAAACTAAAATCACTTAAAGCGTCGGCTACTTCAATTAAATTGAAATCAAAATATATCGCTGCCGCTGCCGCTGCCAAGGCCGCATAAAGAGCAGTTTCAGCCATAACATTTTTCATCGTTACCGGAACTATCGAACCATTATAATTTAATTTGAAATTTATTCCCGACAAATCATAGCCTTCTTTTGTGTAATTATAAACTATATCTTGGGCCTGAAGATTAGCGCCGTCGTTTAATCCATAGCTTAAAATTCTCGCTTTACTTACGTCAGCCATTTCTCGCACATACTCATTATCAAAATTTAAAATAGCTAGGCCCTTAGAATCTAATTTTTCAATTAATACTTGTTTCTCTTTTTTAATATTAATAACGCTACCAAAATATTCTAAATGTGAATAACTAACTGCGGTTACAATGCCAACATTAACCGGCGCAATATTTGTTAAATAATCCATGTCGCCAGGTCTATCAACACCCATTTCCAAAACTAATACTTGTGGATAATTTTTATCTGTGATTAATATTAAACCCCAAGCTTTAAAAAAGATCTTAAACCACCCAAGAAGATTTCTGCCTGGAGATTCTAGACCAATAATAGTAAGCGGGAGCCCTATTTCATTATTATAATTTTTAAAGCTAGTGCGAACTCTTAATTTATCTTTTAAAACTTCATACGTAGCGTCTTTGGCGCTCGTTTTACCGATTGATCCGGTGATACCAATAACAACCGGCTGATATTTTTTCAAAATCAACTGTGAAAGAATTTTCAATTTTAGCTGTAATATTTTTCTCATACTATTTTCTAGTTTTTGGAACTTCGTAATACTTTAACATAAAATCAGCAATATCTTTCCATAATGGAACAACTGATCCCTCGGCATAAGTAACATCCTTAGGGCTATCCATTTTTGTCAGCATCACAAAACTAGGATTCTCGATTGGTGCAATGCCAATAAAAGTATGGATATACTGATTTTTCAAATAACCGCCCGTGGTGGCAATCTGGGCCGTCCCAGTCTTTCCGCCTATGTAATACCCTTGGATATAAGCCTTACTAGAATGCCCTTTTTCAACAATATTTACAAGCATGGCTGATATAGTGTCAGCCGTCTTAGCAGAGATGACTCGTCTAATCTGTTTAGGAATAATTTCTTCTCTTTTACCGTCATTTCTAATAATTGTTTTAACTATATATGGTTTCATTAGAATTCCTTTATTAGCAATCGCTTGATAAGACATTATCATCTGGAGAGGCGTAACGGCTATACCTTGACCGAAGGAAGCGGTTGCCGCATCGATTTCTTTAACTTTAGCTTTAAGCAAATTATTTATATCACCAGAACTTTCTGAGCCAAGCTCAATCCCGGTTTTTTCACCAAAACCATAATTTTTAACATAGTCAGCAAAGACTTTTGGGCCCGCTTGACGCATAGCGAAAATAGCTCCAGTATTCAGCGAGTTTTCTAAAACCGCATTCATATCAACTATGCCGTGAGCACCTTTAGTATCAAAATCTGAATTGCTAATTGGCTTTGGCCAACCATTAATCATTATCCTGCCCTCATCTTTATAGGTAGTAGATGGCGACACCCTTCCTTGATCAACGGCAATCGACATTGTAACAACCTTAAAAACTGAACCGGGTTCATACTGATCAAAAATAGCTGGATTATTATAAACTCTTATGTTACCAACATCTTTATAGTTATTTGGATCAAAATCAGGCACTGAGCACATAGCAATAATTGCGCCAGTTTTTGGATTTACAATTATCACGCTACCGCCATCAGCTCCGTGTTTCTTAACAGCTTCTTTTAACTTTTCACAAGCCACAAATTGAACATTCCTATCGACGGTCAATATTATATCCGAACCATTCTCCGGTTTTATATATTCTCTATCATTTACAATAACGGTATTACTCTGAGCTGCCTTCTCTGATTTAAGAGAGCCATATTTACCAAATAAATCATCATTAAAAAACTCTTCTAATCCATAGCGACCCCTCTCCTCGTCATTAACATAACTAACAAAACCTAATAAATGAGAGCCCATTTCTTTCTCAGGATAATACCTAAACTTTTGCAAATCAAAACCGAAGCCTAATAATTTAAAAACTTCAGTAGAACTAGCACTTTTTTTATAAACAACTTGCTCGTTTCTTACTTCTAAATTAATTGGATTAATAGTCGAGCTAGCCGTTGAAGCTAAGTATGAATATAGTTTTATTAGTTCATCAATGCTAAGTTTTTTATCCAAGGACTCATAAGGATCACCTGGCTTATCTAGCTTTTTTAAATAATTACTTATAATTGCTTCCTTAGTCGCTGAGGCAACTCCATATTCGGTACTCGTTGCGCTCATGGCTAATTTCTCCTTAGCAATGACTGGCTCGTCGAAATATTTATATAACTTTTCTGCAACTTCAACCGGATTAACTATTTCTTTAGGGACAACATAAATATTTGCGAAATCTTTATTTGTAGCTAATGGATATAATTTTTCTTGACCATTAATGCTTTCACTTAAAAATATTCTTCCTCTATCAGACTTTAACTGACTATATACTTGATGCTGTGACGAAGCGAGGGCGGTATATAAATCAAACTGTCCAATTTGGACAGAGAATAATTTATATACTAAGGCGCCAGACAATAAAAAAATAATCGCCATAACTAAATGAAGACGATTATTACTAATTTTGCTATTTTGAGGTCGACACTTACTTTTTATTTCTCGCCACATAAATCTGAGAGTAAAGACTAAATTATTTACGAGCGACTACGACACTAGGAACAGATAAATAATCAATTTCACCAATCGCTACCATGTTTAATTTTTGTGTTCGAGAACTTAGAGAATAATATGATTGAAGATTATTTATCTTCTCATCATTGTCTAATTTTTCACTTGCCAAAATACTAACCTGAGTTTTTAGCTCCTTCAAGGCAAAGCCCTTAACGGTTAAATCACTGACATTAACCAAGTAAAAGACTCCTAAAAATAAAATTACCACCCCTAGTCCAATATTGAAACATCTTAAATTTAGACGTTTACCTTGATTAGGGCGGCTTGATTGTGCTTGATAGCAACTCATGACTTTAGTCATACTGATAAGGAAATTATATTAATCTAAAAATTATCTAAATTTTTTCTGCGACACGTAATTTTGCACTACGCGCGCGCGGATTTTCTTCAGTTTCAGCCTCAGTTGGAATAAGCGGACGCTTGGTTAATATTTTTATATCCGTTCTTGATTTAAAGAATCTTTTTACTATTCTATCTTCCCCACTATGGAATGAGACGATCACTAAATTCCCTTTAGGCTTAAGAAGATCTAGAGCATCGGGCAATACTTCAAGTAAACTATTTAGCTCTTCATTCGTTTCCATTCTCAAGGCTTGGAAAATTCTGGTAGCCGGATGAATTTTTGATCTATATCTAAATGGGATTGCTTTCTCAATAATACTAACTAAATCAAGGGTGGTCTTTATTCTTTTAACTTTTCTTTCACTAACAATTGCTTTGGCTATTTGATAGGCGTGTTTTTCTTCACCGTATTCTCTAAATATTCTTGTAAGCTCAAGCAAGTCATAATGATTAACAATTTCTTCAGTTGATCTTTCGTTTACTGGCCCAAAAGACATATCAAGCGGTCTTTCGCCTTTAAACGAGAAGCCTCGAGCCTCATCATCAAGTTGAGCCGATGATAAACCTAAATCAAAAACTATTCCATCAACTCTATATTCTAATCCAAATTTGTTAACAATCGCTTCTTTAAGATTTTTAAAGTTATCATTAATCAGTGTTATATTTTCTAATTTCTGTTCTTTTATTTTTAACTCCGCATTTTTTATAGCCAGCTCATCCAAATCTATTCCAACCACACTTCCTTTACCACCGGCATATTTAGCAATTGCAATTGTGTATCCGGCACCACCCAAAGTACAGTCAATATATTTTTTTCCACTTTTTGGTTTTAAATATTCGATAATTTCATTTAACATGACAGGAATATGCTGGTAAGTCATATTAATTAAATTCCTAAGTCTCCTAATTCTTCAGCGATAGCATTACTATTTTTTTCACTTTCACCTTTATATTTATTCCAAGTAGCCTCATCCCAAATTTCTAAATGGTTATATAAGCCAGCCACAATTATTTTCTTTTTTAAGCTAGAAAAATTTCGTAAATATTCAGGCAAAGTAATTCTTCCTTGATTATCAAATTCAACATCCATCGCTCCAGCTAGCATGTGACGACTAAAAGCACGCGCCTTAGCTTGACTAATAGGTAAAGCGGCAAACTTTTTAGCAATAGTTTCAAATTGCTCTTTTGAATATAAAAATAAGCAATTGTCTAAACCTTTGGTAACAACTGCTCCTTTTTTTAAAATCATACGAAACTTAGCTGGAATAGCTAAGCGTCCTTTATCGTCGAGGCTGTGATTGTATTCACCAATAAACATAGGATTTTATTAATGAATGTGGGATTTAAAATATATATTCACCTTCATTCCCCACAATTCACCTTACAAGTTTAATTATACACCACTTAAACCCTAGGGTCAACACTATTCTTTTAGCTTATATAAGCCAAAAAACAACAAAAAAACCCACTTATTAACAAGTGGATTATATTATTCAAAATAATTTGTCAGAATTGTCTAAAAGTTTTCAACAACTAGCGCACAGGCTTATAATAGAGCTTTTTTTGAAATTCCTATGTTTGGTTCCCTGTCATAAATCGGCTCAACCAAAGAATATTTAGAAAATGATTTATTTTTTTTATTTTTTATTTCTGCTTCTACCGGAATATTTAACGCATAAGCAAGTGCATTAGCAGTTATAACGCCAATTCTGAGCGAAGTAAAACTTCCACCGAAATTTGCAACAATAATTTTTTTCAATTGATTTAATTTAATTTTTTTAGAAATCAGAAGATTGTTAATTGATGGTAGTAGTTTTTCAGACTGCTTACGTTCGGCTTTTATTTTTTTAATAAATAAATCTTTATCATCTTTAATAATTTTAATGATGATTTCATTTGGCAAACTTGTATTTATATATAGAGTCATAATTTATTTTAAAATTTTTTTTATGTCAGCCAAACTATTTATTCTTACTAGTTGTTCTCTTAATTTTGCTGCGCCAGTCATGCCCTGCATATACCAGACTAAATGTTTACGAAATTCAATTATGCCTCTACTACCCTTTTGTTTTTTTTCAAGCTCAGCATGAGTAATTGCTAATTTAAAAATTTGTTTCTGGCTTAAATTAATTATTTTATTGTTTTTTATTTCTTTATAGAGCCAAGGTCTGCCTAATACACCTCGCGCTAAACCTAGGCCTTCTGCCTTACTTTCTTTAAGAGCTTTTCTAGCACTAGCTAAATCATTAATTCCGCCATTAGCTAAAATTATTCCTTTAAAATATTTTCTAGCTTCTTTAACTGATTGCCAGTCTGGCTCACCGGCAAAACCCTGGCTTAAAGTTCTAGCATGTATCATTAAGGCCGCTATTGGCAAGTCGGAAATATTTGTTAAGAATTGCTCAGCGCTAACTACACCGGCCTGAAGACGAATTTTTATTGAAACCGGCAAATTAGTATTATTTAAAACAGACTCAATAACGGCTCGAGAATTTTTTAAATTCTTCATTAGACCTGAGCCAGCGCCTTGCTTAATTATTTTAGGAACTGGACAACCAAAATTTATGTCTATTCCGTCTGGTTTAATCTCTTTAGTGATAATTCGAGTTGCGACGGCAAAGTGTTCTGGATTAGATCCAAATAATTGAACTACATAATACTTTTCTTTTTTTCTTTCAAACTTTAATAAATCAAGAGTTGTATTACCTTTAATCTTTTGATTATAAAAAAGAGCTGTTGCTGAGGCCATCTCACTATATAAAACATCAGCGCCATATTTTTTACATATTTGACGATAAGCCGAATCAGAAAAGCCAGCCATTGGAGCAAGAGCTAAAATTTCTCTTTTTTGTTTTTTTAGTTTTAACCAAAAATTATTTATCATTTAATAACTCAATAATAACTACAAAAGACTAATTTTAAAACCATCAGAGACATCCTCAATTACATATCCATTCTTTTTTATTTCCTCTCTCAAGCGGTCCGATTCCTCCCAATTTTTTTCATTTCTAGCCGTCTGACGAGCCTTAACAAGCGCTTGAATATTATCCGCCAGGCTATTTAAGCTTAATTCGGGATGTATATTATTTTGAGCCAAGTCTAATCTTAAACCAAAAACTTTATCAAAATCTAAAATAGTTGCCAGTTTATCAGCCGAATTTAATTTAGATTTTAAAACAGATGATACTAGGGCCAAGGCTTGGGGCAAATTTATATTATTATTAATTGCCTTAATAAATTCATCTTTATATTCAAGGTTGATTTTGCCGATTTCTTTTCCTAGCGTAGCCACTTGATTTATTAAGCTATTTAAACCTTCACTAGCCTGCTTAATACTGGCCTCACTATACTCCATGGGTTTAAGATAATTTAATTGCAGTGCGGCAAAACGATAAGCAAGCGGATTAATATCTCTAGCTACTAAAGCATTCTCTAAAGTCAGGAAGTTTCCGTCACTTTTAGCCATTTTTTTTCCTCCTTTAATATTTAAGAAGGCGCCATGCATCCAATAATTAAAGAATTTCTTTCCTGTCGCCGCTTCTGACTGGGCAATTTCATTAGTATGGTGAATATTTATATGATCAATTCCGCCACAATGAATGTCAAGCTGATTTTCTAAATACTTCAAACTAATAGCCGAGCATTCGATATGCCAGCCAGGAAAGCCCACTCCCCAAGGCGACTCCCATTCCATTTGACGACTAGAATTTGCCGGAGAAAATTTCCACAACGCAAAATCCGTTGGATTTTTCTTCTCAGCATTTATCTCTACGCGCGCACCTTCTTTTAACTCCTCAAGTGGCAAATGGCTTAATTTATTATATTCTTTAATCTTAGAAGTATCGAAATAAAGTCCATCGCTTATTTTATAGGTATAGCCCTTGCTCTCTAAAATTTTAATCAAATTAATTTGCTCAGGAATGTTATCAGTTACTCGCGCATATATATCCGGTTCTTCAATATTTAATAACTTTAAATCATTCTTAAAAGCTTCTTCGTAATAAAGAGCGATTTCCCAAGCGCTTTTCCCTTCTCGCTTTGCGCCTAGTTCAAGTTTATCTTCACCCATGTCCATGTCGCCAGTCAAATGACCGACATCAGTTATATTCATTACATGTTGCACTTTAAAATTATTGTATTTTAAAACTCTTTTTAAAAAATCTTCAAATAAATATGTTCTTAGATTCCCAATATGGGCAAAATTATAAACTGTTGGCCCGCAAGTATAAAAACCAACTATATTTTTATTAATTGGTAAAAATTCTTCTTCCTGACGAGACAAAGTATTATATAAAAATAGTTTTGGCATAAAATAATTCTAAGTTTCTATCTTATTTAAGCGGCAATTTTTTGATCTCTCGATATAGCTTCTTTTAATTTCTTTAATATCAAGCTAGTTTTTTCTTTTAAACTTTCATTTAAATCTTGGTTAAGGGCTTGGGCCTCTAACGAATTAATTAATTTGTTAAAAATATTCTCTTCGACTAAGCCTATCTCACTAGGATTATTTTTTATACTTTCAAGCAGATTAGCTAGTTCGTCCTTGCTAAGCGACATATAAAAAGCTGGTATATTTCTCACTTCTGAACGAACCAATTTTCCATTCTCAAGTTTTGCGCCATATTTTATTCTCGCTCCGCCCTTAGCCATTATTTTTTCCAGTTTTGCTTCTTTTTTAGCGCCACCGTCATCAGCAATATTACTAAGAACCTCATCAAAACCACAGACAACTTCACCACTTAACTTATCAACTAAAACATTATCAACTCCGTTATTATAATCATCGTAATTTGAAGCTCGAGCGACGATAAAATCTTTTTTAAGAATTTTATGGAGCATAATGGTTATGGCAATCTCAGTCAAATTAGAAGATTTTTTTTCAGTCGCGTCGCGCCAAGTTTTTAAATCTTTTCCTGAACTAGCACTGAAACCTTCTTCTTGGGCGAGTGTCAAGGCTTTATCAGACTCAGCTTCTCTTCCGGATAAACTTATCTTCCCATCATTATCTAAAAAATCAGGAAAGTATTCATTATTTTCCGCAGCCATCTTTAATAAATTTTCTTTTAAGCAAGCTAAATAATGCTCGGGATTAATTTCCTTCTTCTTCTTTTCAAATCGACTTAAATCAATTATATCTCCAGCCTTGATACCGGATAAATAGTCTATCCCCATATATTTTTTATATTTACTTAAATTTTATTGGCACTCTAATTTCACCATCGTTTTCTGGCAATCCTGACGGATTATCTTTAAAAATTATTAAATATCCGCTTGTGGCCGTGGTTGTAAATTCTAAATTGGCACTAAACCTAACTGGCTTTTCAGTCATCCAATCACCTTCAGATCTTGCTTGAGAAGAACTGATGACATTGTTTTGAAAGTCAACTAGTTTTACGGGCAGCGATCCTTCAAAAAACCAGTTGCCAACAACTGACCCCTCAACTTTTAACGGCGAACTAATTACTTCATTTTGTTTTGGAGTGCTAACTAAAGCATCTTTAGAAAAAGAGGCCTGTAAATCTTCGGTGGCTAATTTATCTTTACCCTCAACTAGTTCACAGGTTTCTTCCCAGGAACGCAAGCATTTCTGTTTTGCTTCACACCAAATATAACCCGCCGAAGCAATGCAGCCATGTTCATCTCTGTCGTTTCCAACTATGTTTATGTCTTTTTTATTATTATCGGTGACTGGCGCTATAACTCCAAAACCACTTATCCTTATAATTAAAGCACTAAACAAAATTAAGCCAACGACAATCAGCAAAAAATATGATTTTTTCATATCTAAAAATTATTCTTCGGCGCCATTATAATCAAGCTTAACAATATCGATTAATTTTTGAGTTATTTCAATATGTCTCGCTTCATCTACCATAATTTTTTTTATGTCTTCTTTGTCCTCGGCATTATCTATTAATGGCAAAAGATCCCCGCACAAATCAAGGCATCTTTTTTCAGATTCCATTCCCTTATCTAAATTACTTAAAATACCAGATTTACTCATTTGGCAACTTGAATTATTCATAAAATTAATTTTTATAATTATTCTTAATCTTATCAATCATTAGACGATGAACCCGAGATTCATCAGCTAAAGTTTTCATGCCTTCTCGGATTTCTCGACCAGACTCCGGCGGAAAGCAATTTTCGACACCTAATCCTAGAAGAGTGTCATAAAGCCAGATTAAACTGCTTTCTGTCTCCTCCTCGGAAGCAATTAGAGCTAAAAGCTCGTCTCGTTCTTTGTTTTTGTCCATATTATTGAAATTATTATTTACTTTGATATTATAACACGTTTTTATGGTATAATAGTAATATTATAACATCAATATGCTGGATTTAAAGACTGAACATAATTTTTTCAAACTTGGCCATAATTTTATAGGTGGAGTTGATGAGGCTGGCCGAGGCCCATTGGCTGGACCAGTGGTTGCCGCTTGTGTTGTGATTGATAAGAATTTCAAAATTGATAGTGATGATTTGGCGCTGGTGGCTGACTCAAAAAAATTAAGCGCCAAAAAACGCGAGAAGCTATTTAGCATTATTAAAGAGAAGGTTTTAGCGGTTGAGATTGGAGTAGTTGATAATTTAACTATTGATAAGATTAATATTCTCCAGGCCAGTTTTTTGGCCATGCGTCGAGCAATTAAAAAATTAAAGATTGAACCGGATTATATTTTAGTCGATGGAAATTTTAAAATTCCTAAGCTAGAAAAACCACAAACAGCTATTATTGGCGGGGATGCGAAAGTTTTTTGCATTGCCGCTGCCTCAATCATCGCTAAAGTAAGTCGAGACTGGATGATGAGTGAAATTGATAAAGAGTACCCTGAATATGAATTCTCTAAACATAAAGGATATGGCACAAAAGCACACTTTGCTAAAATAGCCGAACTTGGTCCCTGCCCGCTTCATCGTTTTAGCTTTAGTCCTATCAAAGAAATGGTTAAAAAATAAAAATCTTCTGTAATAAAAAAGCTCCAATATCGGAGCTTTATTTTTATAAACTAGTCAAAACCAACTATTAGTGCATTCAAATGACGGACCAACTTATCTTCTTTTAAAAAAACATTGACCATTTCAATCGATTCATCACAATAATTTATTACTTTGTGGAAATCTTCAGCCGAAAGAAATCGAACAAAAGCTCCTCCACCATCTTCAATCAGTAGCTCCTTATCTTTAGTTTGAACCAAATAACCAGCATCGCCACCCTTGTTTTTAGCAATTATAAACGAGTAGGTATTCTCACCGCTATAAAGATGCATCCGAAGAAAAAAATCAGAAAGGCTACGGAAACTATCTTTGACTCGCAATGAGCAAGAAATATTTATCTTATCTAAAGTGCCTCTATCTTCATGGAACATGCTTCCGTTGCAAGCTTTGACAAATTCCATGCTCACTTCTTTTTGAAAAATAACAAGATTATCTTGCTTGCTTAATTTTTCAAGTTCTTCTTTTAATTTTCTAACTTCTGAGATTTTTCTATTAACATCTAAAACTAAAGAGTACTGCCTTAAAGCGGCCAGCACATCTAACTTCATTTTTTCTTTTTCCATGGTGTCTGTATTTTTAGGATGATTTTATTAAATTTTAAATGTTCAGATTGATAAATTAATATATCATTGCCCCCAAGTTCAGTCAAGCTATTTAACCAAAAAAGAGCCAAATTAATGGCTCTTTTTATATTTTCTATTATTTAGCGTTTAGCTTTTGCTCTATCATTTTCAGTTAAAAATTTCTTACGCAATCTTATACTCTGAGGGGTAACTTCTAAATATTCATCTCCATTAACGATACTTAAACCACGTTCAAGAGTAATTTCCCAGGGTGGGGTTAGAGTAATTGCATCGTCGGAGCCCGATGCTCTAACGTTAGTTAGTTTTTTACCTTTAATTGGATTAACAGCCATGTCGTTTCCTTTAGCCACGTTACCAACAACCATGCCTTCATATACATCAATATTTGGTTGAATATATATAACACCACGATCTTGTAAATTCCAGATAGAGAAAGCTAAAGCTTTGCCAGTTACCATGGAAACCATAGAGCCAAGCTGACTTCTTTCAATTTCACCCACCCAAGGCCTAAAACCAATAAAATGAGAACATAAAATTCCTTCGCCACGAGTATCAACCACAAATTCGTCTCTGTAACCTAAAATACCACGAGTTGGAATAGCAAAAATAATTCTAGTTTGCCCATTATGTGTTTTCAAATCAGTCATCTGACCTTTACGACGAGACATCTTATCAATAACAACGCCCGCACAGTTTTCTGGGATATCAACTGTGATTTCCTCAAATGGTTCTAATTTGACGCCATCCTCTTCTTTAACGATAACCTGAGGTTGGGAAACTTGAAGCTCATAACCTTCACGGCGCATATTTTCAAGAAGTACAGCAATGTGTAATTCGCCGCGACCAAAAACTTTATAAAAATTCGTATCTGAAAAGTCGATTTTCAATCCGACGTTAACTTCTAATTCTTTTTCTAAACGTTCTTTAAGCTGACGGTTAGTTACAAACTTTCCTTCACGACCAGCAAAAGGAGAATTATTAATTAAAAAATTTAAACAAATAGTTGGCTCATCGATTGAAATAGCCGGAAGAGCTACTTGATCAGCATTTTCAGAAACTGTTTCGCCGATAAAGATATCAGTTAAACCAGCAATCAAAACAATGTCACCCGCAATCGCTTCAGTGATTTCTTTTCTCGCTAAACCACTAAAAGTGAATAGCTTAGTAATCTTTCCAGATCTTGTGTCTCCTGCTAAATTTTCAACGTAAACCGTTTGACCAGTTTTAACCGTTCCCTGATAAATACGAGCAATCGCACAACGACCTAAAAAATTATCATAAGCTAAATTAAAAGGCTGAGCGGCAAGTGGCATGGTCACCATTTCCGGAGTAGCCGCCGCGCCAACGTGTTCTAAAATTAAATCGAGTAATGGGTTAAGATCATCGGCTAAATTATCAACCTCTAATCCGGCTTTGCCCTGTTTACTGATTGCGTAAATAACTGGGAAGTCTAACTGTTCATCAGTCGCGCCTAAGTCTAAAAATAATTCATAAACCATTTCCGAAACAATAGCTGGACGTGCGGCTGGTTTATCAACTTTATTGATAACAACAATAGGTTTTAAACCAAGTTCTAAAGATTTTTTCAAAACAAATTTAGTCTGAGGCATAGGACCCTCTTGAGCATCAACTACTAAAAGAACTGAATCAATGGAACGCAAAACACGCTCAACTTCAGAACTAAAATCGGCATGGCCAGGAGTATCAACAATGTTAATTTTTGTATCTCTATAAAAAAGACTACAATTTTTAGCATAAATAGTAATACCTCTTTCTTGCTCGATAGAGTTACTGTCCATACTAATATTATCTTCAACCATGCCAGTTTGCTTGAGTAAAGCATCGGTTAAAGTTGTCTTGCCATGGTCAACGTGAGCGATGATGGCAATATTTCTAATTTCCATATATTTTTATTAATTTTAGCAAAATAAAACGCGACGTTTTTTAAGTCGCGTAGGGCGAACCAACAACCTATACATATTACAAGATAACTTAATTAATGTCAAATAATCAAACAAAAAAATACATATATTTGATATATTTTCCTAAATTTAGTTAAAAATCTCTAAATTAGATAATTATTGCTTTAAAGCAACATCAAAAAAAGCTAAAAAGAAGATAATCGTGCCTATAATGCCTGTCAAGAAACCAGACAAAGAGGATGCCAAAACTTTTCCGAAACGATACTTAAATTTGTGATTTTCATTTGAAACGAAACTCTCTTTAAGACTTTCCATAGTTTTGTTGATTTATATTTATCTTTTAAAGTTAAGCCTTCTCTATCCTCTCTTCTCCGCTAATCATATTTTTAAATTTACAAATACCATTTTCAGCTTCATTAGTTCCGTAAATAACTAAAGTTGAAACTTGCTTTTTATTTGCAAACTCAAGCGCCTTGTTAATTTTTTGCTCTTCAAGCCCAACTAAAACATTTAGCCCTCTCCCTCGTAATTCTTTAGCTAAATTATTTACTTTGGCTTGTAAATTCATATCTAATAAAGGCAGGTAATATTTTTCCGGTTGACCGAGCAAAATTCTATCAATTAACCCCCAAGATTCTAAAAATAATTTAGTTGTTTCATCTCCAGGCGCAAAACCAACCGATGGGAAATTTTTTTCTCCAAATATTTCAGCTAAGCCGTTATAACGACCACCGCCAAACATGGCTCTATTATTTTCTGGATTTTTATCAAAAACTTCAAAAACCATTCCATCGTAATAATCAAAACCACGTATGATAGTCGGATTAAATTCTATCAATTCTCCGTAACCCAAACTGTCTAAATTTTCTATTATTTTTTTAGTTTCTAATAATCCAATATTGTCTTTCAACTCTGGCAATTCTTTTATTAAACCTTCAATGCTAGAGCTAGCCATGAATTTTTCTAAAATTCTTATTGCTTTTTTATCAAGTTCAGCCTCTTCAAACCTAGTAGCAATAATTTCGCTACTTAATTTACTCCATTTATCTAAAGTTCTAACTACTAAAATTTTAGATTCTTTATTCAAATTATTCGTACCACTTAATTCTAAAACAGCATCAATTAATTTTCGATTATTAATCGCCAAAGAAAATGAATTTTGTGGTGCATCCAACTCTATCATTAAATCAAGAGCTAACTGTAAAATCTCTAAATCAGCCGCTAGATTATCACTACCAAATATATCACAATTTAATTGCCAAAATTCACGGTTACGCCCTCTTTGGGGCTTTTCATTGCGCATGAAGTTAGCGATTGAAAAATACTTCAATGGCTTTGGAGCTGACCCGTAGACCTTAGTTACCATTCTAGTAACTGACGGAGTCATCTCTGGACGAATCGATAACTCCCTGCCACCTAGATCCTCAAAAGTTACCAGCTCTTTGCCGCCAATATCCTCACCTGATTTAGCTCTATAAATATCCGCATTTTCAACTAATGGAGTTAGATATTCTTCAAATCCATAACGCAAACAAACTGTTCTCCAGGTATCAAAAATATACTTTCTAACCAAAAACTCCTCCGGTAGCCAGTCCCGAGTTCCCTTAGGTTCTTGATTTGATAATACCTTATTCATATCTATAATCTTACTATTTCCCTTCATTTTTAGCAACTCTAAACTTATTAACAATATTTATAATAAATTTATAAATAATTTAAAAATAATTCAACGACTACCCACTATAATATAATGATTAATAATTAATACCGCTCGTCTAAGCAGGGGCCATCTGCCTAGATTGAGGCAAAAACATTTATGAAAATTCTTATTATTGATGACGAGAGTGCTATCGTCGAATTTATTAAACAAGGATTAGAATCGAGGCTTTTCACCGTGGAAACTGCTAGCGACGGAGAAAGGGGGGCTTTTTTAGGCAGGACTGGTAATTATGATCTCATAATACTTGATTATATTTTACCAAAGATGAACGGTCCCGAGGTTTTACGTGAAATTAGAAATGAAAAAAAACACACTCCGGTTATAATGTTAACCATAAAATCAGAGATTCAAACGAAGGAACAAATGTTTAATTTAGGAGTCGATGATTATCTTAGTAAACCGTTTTTATTTGATGAATTACTAATGCATATTAACGCAATTTTAAAACGACCAGCCAAAGTTGAGTATGATTTATTAAAAATTGATAATTTAACCTTAAACACTAAAACAAAAATAATTCGACGAAGTGGCAAAGAATTATACCTAACCCGTCGGGAATATTCCTTACTAGAATATTTACTTCGCAATCGTGGTTTAATAGTTTCCAGACAACAACTGCTTGAACATGTCTGGGACTATAACGCTGATCCATTCTCAAATTCGATTGAATCACATGTTGCCAGTCTAAGAAAAAAGCTAAACCAAAATAAAAACCGCAACCTTATCCATACTTTCAATGGTCGCGGATATAAACTAGCCCTAAACAAGCTGGAAAATTACTACAAAGCTGACAAAATATAAGAAAAAGAGCTATAATATAGTAGTAATTTATTAAATTAAATATATGACACAATTAAAAAAGATTCTTCTCCTTTCGGCTTTTATTTTATTAATAATGCCGTTATCTGCCTCTGCCTTTTGGTTCTGGGATAAGCCCGCCGCCAAGGTAGAGACAAAAATTGTAACCCCAGCTGCTGAGCTCTCCGAAGCTGAGAAACTATCAGCTGATGCTAAATATAAAATATGGAACGCAAGCTTCGAAAAAAAAGACATGAATGCAGTTATCGCTAACAACAATAATTTTTGGTTTACGACCGCTGAATTAAATTATCTTTTTAATAGTGAAAGCGGGAAAGCAAAGACGCCGCTTCTAAGTAATTTTAAATTAACTAATGAAAATAATGTTTTAAATGTCTCGGCAGATTTTAAAAGAATTCTTAAGGGTCGCTTCTCTTTCAATTTTCAATTAACTGATGAGAACAATAAAATTAAATTAAATATCTCGAAAACAAAAATATATGGTGTTCCAATTCCCTCTTCTTGGGTAAGCGGAACCATAGACAGAGAGCTTGATCAATATTTTTCATTTCTTTATAAAGATAGCCGCTACCAAGGAATTAGTTTATCAAGCGAGAATAACGTCTTAAAGTTAAATCTAGAAATAAACTAAATAAATTTTTTACCCTTAATTTTTTCTGGTAAATATTCTTGACTACTATCGTCTTCTAGTGGAGTGTATTTATAATTTTTTCCATATCCAATTTCCTTCATAAACTTAGTCGGCGCATTTCTTAAATGAAGCGGGACTGGCAAGTTACCAGAAAGCTCAACTTCGGCCTTAGCTTTGCTATAAGCCGAATAAGCGGCAATATTTTTAGGTGATTTAGCTAAATAAATAACACAATGAGCCAAGCTAACACCACACTCAGGCATACCAATATTTTTGCAGGCATCAAAGACTGACATAGCTAACATTAAAGCACTATTATTAGCCAATCCTATATCTTCGCTGGCAAATCTAACCAAACGACGGGCGATATATAAAGGATCCTCGCCAGCCTCTAGCATACGAACCAAATAATAAACGGCCGCGTCGGCATTAGAGCCGCGCATCGATTTATGCAAGGCGGAGATTATATTATAATGCTCTTCGCCTTTTTTATCATACAATAAATTTGGCTTATTAATAATTTCTTTAATGAGTTGGGCGGTAACTTTTTCATTATTACTGTTTTGTTCAACCGCACTCTCTAAAATTCCCAGCGCCCTTCGAGCATCGCCATTGGCAAGTTTGGAAATTAAACCACTAACTTCTGCGGATATTTTTACTTTTAATGTTTTTGCCGCTCTTTTAATAATTATTTCTAAATCCTCTCCTGTTAGTGCATCAAGAACAATAACCTTTACTCGCGACAACAAGGCGCCATTAACAGCGAAGCTAGGATTTTCTGTCGTTGCTCCGATCAGCGTTATCGTTCCATTTTCTACTTGCGGCAAAAGAGCATCTTGCTGGGCCTTATTCCAACGATGAATTTCATCAATAAACAAAATTGTTTTTGTTCCTAGGCGCTTGCTCTCCTTGGCCCTATCGACTATTACTTTTAAATCTTTAATGCCGCTAGAAGTCGCACTTAATTCGTGAAATTCCGATTTAGTTTCTTTCGCAACAATAAAGGCCAGGGTGGTTTTACCACTACCCGGCGGACCCCAAAAAACTAAAGATGGAACTTTGTCACTTTTAATGGCCTGATAAAGCCAAGTCTTAGCGCCAATATTCTTTTCTTGGCCGACAAACTCATCTAAATTTTTTGGACGAAAAAAAGTTGCAAGAGGAATGTCTTTTAACATAAATCGTGGGCTGTAAGCCGAATAAATAATCTATTTCTTCTGTTTTTTTTCTTGCACGTATAAATAATAAGAGTAAATTGGAAGCGTAAAAATAATTAAAGCGATAGCTATTATAAAAAAAGCTATTTTAAAATTATTAGGGACTAAGGCGGTCCCGGCTATTAAAAATCCGGAAATGGTAAAAACTACTCCTCCCATTTTATTTGTTTTATTCCAAACATATTCAGACGACAATGTCCAAGGAGTGCGAATCCCCATAAACCAATTCATTTTTACTTTTTTAAGGAGTATGCCAATAATCATAAACATAAATCCAACCATAACCGGAATATAAAAACCAATATTAAGTTCATATCCCAAACCGTTTAACCCAGTCAGAATATACAAAACAAACAAGAAGCCGAGAATCAGATCCCTAAACTTAGGATAAACAGAATCAATTTCCATATATGCTTCCTTCTTAGGGTCCAGATATGGAATAACTAAAAACAAAATATACATCGCCGTCATCATTATTGGCAGCAAGAAAGCGGCTATAAACGGGCCGCTATAGGCATCTACTTCTCCGTTTATGTTCCAGTGCGAAGGGACTTGGGCGGGAAAATTTTTATAAAAAATTACTCCCAAAAAAAGACTAATTACAATTAAACTAATTGAAAATATTTCCTTCTTATAGTCAAACTTGCGCAGATTAAACATATTCTTAATTTAAGTACCAAATTAAATAATTCAAAACTGAGGCAAAAGTTATCCAGGCAAGATAAGGAATTAATAAATAAGCCGAGGCTTTTTTAACTTGATAAAAATAATATATATTAACCACCACCATAGACATTAAAGAAATAATTGCCCAAAAAGCTAAAGGCGGTTCTTTTACAAAAAAGAAAAGAAACGACCAGTAAATATTAAGAAAGAGTTGCGCCCCAAAACTCCAGCAAGCTGCCTTAAATTGCTTGCTTTCTCGACCGTCTCTAAGAACTAAAAATAAGGCGACTCCCATTAAAATAAAAAGGATTGTCCAAACAGGTCCAAATAACCAATTGGGCGGATTAAAGCTAGGTTTATTTAGGGCCATATACCAAGTATCAATACTTGGGGTTGTTAAGAGCGATCCCAAAAAGCCAACTATAAGCGGAATGGCTACGGAAAAAATCAACAAACCAAAGTTTTTTAATTTTGTGTTCATACTAATAATGATTATTTTTTATATATACTTTAATATTAACACAAATTAAAGAATATGTTAAAAAACACCCCTAGTTCAATTTGAACCAAGAGTGTTTTTGCTTTAGGGCTTAATATGTAGAATGGCTTTCGTCCTTTATTTTAACCAATTATTTTATAGAGCCATTTTTTCCAAAACCCATTCCCTGACCAGCGCCTTTTTCGATTCCTAGCTCTGTCATTATTGAATCAGCCTGCTTTCTTAAATTATGAGCCTCAACTAACTTCGGAAAATTATCTTTAGTTATTTTAGTTAACATTGGATTATTAACACCAACGGCCACAACCCAAGCGTTGTAATCTCCATTAGTTATAGCAGCCTCAACCGCTTGCTGCCTCTTTAATCTATCCGCCTGATTAACTAATTTACTATCACCTGGTTTATGGTTAAGACCATTTAAATTTTGCGTGGGATTACCAGTATTTAAACCTCTATTTACTTTAGAAAGATTGGCTGCGCTTGAAACATTAGTTAATCCAATTACAGCAGCCGCTGCAATCATAATCGCGAGGCCAGATATAAATAATTTTTTGTTTTTCATAAAATTTAAGTTAATTTATTAATCGGACGCGATATCTTTCGTCCTTCACTTTAATAATACGCAAACAAAAATAATTTCTTTATTATATATTTTAGGGGTTCATAATCAATACCGGCGGTAAATTATTAACTTTCATTTTCTGTTTCATGGGAGACATCATTCCATTAAGACGATTAAAAAAATTGCGGCCGGCATTCATAGGCAAAATTTTAACAGCGCTAAATTCATGATCATCAGTCTCCTCGCCCAATAAGCGAATTGGTTGGCTGATAATAATTATTTCTTTAGTGAAAGGCTGAGATTTTTCTGTATTAACAAGCCACTCTTCTCCGCCCCTATCAATTAAAATGAATTTACCTCCGTCATCAATTCCTATAACCACTCCAGATAAACGCCCCTCACTCGGCTTAGACCAAAAATCAACATGACGATTTATTACTTGATCGTAGAAAGGAGCTTGGCTACCTAAAATATTATCTAATTTTTCGCCCAGACCTGCAAAGAAAAAAATTGTGCCTAAAATTATACTTAATATTACAGAGGCTCCAATAACATAGAAGGTTGTATAACGATAACCGCTCTTAGTATGTTTTAAATTATAAGAAATTATTAAAACAAAAATTCCTAAAAATACAAACCAAAAATAAGGCAAAGTTAAAATAAAAAATTCCAGAAAGCTCTTTTTAGTTTGCTCATATATCTCCCAATCATTAAATTTAAATAAATAAATCATTACTGAAATAGCCGCCGAGCCAATTATTAGAGACAATATACCGGCCAACCAGACTGTATAATCCTTAAGCAAAAACTGCCAACGCGGTTTTGGACATATTTTACATTCTTTAATTTTTGCTAGTAATTTACTTTCAAAACCAGCATTCTTCTCATCTAACATATATTAAAATTTAAAATTTTGATTCTCAAGCTCTAACTTAAATTCTTGCTTTGCCTTATTCATTAAAGAAGCAACTGTCCCCAATGGTTTTTTTAAAATATCAGATATCTCCTGATAACTTTTCTCTTCTAAAAATTTCAAAACTAAAACATCTCGATATTTTGAATCAATCTTATTTAGAATTAAACTAATTGTTTTTTGTAAAATTTTAGCATCAACATTTCCTTTAATATCAATTTCAGCTGCCAAACTATTAGCTAGCTGGTCATCAATAGTTACTGAATACCCCTCCGGCCTAGCTTTTAACTTTCGATGACTACTAATTACTTGATTATGAGTAATACGATAAATCCAGGAGGAAAACTTTAAATCTTTATTAAAATCATTAAGATTCAAATAAACCTTAATGAATATTTCCTGCAAAAGGTCTTCAACGTCCTCGTTATTAACATTAGTTAGTCTTTTAATATAACTAGACAATTTCCCTTTATACCTATCGACTATATATACAAAGTTATTTTGATTAGCCAAAGTTAACCCCACGAGCTCGAGGTCGCTAAGATTAGAAATATCATTATTTGCTTGCTCTAAAATATTCATGCTTTTAAGTATAACACTTTAGTCAGCTTACTTAATAGTACGCTAAATTTAATATTTTCTTTTAAAAACCCTTGTCTAATTAATATATTATTGTTATTATATTACTTTGTTTCTAATAATCTAAAAATTATCTCAAGTAATATGAAAAAAATTATCTCATTATATGGTTTAGCAGCAGCTGGCAAAACCACTCAAGCGGATTTATTATGCGAAAAATACGGTTTCCGCCAATTTGGTATGGGTGAAACTTTAAGAGCTGAGATTGAATCCGGCTCCGAACTTGGGCAAGAAATTAAAAAAAGTGTTGATGCTGGCGTTCTAATTCCAGATGATTTAATGAAACAGGTTTTAAAGAAAATAGACGCTGGGATCAAAGAAACTGGCTTAGTATTTGATGGCTTCCCTCGCATGATTCCTCAAGCAAAAATGCTTGATCAAATCATGAGCGAAACTGCTGTAGAATTTGATTTGTTTATTCTTTTGAATATTAGTTACGAAGAGGCTCAAAAAAGAATCAGTGACAGAGCAGAGGTTGGCGGACGAGCTGACGATAAAGATCCCAAAGTTGTGAATAGCCGCCTAGATGTTTTCCGCAAAGAATCAAGTGAATTAATTGCATACTACAAAGAAAAAGGAAAATTTGTTGAAATTGACGGTACTTTAAGTATACCCGAAGTATTTGCCGAAATTGAAAAACATTTATAAATTTTAAAAACAAAGCCAAATAAAAAATACGGGGTGACCCGTATTTTTTAAATATTTTTTACTAACTATTATTGAATTGGATTAAGATTTTCACCATCATTAATCATAATTTCTCCAGCACCCTCTCCTGATTTTTCTACTGAATCACTTGAACTAGAGATTGTAGTTGTTGATGTGCTTGCTAACTGTAGTGATGAGCAAACCTTTAAAGCATCTCTATACACTTTCCAGGATTCATCTCTTGATACCTCAAAAATTTTATTATTGTCCTGGTTTGCCTTCTGGTAAGTATCAACACATACCTTATTAGCATCAAACTGTTCTTTGCCAGTTAATTTATCAAGTGATAATTTTTGGCAAGAATTTCTTGAATCAAGTGAACTTAAAACAGTCTGAGAACGAAGCGTCATAGCTGCTTTAACGGCGGCATCCTTCTTATCTATAGAATCTTTAACACACTGAACAGCAACTGGTTGAACAAGAATTGGTCTAGGATTATTTTCCGGTTTTTTCATTTCGCCCTGTTTATTTTCTTGTCTTTTAATTCCCCAAAGAGCGGTACCAATTTTCTGAATTTTTTCAAAAAACTTTATTTCACTAGGACTAGAAATTTTTTCTAATTCTTGCTTAGCGGCTTCAATTTTTACTTCCGCCGCCTTTTTGCCAGTTTCTATCTGTTTTTCAGCAGCCTTCTTTACGCCCCAAAGAGCAGCGCCAATTTTTTGGATTTTATCAAAATTCTTTATTTCTCCTGGATTAGAAATTTTTTCTAATTTCTGTTTAGCGGCTTCAATTTTTAATTCCAAGGCTTTTTTCTCAGCCTCTAATTGCTTTTTAGCATCCTCTTTTTTCATCTCATTAGCCTTTTTATTTGCTTCTGGACTTGTACTGGCAATCCCTCTTTGCCATTCTTTTGGAATTGGCTTAACTGCTGGGTTTGATGCGTCAGGAACTGAATATAAAGTTGGCACCGGTTTATCAGAAATTGGCTCTATAGCTTGAATCGTTGTTTCTTCTGCCAAAATTACGCCTCCTGATGCGAAAATTAGAGAAAAAACTAGAACTGATAATAATTTTTTGTTCATAATTTTAATTATTTAATTTATTAGTTATTTAATTATAGCACTTATTGTCCTATGGGTAAAATAAAAAACTCGCTCAAATTAATGAAACGAGTTTTACAAATTAACAATTTTTAAATTTTATTTTGCCTGATAACCGTAGAAAGTTGCAATCTTTTTAGTGATAGCTAATATTATTTCAGTCCTATCTAAAACTACATATTCCTGACAACGATCTTCCGGCCTAGGTCCTTTGTCAGAAAAAAATATGTACAGTTCTTTGGCCTCCCGAATACTTCCAACCAATAATAACCATTTCATAAAAATTTTCATTTTCAATTCATAATTATTTGGAGCATACACATACACTTCTTTAACTAAGTCAACTGTACTAGCAAAACCAAGACATTTTTCCGAGGCCTTAATCCTAATTAAGGAATCTTCGGGTGTCGCTGCTTGCGCCGCCATTGCTTGATCAAAATTTTGAGCGGTATCTATTTCGTCGAATGAAAAACCTATCCACCGAGAATACATATTCTCCATAAATGCTTCATGAAAAAGTCTATACGGAGCTCTTTTATCAAATATCATTCGATATAGTTTTTGAACTTCTCTGGCGTTAATACAAAGCTCTTGCCATTTAACTAATGCCTTCACAAGAACTTTTGGAGAAAGGTCATAAAAAATCTTTTCCATTTCCTCGTAACTTCTAACGGTGCTTATTGCATGATAGGAACTAGAATACCACTTATCGTTAACTTCCTGGATAATTTCTGATTTCTCCGGGCACTCTTCAATAAGCTTTCGGAAGTCGCCTGGAACCAGTGATAACTCTGATTTACGTTTTAAATAGGCTTTACGTGCTTTAGAGTTAGCATTTATTAATACCGAATTTTCAAGTTCATTAATTTCTTTAAGCTTTACACATAAAGAAATTTCCTTAAGCATTGCCTCTTCTTTAGACAGTGAGCCAGAGGGGCAAAGTATCCTAACTATCTGGACCTCTTCAAGCGTCTCCGCTTCATCGAGATTTGATAGATAAAGTTCATTTATTTTTTTCCAAGCCGCTACTTTTGCTTCGCTGTTTTTTGGAGCCATCGTGTGATCATGGTAGGCCGAAGCAATTGTTGTAGCGTTACAAGCAAGACTCAAAGGGATGCCAAGGATTAATTTGATATCATAATCATGAATACCCAACATTTGCGCCATCTCTTTAATGCCAAAATCTTTTGTTTTTTCCATCTTCTATTTGTTTTTCTAATTAATACTAATTGTTAAAGTAATATGAAAATATAACACTCATAACCCGCTTGTGTCAACAAACAATATTGACAAATATGTAATAATATTATATAATAATATATCTCTTAGAACCTTAATAATAACCACAAAAACATAAAGTCATGAAAAAACTTCGTGCTTTCAGGCACAGCCTAAAAGAAGGCAATTTCATTAGCGAAAATGGTTATATACTTATAAACGCTAATAAAGAAAAATTTCCAAAAACAAATCTCATTTTTACAAGTAGCTATACCAGAACTGTCCAAACCGCTTGCGCCATTCTTGAAATTATCAAAATGCCCAAACACAAGTTAATGATTATTGAAAGTCTGGGCTGCGAGAATGTAGAAGACAGGATTTGTAGAAATAAAATATTTCTTGAACTCTACCGTGAGAATCCAGATGAAGAAATCTATCAATTACTCAAAAAATCATTTTCTGAAAATGAAATTTCCGAAATGGAGAAAGATTGCTTTTTAAGTATTTGGTCTTGCTTCGCCAGAATGAAAGACGACGAAACGGCAATAGCGATTGGCCACAGTTTTTTCATTTCTATGGCCGCTAACCATGTTATTGGCCAAAGAAAATATGGCAATATGGAGGAACTGGATTACATAGATTTTGAAAAAGAAGACGAAGAAATAACTGTGAAATTTTAAAATAAATTTCAACAAAAAAGGAATAATTACTTATTCCTTTTTTTATTTTTTTGCACGGGATGAGGGAATCGAACCCCCGCCAGCGGTTTTGGAGACCGTTATACTACCACTATACGAATCCCGCAATCATTAGTATTCTAATATTAATCAACAAAAATTGCAAGAATAAGGTAATAAAAAACCGCATTTTAAAAATGCGGTTTAGCGGCTTATTAAGCCACGATTCCTTTTAAGCGATCAACTTCTGCTTTAAGACGCTTCTTCAGTTCCATATTACTATCTCGTACTAACGTATCATTAAAACGATCTAACTCAAACAGAACTTCATGCAAAATTTTCATATGATAAACATAATAGAAATTAGAAAACAATATTTTTAAATCTTTAGAGTTTTTTGCATCATTATTAACAAAATCTATAAAATATAGATTTGACCAATAAATATATTGTTTATTTTCTAATGCTTTTTCAAAAAACTTAACCAACTCTTTATTATTAAGCTCTAAAAATTTATGTACCTCTAAGATATAAGGGAAATGCTCCTCTTTAAAATTTTCAGTTATAAAAGCAGAAATAACATTTAAGGACGCTGGGCTAAGTTTGGTGAACAAAAACGGAGGAATCTTTCTAAATGTTTCCAAAAAATTGAAAAATTTCTTTTCTAAAATCGCATCCATTAAATCGAGCCGAACGATTAACATTTTGCTTTTATATCTTTGTAAAAAATATAGAGCAGTCATAACACATAACAGAAATACGGTACTAGCTATTACGATAAGCCACAACACATCCGGAGTAATTGTTTCCATGATTCAAAGTTTATTATTTTTAAATTATTAAATTACACATATATTATTCTTGAAAAAATATTCATCAAGAATAAAAAATATTATCACCTAGTTTAATTAATGTCAAACCAAACAAAAAACTACCCTAAGGCAGTTTTTTTTATTTTAAGCTCGGTATAAATTTATTCCTCGCTTCCTTCTTGTTTTTTTGTCATGTTTTCACCGCAACATACAATTTGAGCGCCGCTATCTTTCTTAAACTCTACTTCGTTTCCGCAAACTGCACAAACATAAACTTGACCAACTCTGCTAGACATATATTTTTAGATTAATTTTTATTAATAATTAGTAATTTTCAGCTAAGATTTCGAAATATGCTTGAGGGTGATTACAAGCTGGGCATAGACCAGGCGCCTCAATGCCCTCGTGAATATGACCACAATTAGCACATTTCCAGCGTTTAATCTCTGTTTTCTTAAACACTTCTCCCTTCTCAATATTGGCAAGCAATTTTCTATAACGAGTCTCATGAGCTTTTTCAACTTCAGCCACCTCTTTGAATAGACGGGCAATCTCCTCATGACCTTCCTCTAGTGCTTCTTTTTCCATAGTCGGATACATAGTAGTATTCTCATAGTTTTCGCCACTAGCAGCGGAAACTAAATTTTCTTTTGTTTCAGCAATTAAGCCTAACTGTTTTGTCCAAAGTTTAGCATGCTCTTTTTCATTGTTAGCAGTTTCTTCAAACAAGCTAGCTATCTGTTCATATCCAGCCTTGCGAGCAACAGAAGCAAAATACGTATATTTATTTCTAGCCATTGATTCGCCGGCAAAAGCCGCCTCTAAATTTTTTTGTGTTTTTGGTCCTATCATATATTTTTAATTATTTTTTATTTTGAAAAAGTTTTTTAGGAGTATTTTCTTTTATATCTTGTTTTATTTCTTCACAATCACAACCATCTAAACTGCTGCAAAACTCTAGCTCATAAATATGATAAACGGTAACAGCAAGAGCCACGATTAACGGACCAATAATTACTCCCCAAAATCCCATGAAAGCAATTCCTCCCAAAATAGAAAAGAAAACAAAAATTGGATTAATTTCGGCCTCATCCTTAATCATATAGGCGCGAATGAAATTATCAATCAAGCCGATAACCACAAAGCCCCAAACTAGAACAAACACCCCTCGCCAGATTTCGCCAGTCATTAAATAATATATACCGACAGGAACGTAAAATAACATTGAACCTAGGTAAGGCAAAAGAGAAAGGACGGAAACTAAAACGAAGGCTAGAAAAACTGGAAAACCAACAACCGCAAACCCGATTGCACCAGCAATACCCTGGGCCAAGGCGGCTACAAAGGTTGAAACTAAGGTCGTATAACTTACCACTTTAAATTTACGAAAAATTTCTTCATCATACTTATTTGGCAGTGGCGAAAGATACATTAATCGTTGCAACATTTTCTTACCATCTATGAAGAAAAAGAACATCGTCAAAATTATTAAGAACAACGAAAAGAAAAAATTAGTTGTTTCGGTTATTGCTGAGCTTGCTACGGATATAATCCAACCACTTGAAGCTTTAAAGGCGGATAAGATTGTATTTTGGAATTCAGTATTTTGAAAATTATATGTATTTAAATTTAAATAACTAAGTGGTGCTTTTTTAAAAATATCATTTTTAAAAACATCGTTTAAATCATGGTTACTAAAAAAGACGACAGTTTCGTCATAAGTTTCTACTGACCTCTCTGCTCCGTAAATCATTAATTTAACCGAAGGTAAAATCACAACCAAAACAAGTAATAAACATAACAAAAGAGCGGCCAAATGTTTTTGGCCTCTCAAAAATTTACTTAAGTCAGTGAATGGACGATAAAAAATGGTGGCCAGTATCGCAGCCATTAATATTTCCGTCAAAAAGGGCCTAAACACCAAGTAACAACCGATAGTAACCAGAAAGATAAGTATCAGTAGAAAGGGCTTGGTTAAATTTTTAGGCATAAAAGCTTATTTAGTTTCTTTATGTAAAGTATGCGCTTTGCACTTATTACAATATTTTTTCATTTCTAAACGTTCTTTTAAAATTTTCTTGTTTTTATGAGAATGGTAATTTGTGGTTTTACAAACCGTACATTCTAGCTTCATCATGTTGTCTTGAGACATATTTTTCTTTAAAAATTAATTATACTAGTAGACATATAAACAATATAAAAAAATGGGGTAAATGTCAACCACCAGGAGTGCCAATCATTTATTATTTTATGGCCAAACTTAGCTTATTTTTGACAATTTGAGCAATAATGTGTCCCTCTGCCAGCCAACTTAGTTTTTATAATCGCTTGCCCGCAGACAAGACAGGGTTTAGAACCTCGACCATAAACTTTAAGATACTGGGAAAAATTCCCCTTTTTACCTTCAGAATCAACATAATTACTAAAAGTTGTCCCTCTATATTCAATCGCTCTTTTTATAATTCTATTAGCCTCTTTAATGACTAATTTAATTTCTTCTATTTTTAGAGACTTCGCCTCCCTAGACGGAAGGACTCCGGCCGCAAATAAAACCTCGTCAACATAAATATTTCCTAAACCAGAAACTAACTTTTGATTGAGCAAGGCGGCTTTAATATTTATTCGACGATTTCTCAAAACATTCTTCAGATTTTCAAAAGTAAATTCATCTGTTAACGGCTCTGGGCCATAATTATTTTTTAGTATTTCATCTAGCTCGTCCTGTTTAACTAATTTTAAATAGCCAAATTTTCTTAAATCATTAAAAAATAAAATACCACCGCCAGAAAAATATAAAATTGCCCGCGTATGTTTATTTGGCAACTCACCACCGACTGACTTTTCGTATGATCCAGAACTTAAACTATGTCCACCAACAAGTTTTATTTTTTTTGATTGGTAAATTAACTGACCAGTCATCTTTAAATGGATAAGTAAAAAATATCCATTTTCAAAAGATAGAATTAATAATTTTCCTCTTCTATTAATATTAATCAATTTTTGATTAAGCAAGACCTTTTTAAAAAAAGCCGCAGAGTGAGAGGCGGTTTTTTGATAAACTAATTCGAATTTAATAATCTTTTTGCCCAAAAGAGCGCCAAGATCACGCCGAATTGTTTCAACTTCTGGCAGTTCTGGCATATCTTAAAATGATAATAAGATAACAATAACAATCGCAAGCGCGAGAAACAAAATGGCAAAAACCTTAACAAGACTTTTGCCCAATTTATCAGGATTAAGTAAAGACATATTTTTAATGTGGGCCGAGAAGGATTCGAACCTTCGAAGGCGTAAGCCAGCAGATTTACAGTCTGCCCCAGTTGACCGCTTTGGTATCGACCCCCTTATTTGAGTAATCCTTGTCTTATAATAAAAAAAATATTAGCACTTGTCAAACAAGAGGGTAAATTTTAAGTAATTGTTTTAATCAATACACTAGCTAGGGCGTATGATAAGAAAATAAAAGCTAATCCAATTGTTGCCCAAATAACAGTATCTCTTCCTTTTTTAATGTTTTCAGCGTTTCCTCCTGACGTCATCCAAGTCAGACCACCATAAATAATCATAAGTAAGGCCAGTGATCCAATCATGCCGAAAATCGCATTAATTATATTACTGGCTAGACCCTGAACGCTACTCACTCCCTTGGCAGGATTATCTATTTTAGGAACATCAATATTTGGGAACTTAGCATCTGTGTTATCGCAAGTTCCTGTCTTATCGGTATTATCACAAGTTGAAGTTGCTTTTACTGGAATAGCGCCAGACCACTCACAAGGACCAACATAAAGCTTAGAAATACAAGTTCCGTATGTTTGCCCGTTACAATCAACGCCGCTTTTAGAGACACACTTTACTCCGCTAACATTACAGTCACTCACGTGCTTAAGGCACTCTGACTGATTCATCGCAGCACAATCAACTTTAAAAATGCATTTTGCAACTTCTGGAGCTTTTTGCGCACTAGAAATATTTGGCAAAACTAGCGCTAAACTAATAATTAAAATAAAAAATGTTTTTCTAATTATATTCATAAATTTAATAAATAAAAAAAACTCTATTTAACGCTCTTAATAATTAAGGCCACCAAGGCGTATGAAGTAAAGATAATTGCTAAACCAATCGCCGACCAAAGAATTATATCTCTTCCCTTTTTTATTTTTTCCGAACTCCCAGAAGAAGTCATCCAGGTCAAACCACCATAAACAAACATTAAAAGCGTAATTGAGCCAACAATTCCAAGCGCTGAATTTATTATTTTTCCTATTAAATCTTGGGGGGTTTTTATAGATCCCAGGGCGTTCGGTAATGGCGTCGCTGCGCTAACCGTAAATACAAAGAAAAAAGTAAAAATTATAATAAAAAAAGATAAGTATTTTTTCATTTTATTTAAAAATAATTAGAATTTATCTATTAATATCATATCATTTCTTAGGAAAATAAAAAAGGGGCAAAAATTTGCCCCTTTTGTAAACTAAGTTTTTGACTTGGTTTACCTATAATCTACTTTCAATGTGACTGACATGTCGCTACCAGCTACGATGCGATAGAAACAATGTCTTTTAAGAGGGAGACTTCCATCTAAAGTGCCAGAATACTCAGTCCCATCGCTAACGATTATTTTATAATTAGTCGATGATGGTGAAAATGAATAATCTGCTACCACCCCGTTCTTAAAACCGAACCAGGGAGTAGACTCGCCACTTTTCAATTTAAATTCTTTATTGCCTTCGCCCAGAATTAAATTTCCGGATGAATCATAGGTCTCTGATGAAACCCCATTTTCAGTGGATTCAACTGGCGGCTTAGGAGCGGTTACTCCCGTTCCTAAATATTCTCTAGCAATGCTAAAGAAAAATATCAAGAACAAACCAACCACAATTGAATCACCAAGAGTTCCACCCTTTTTCATCGCTGAGCCAAAAAATAATAAGGCTATAAGCGATAAGAACAAAGCAACTGAATGTTTAATCCAACACGCTGCGTCAGGTAGCAAGAAGATTGTTCCAAAATATATACCAAATGCAACTGATCCCGCAACGAAAATTCGGAAAAAGTCGTTACTTGTAATTTTGGTCCATTTACTTGCCGCTGGTTGAGTAGCCTGAGCACCTGGTGTTGCGGCCGCTTGGTTGCTAGGAGCAACGGGATTCGGAGCTCCTAATTTAAGAATTATCGGATTTTTCATTTCTCTTTCTTTTTTTACGGATTATTGTTAGTAGCATTTAAACCAACGCCAAAGCGCGCACCTTGAGCCGCATCGCTGTTGCCATCAAGTAAAATGACTTTATCATTTGAACCTGATGCAGTAATTGCGTCCCATTTTTTTGTTTCCGCTAAAAAAGCAGCGGATTGACCAGGAGTCAAATTTGAAGCAGCTAAAATTGATTTAATCTTTTTTGCCTCACCCTGGCCACTCAAAACTTTCGCTTTTTTATCAGCCTCTGCTTGAATAACCGTAATTTCACTCTTAGCCTTAGCTTGAACGACAGCAATGTTTTTTTCAACATCCGCCTTCTTCAGATTAATTTCGGTTACTTTTTTTTCCGTTTCAGCCATTAATGTTTTTTGTCTTTCTTTAACAACATTCTCCGGTAAACGAAAATCGGAAATAACAAAGCTAAGCGGTTTTACTCCAAAAGCCATAAGAGAGGTGTAAAATTCAGAAGCCTCTAAATCTAATTGGGTCGGCATAACAATTGCTGGTGGTGTTGGAGCAGTAAGATTTGTAAAGCAAGAAATTGTACTCATATTTAACTTGCCCTTCAAATTCATTGCCTCATCAAGACTGTACATCATAAAATTTATTCTTAAAATTCCATCCGCCTTTTCTTCAATTGCTGAAAAAACATTAGCAACTTCATAAGTTGCCTTGTTGGCATCTTCAATTTTAAAATATAAATAAGCCGAAACTCCAATATTAGAACAGTCTTTAAATTCAACATCGCCGCCTCCATGACCATCTTCAATTTTTTCGTCAAGATAAAGTTTCATCATTTGTTGCCCCATATAAACGCAGCTTTTCACTTGTTCGATACCAAACGGGATTAAAAAATGCAAACCCGGCTTAAGCTGGTTAGTATCCTCATCAAAATATTTACCCCAAATTTCCGTTACCCAAATTTCATTTTGCGAAACCTGAATGATTGAAGTTTTTAACATAAATACAATCGAGGCTACAAAAACTACTCCAAATACTAAGAGCCAATAATCTGGCAATACAATTGAGCTCAAAAGAGCTACAAAAAACGAAATGATCGCCAAGCCTGCTGGGATCAAAATCCAATACTTAATTTTGTTCATGATTTATTGATTTTTTTGTTGATTATTTACTTGTCAAAGAGCTTTTTTGCCATAAATAGCGCATCTCATTGTTCAAATTATTATATCACTTTTTATAATATTTGTCAATATTAGGCTAAATACAAAAAAATCACCGAATATTAGGTGATTTTTTGTATCTGAGCCGTTGACCGGGATTGAACCGGTGACCTTCTCCTTACCATGGAGATGCTCTACCAGCTGAGCTACAACGGCGTTAACAACATAGCTACGTTCTATAACTTATCAATAATATTCTTCCATTCATCAATCTTTTGATTTTCAGGATTAACTGTCGCGAGTTTCTCTAAAGAAGTTGCAGCCAGCTCTTTATCTTTTTTCATTATACTTAAATCAAGAATTAAATCAAGATAACGCGGACTATTGGCCTCTAAATCAAGGGCATCTTTTATATTTTCTAAAGCGGCCTCAATATCTCCCGACTCTCGCTCAACCCAAGCGAGCGAAAAATATATCTCCTGAATAGTCAACTCCTCCATTATGGTCTCATCGTCTTTATATTGACGAGCAAGCTTTAAAGCATACTCATAAGTTTGGCGAGCTTCTGACCATTTTTTTTGCTCATCATAAAGAGAGGCTAATTTAAAAAAGGCTGACAAATTTTTCTGATCAAGACTAATAATTTCAACTAACTTCTCTTCCGCCTCAGCCAGATTTTCTTTTTTTAATAAATCAAAATAAGAAACAAATAAATCTTTAATAATTTTCTGCTTTTCAATATGAGGAATTTTAGCCGAGTTTTTATAACTAAGTTTTATTTTTTTTAGTTGCGTTTGTGAAGACTTTAAAAAATCAGAAGAATAACGACTTATAAATAACCAAACACGAGCGAATATAGACCCAACGCGAGCCAAATCTCTTTCAACTTTTTGCTTAATTATTTTCTCTTTAAACTTGGCCTCCTTTTCACCGGGCATATTATTAATATCTAAAATCGCCAAAGCCGGAAATTTTTTTAAAATAATTGCCAAGATAACAATTATAGATATTATAATTAAAATAATTGAAAAAATATTTACCATATCAATATAATTTTTTATTAGAAAATTTAACTCACTATTATAGAAAATTCATTTAACTTTAAACTTGCGCCTCCAACTAACAAACCGTCGATATTATTTTGCTTTAAAAATTCAGACGCATTAGCACTATTGACACTGCCACCATATAATACTCTAACTTCAAGGTGGAGTATTTTTTTGGCCTGCGCTTTAATATAGGCTTGGATTTCGCTGGCTTCCTCGGGAATAATCGGCTTCGCATTTTTATTAGAACTGATTGCCCAAACCGGTTCGTAGGCGATTACTAAATCATTACCGGTTTTTATCTTAACGCCTTTTAAAGCATGACGCAATTCTTGTAGTAAAAATAATTTTGTTTCTCCAGCTTCTTTTTGGATTAATTTCTCGCCAATACAAAGAACGGGGGTTAACTTGTTCTCTAAAGCAACTTTTATTTTATTATTAATAATTGATGAATTCTCATGAAGATGCTCACGTCTTTCACTGTGACCTAAAATAACATATTTAACTCCTAAAACTTTTAAATTTTTTGGCGAAACTTCTCCCGTATAAGCACCAATATTATAAGCCGCGCTATCTTGGGCGCCCAATAGTATTTTAGTTCCTTTCAAAACTGGCCCAATAAAAGCGATCGAAGCAAAATCTGGACAAAGAACAACTTCATTTTTAGATGAAGAGATTTTTTTAGAATACTGCTTAGCCAATTCTAAACTTTCTTTAATAGACAAATTCATTTTCCAATTAGCCATGATTAATTTTTTCATATATGTTTTGCTATTATTTTAGGGATGTTTTCGGAGCGCATATGATTTCGTACCGCGAAAACGAACGCCAGTGAGTTTTTGCCCCAGAAATCATCTAAGCGCAGAAAATATTCCTAAAATAATAATATTCCTTATTTATTTAATATTTAATTTAGCCCAATTAATAGTGCGTCTAATTCCCTCTTCTAATTTAATTTGCGGCTCCCAATTTAAAACATCTTTAGCGCGAGAATAACTTAGACAACTACGTCTTTGCTCCCCTTCTTTGGCTGGCATTTCTTTTACTCTCATAGTCTCGCCAGTCGCTTTTTCAATATCACGTCTTATATCTAGCAGAGTCGTTTCAATTTCCGAACCAATATTTATTTCCGTCTGACAATCAATCTTCATTGCTCCAAATAGGCCATTAACAACATCATCAACATAAACAAAATCTCTAGTCTGAAGTCCGTCACCAAATTGTAAACTTTCTTGACCTTTAACGGCGTTATCAATAAAAATAGCAATCACGCCCGCCTCTCCGCCTTTAAACTGACGCGGGCCATAGACGTTAGCAAAACGTAAAACAGTATAATTTAAACCATAAACCTGATAGTAGTAATTTAAATATTTCTCTAAAGTTAATTTATGAATTCCATATGGAGAAACTGGATAAGTCGGGCTACTTTCAGTCGTCGGGATTTCTTCCGCTTCGCCATAAATAGCTCCGCCGGTTGAAGCCATGATTATTTTTTTAACTTTATACAAATGGGAATTTTTAATAATATTTATTCCCCCTAAAACGTTTATCTTATTATCAAACTCCGGATCCGCGACTGATTTACGAACATCAATCTGAGCGGCCAAATGATAAACGAAGTCAATATTTTCTTCTTTAAAAATATTAGAAATCTTATCGGAGCAAATATCTATTTTATGAAGTTTGGCTTTTTGGTTTACATAATCTTTCTTACCCGATGATAAGTCATCTATAACAACAACTTCATGCCCCTCGCTAATTAATTTATCTACCAAAGTAGAGCCAATAAACCCAGCTCCGCCTGTTACTAAAACTTTAGACATATACTTAATTATTTTAAATATGTTTATATTTTTCTAATATTTATAATAACATTAAAACCCGGGAAAATGAAGAGAATAAATTTTAGTAATAAAAAACCCTCCAGTTTTTTTAAGAAATTTGTTTTCTTAAAAAACTGAAGGGTGTGTGATTTTTTTCTAAAAATTAGATCTGAGCAATGTTGCCGCGAGCCAACCATGGTCCGCGAAAAACACGTACATTAGAAGTTTTTAAACAGTGAGCTTTTGAACGAAATAAATTTTCATGCATTTTTTGAAAAGCCTTTTGATAATTTCGATAATGGCCCCTCAAAGATTCATTCTCATCTCTTAAAATTGACCGAAAATCTTCTTGACTGAAATCTTCACCCAAACTTTGAATAACAAATGGAAATGGCATCGGCGCTCGCTCCAACATTTCAAAAGGAAAATCAAAGCCGCGGCCGAATTCTGCTCTTGTGCTTTTTATAAGCTCCGCTAATTCATCAGAAAAAATTAGTTCTCCGGCATGATGATTTTCACGAAACTCAATCGCATGTACCCCCATTCCAGAACCACCAATGATGCAGATTCGTTCAGCACCAAAAAAGGGATGTAACAATTCTTCTTCTGCCCAACAAGGTTCCTCATTGAGAAACTTTTTTGCTTCTTCTAGAAATTTTGCACCATTTTTACTGTAAAACTTTTTGACAAGCTCATGAATCACATCAGCAATTTCAAGAGCTTCTTCTTCGGTTACTGTCCTCATATTAACGTTTAATTTTTTTAATTGAAAATACGAAACCAGTTGAACGTCTCCAACGCAAAACATCTTTTACGCTATATGATTTCAAAGAATTAGGGCTTTCGTCGACATCAAAACCTAATATGCGAGTAAAATCTTTACCAGCATGAGTTGAAACGATAGACAAGGAATGAATACACATTTCTTTAGCTTTATCATCCGAAACAAAATTTCTTAGCAAACAAGCTACCTCCAGTCTCGCTTTAAAAAAGCCGCTACTATAAGCAAACTCTCTGACAGTTGAAATTGTTCTCTCTCCATACTCAAAATGTTTACCGAGAATAATTATCAATTCATAAATAACGCCTGCTGTCGGTATGAATTCCTTCGAGTTCAAAACCGTCTTAACCTCAGATGACAGCTTTCGCCCTTCGCTCTCAAACTTTTCTATCCATTGTTGACCAGTCAACCCAAAAGAAACCAGGTTAACATAAACCATGTCATCTTTCTGAGTAAAAACATTAATTTCTCTTTTCTGTTTCATCTCTGTCTTTATTTTTTTAATTGTTAAATTTCTATTTTTTTGTCCTTTCTTTAATAAAAAATGGACTTTATATATTAAAGCATAATTTCATATATTAGTCAAGATTAGACTAATTTATAGACTGTTTTATCATTTGCCAAGCTAGTCTTTTTTTGCTAAGATAATAATAGAAAATTAATTAATCTAAATAGCCTAAAAGGCTCTTACAATAAGCTAAAAAGCCCCAAAAAATCGGGAATTTTTTGTTTTTAATACTGTTTATAATATGTCAAAAGACCCAAAAAAAGAGAATGAATATGGCGCCGACCAAATCACCGTTTTAGAAGGTTTAGACCCGGTTAGAAAAAGACCTGGAATGTATATCGGCTCTACTTCTAGCGCCGGCTTACATCATTTAATCTGGGAAGTCGTTGATAACTCAATTGACGAAGCTATGGCTGGTCATGCTAATGAAATTTCTGTTTCCCTTCTCCCTAATGGTATGGTTTCGGTTACTGATAACGGCCGCGGTATCCCGGTTGAAAAACATAAAGTCACTGGTGTTTCGGCTCTTGAAACTGTTTTAACTAAACTTCATGCTGGCGGTAAATTTGGCGGTGGTGGCTATAAAGTTTCTGGCGGTCTTCATGGCGTTGGTGTTTCGGTTGTTAATGCGCTTAGCTCATACTTAAAAGCCGAAATTCATCGTGATGGAAAAATATGGGAACAAGAATATAAGATTGGTATTCCGCAAAAACCAGCCAAGCCAACTGGAACCTGCAAAGACCGAGGGACTACAATTACTTTCAAACCAGACGATACTATTTTTACCGAATTAGAATTTAATTGGGGCAAAATTTTAGACCGTCTTAGACAACAATCATATTTAACAAAAGGAATAACTCTAAGTGTTTTTGATAAACGTGAAGGTCATCGTGAAAAAAAATATAAATTTCATTTTGAAGGTGGAATTAAATCATATATAAAATCTCTTCATCGTAACAAAACAGTAAAAAACGATACTATCTTTTATATAGATAAAGACACCAACGACTGTAAGGTTGAAATTGCTCTTCAATATAATGATGAATATAACGAAAGTTTATTAGCTTTTGCAAATAATATCCATAATCCTGAGGGAGGAACTCATGTGGCTGGTTTTCGCTCTGCCCTAACTAGAACCTTAAATAATTATGCCAGATCAAAAAATTTACTTAAAGAAAAGCAAGAAAATTTAACCGGTGATGATGTGCGCGAAGGCTTAACAGTTATTATTAGTGTTAAATTACCTGACCCACAATTCGAAGGTCAAACTAAAGGAAAACTTGGAAACGCTGAAATGAAGGGTTATGTTGAAACTATCTTTGGCGAATCTTTTAATACATTCTTAGAAGAACATCCAAAAGAAGCCGAAGCAATTATTGGTAAATGCGTTTTGTCCGCTCAGGCCCGTATGGCTGCTAGAACTGCCCGGGCTACTATTTTACGTAAAGGCGCCCTAGAAGGAATGACTCTACCTGGCAAGCTAGCTGACTGTTCTAGCCGTCATCCTGAAGAATGTGAATTATATATCGTTGAGGGAGATTCCGCCGGTGGTAGTGCAAAACAAGGCCGTAACCGAAGATTCCAAGCCATCCTTCCCTTGCGTGGTAAAATTTTAAATGTTGAACGAGCTCGTCTAGATAAAATGCTTGCTAATAATGAAATTAAAAATCTAGTTATTGCGCTTGGAACAAATATTGACGATCAATTTGATATTGATAAACTAAGATATCATCGCGTTATAATCATGACTGATGCCGACGTTGACGGTGCCCATATTAGAACCCTTTTACTTACCCTCTTCTTCCGTCACTTTACTCCACTGGTTACTGGCGGATATATGTATATTGCCCAACCACCTTTATATCAATTAAAAAAAGGCACAACCGTTCGCTATGCTTATAGCGATGAAGAAAAAGAAAAAATTATTATTGAACTTGGTGGCGGCGTCGAAGAAGCGGTTGAAGTTGGTGAAGAAAATGATGAGGGAGAGAATAACGAAATCCTCGAAGAAGATAATGAAGACAAGAAAAATAAAAAAGGAGCCGAGGAAGAAAAGAAAAAAATTAGTAAAATTACTATTCAACGCTATAAAGGTTTAGGTGAAATGAATCCTGAACAACTTTGGGAAACAACTATGAACCCAGCAAGCCGTATAGTTAAACAAGTCACTATTGAAGACGCTTCAAAAGCTGATCAAATTTTTGACATGTTAATGGGCGATAACGTTGCACCTCGTAAAAACTTTATTCAAACTCATGCTAAAAAAGTTGAAAATTTAGATATCTAATATGTATATATATTTAATTACGCCAATCATTGCCTTCTCTATCGCTCAAGGATCAAAAGTAATTCTACGTTCATTTAAACGTAAGATTACCTGGCGAGATATTTTTTCTTATTCCGACATGCCAAGCGGACACACGTCGGTTGTAATTTCTTTAATAACTATTTTAGCCCTAGAGCTAGGAATAGATTCACCTATTTTTGCCTGTGCTTTTGTTTATGCGATGATTGTTATTACTGATGCGATTGGTTTACGTAATTACTTAGGCCTACACGGAAAGACTCTCAATATTTTAGTTAAAGACTTAAAAGAAGACGAGTTTCTTGATCAAACCTACCCAAAACAACTTGAAAAAATTGGCCACACTCCTCTCCAAGTTTTTATCGGCGCTTTAATTGGTTTCATTACTAGCGTCATTTCTTATCTAATCTTCTAAATTTAATTATTGAATTCTAGAGATACATATAATAAAAAGGCCCCACTTATTGTGAGGCTTTTTTGTTTAGCTTTTGACTTACTATTCACAAAAATAAAAGTCAAAATCATCACCACGACTTTGCGGCCAAACCAAGGCAAGACTGGAGGGAAAAAATTTTAAGATACCTCTATCGATTTTCCGACAAGCCCTTATAAAGCTTATAACGGCGATATTGATATTGTGAAAATCGTATTTACTCCAATGTTTTTTTTCCAAAGAATTAAGAATAACATGTATCCTATCCTTAGAAATAGTCGAATCAGGATTAGATTCAGTTTTTAAACCCAAAGATTTAGAAACAAGCGAAATTATTTCCTTGTCTCGCGAAGTAAGATCTGAAGCATTCATTTTTCTATGTTTTTTAGGTACTATTAAAAAAATATTTTTATATTTCAACTTATTCTAATTTCTAATTTTTGTCTATCAATGACTCTCCTTTCATTTCTTCTGGTTTCGATAAGTTCATAATTTCTAAAATAGTTGGCGTCAAATCCTGTAAGCTGCCGGCCGGCGCTAGCAAACTCAAATCATTATTTAAAGGCTCACTTAAACCAATAGTTCTACCTTTAAAATTTTCTCCCACAATAATAACTGGAACAGGATTATTAGTTATTTCTTTATCAATTAACTCGGTAACCATGCTTTTGGTGTTTTCAGCGTTACCACTAGCTGAGCTAATTATCAAAACTCCTTTTTTACTCTGCACCGCTTCAACAATCTTTTTTAAATTTTTATCAGTAATCTCAATCGCTTTTTTTATTTCCCTTGGATTTCCCTGACTAGCAACTAAATCAATAATTGGCATCGAAATGAGGATGAAATTATATTTATCAGACTTAATAGCTTTTATTGATTCACGGATAATTTTGTTAGAAACCAAAGATAACTTATGACTATCATCACTGGCTTCCGAGGAAACAATATTCCAATCCTCGCCCTTTAGCTTATTTTCATGATGTCCATTAAAAAAATGCGTTAAGGCGGCCAAGCGCTCTGTTTCAGTAATTTTTATTTGGGTCAAATTATTTTCTGATAGAATTTTTGTTAGCGTTTCTCTTGGCTCTATATTTTCATCAGATAAATCATATCCCGAACCGATACTAAGATAACGGGCATTTATATTTTTTTCACCAGCCTCTAAAAGAGCGACCGGATATTCTTTTATTAAGCTTAAAAAGGTTGGCGTCTTGGCAAGACTAATTATGTTCGCCTCGCTAGCCTGAGCTATTCCCCAGCCATCGAGTAATAAAAAAACAACCAAGGATGGCGAGAGAGGTTCAATCGAATTGCTACTATTAATTAAATCCATTTTATTTTTTTAATTCAATTATTTCAGCTATTTCTAATAAACGATTATATTTAGCCAATCTCTCTCCGCGTGAAAGTGATCCAGCTTTTAAATAATCAGCTCCAACTGCGACTGCTAAATCACTTATGAAATCATCATTAGTTTCACTGCTTGCGTGAGATATAACTACTTTATAATTATGCTTCTGGGCTAATCTTATACAATCTACAGTTTCCGTCAAGGTGCCAATTTGGTTTGGTCTAATAACAATAGAATTAGCGACTTTCTCTTTTAAGCCATGGCGAAGTCTGTCTTGGTCTCCAGAAAATAATTCATCGCCAACAATTAATAGCTTTTCTCCCAGTTCGGCGGTTAATTCTTGCCAATTCTTCCAATCATCTTCGGCCAATGCATCTTCTAAATATATCAGAGGATATTTTTCAAACCAATCATTATACAAACTAATCAAATTAGCCGAACTAAAATATATGTTATCTAATGGAAATAGATATTTTTGACTTTTTTCTTCATACAAAGAAGACGAGCCTACGTCTATGCCAAGATAGACATCTTTTCCGGGATTATACCCTGCTCTAACTGAGGCCGCTAAAATAAGTTCAATGGCTTCAATACTAGAATCAAGATCGGGAGCATACCCACCCTCAACCCCAGTATCAGTATCATAATTTGATTCTTTTAAAACACGGGCTAGTTCATGAAAAATTTCAGCTCCAGCTTGAATCATCTTTGAAGCACTCTCAGTTTTAGGAATAATTAAAAATTCTTGCCAGTCTAGATTTGTATCTGCGTGTCTACCTCCATTAAAAAGATTAAATATCGGAGTTGGTGTTTTAAAACTAGAATTGAATACAAAAGTTTTTTGGAGATAATCAAACAATTCCTGATCACGGCTTAAGGCAGCTACTCGGGCACAGGCAAGCGAAACAACCAAACTTGTATTAACTCCTAAATTTTTTTTATTTATTGTTCCATCAAGAGTAATTAAAATTTTATCAATTTCGCTCTGCTTTGTGATCTCGACTCCAATTAGCCCTGGGACAATAATATCTTTAATTTTAGCAATCGCCTGCAAAACGCCTAAACCTTTATATCGTTTAAGGTCGCCATCTCTAAGTTCAATTGCACCATAAGAGGCATTCAGTGATCCTGGAACACTTGCCTTAGCGCTCAAACCGTTATCAAGTATTACTTTAGCCTCAATACTTGGATTCCCTTGCGAATCTAATATTTCACGAGCTGTAATATTTTTAATTTTTGGCATATATCTAAAAATTACTTAATAACTATTTTATTAAGACCAGGCATTTTACCGCCACCAAGATAAGTTAACATTGCTCCGCCAGCGGTTGAAATCCAATCAACATGTTCAGACATTTTTGTTAAATCAAGCGCGGCAACTGTTTCCCCTCCGCCAACTAGACCATAAGCCTTGCCCTTAGAACGAGATGCAATTAAGCGAGCCACTGATAAAGTTCCCTGCTTATAACTAGCTTCTTCAAATTTTCCCATTGGTCCATTCCAAACAAGAGTATTTGCCTTCTTAATATATTTTGAAAATAGAGTTATTGTTTCTGGACCAATATCTAAAATCATATCATCTTTCTTTACTTCGCCAGGACTGCAAACTTTAGCTTGACCGGATTTTGTTTTAATAACCACATCAATAGGTAAAATTATTTTTGGAACTAACTTTTTCCCTTTGAAAAATTTTTTTACATATACCAGACTATCAGCATCAAATAGAGATTTCCCAATTTCTAATTTTTGATATTTAAAAAAATTATTAGCCAAAGCGCCACCTAATAGAATTTGACTGGCCGAATTATATAATTTAGAAACAAGGGGCGCCTTAGTACTTATTTTTGAACCACCCATAATAACTACTAAAGGTTTTTTTGGTTTAAGTATTTTATTTGTTGCTATAATCTCCTTTTCCAGCAACAACCCGGCGTAGGCCGGTAAATATTTTTTTATAGCCGAAACAGAGGCTTGATCACGATGGCAAACAGAGTATGCATCATTAATATATATATCCGCTAAATCAGCCAGCTCTTTGGCAAATTTTAAATTATTAGTTAATTCTCCAGGATTAAATCTCAAATTTTCCAGCATGATAGCTTCTCCAGATTTTAAATCTGTGACTGCCTTAGAAGCTTTTACGCCTATTACCTCAGGTATAAATTTTACCGGTTTACCAAGCAATTTTTTTAAACGTAAAGCGACTGGCTTAAGAGAATAATTACTATCGAGCCTTCCTTTTGGATCGCCTAAATGAGAGGCAATTATTAAACGTCCGCCCGAATTGAGCAAAAAATTTATTGTCTCTAAGCCGGCTACAATACGATAATCATCTTTAATTTTTCCATTATCGAGCGCTACATTAAAATCGACTCTTAAAAAAATTACTTTATTTTTTAAATTTTTTAATTTCTTGATTGATTTAATTTGCATATTGCTTATTTTAGTTCCCCAAGTTTAATATCAACTTGTTTTTCTTGCCCAGCACGTATGTATGTTAAAGTTATTTTGTCACCCGGTTTATAACCAGCTACTAAATCAGCCAAATCATTAGCTCGACTCAACTCTTGATTATCAATCCAGGTAATAATATCACCGGCCGCTAAACCAGAAATAGAGGCGGGGCTATTTTTTAACAATGAAATTTTATCGAGGTCTGGATAAATCAAGGCACCTTTGCTTAAGCTTATGCCATCAACCTTAACCAAAGAAAGATCTAAGTAATTTATCCCTAGAAATGGTAACTTCGCTATTTCTTTTTGCCCAAAGCCTTGCCAGTAGCTAGTATAAGAAAAAGCAGGAATAATATCCTTATTAGAACCAACCACGGCTACTAAATCACCAGACAAATTAAAAATGAATGAATTTTTTTGAATAGAATCTGAGTTATTAGCTAGGGCTAAGCGAGCATTTACAGAATCACTATTTAAAATATCAGGCGTCTTTTTAAATGATGATAAATTACTTGGCCACACATTATTATAATTATCAACGACAATTAAAGACTGTCCTAAAGAGAGCTCTGACCGAGGTACAATTTTTCTAACTGGAAGGTTGCTTGCCTGTGACAAGTGGAAAAAAATAACTTCACCCGGAGAATTTTTTATTACATTAACTTTATCAATTATATAAATCTTTCTATCAGAAGCAATCGCTACATATCCTTTAACACTAAAAGAATCTTTAAATTCTGCTGGCAAGGATGACATAACCCAGCCATCGCTAGTAATAATCAGCCCCTGAAACAAAGGTTTGTCCAAAGAGTAGTAATCAGACTTAGACAAATCAGAACTTCTTTTAGGTGCTATTTCTTTAAAAACGCTTACCAAGGATGGGGTTAAGGAATTAATCGTTTCTTCAACTTTAACATCTTGATTAACAACTACTTTTTTTGGGTCACGGATAATTAAATTTGATCGGTTATTATTATTTAAATCAGTTAAATTTAATTCCTGACTTGTATATGGCGAAGAAACGTCTTCAAGAATATAAACCCTCGTCAGTAAGGCCCCGCAAAATCCAGCCACCAAACCGCAGAGAGTGGTAAGAGAAATTACCAACAAAAAACTATCTTTTATTTTTTTAAACATATAATTTTTATATTAAAGCCAACGAGCAGTTAAAAGAATTAAAGTAATAATCGAAGCAGCAATCCCAAGCGGCCATCTTAAATTTTTAAAATTCAGCCTATCTTCTGTTTGCCAAGAATTGAATAGAACTAAAAGATAAAAAACAATCGCAACTAATAATCCAAGAATATTATAATTTAAAGGCAGGAGAAATAAGGCACCGGCAAATTGCGTTAAAATTAAAACATTAATTCCTAAATATATTTTTTGATTATTATCAATCTGTTTAGAAAAAACTAAAAACTGGCTAAAAATAAAAAAGCTAAGCAAACAAAAAACTAACAATAAGGAAAGTGATGGCCAATTAAGGAAAATTGGTAGCCCGTATAAAGTCGCCGATAAAGCGAAGGTGGCAAGGAAAGAGCCGCTTAAAAGAAGCTTCTTTAATTTTAACTCTCTTTCTGGGGCGCCAAATGAAAAATAGTAATAAATATTTTTCAAGTAATAATAAATAAACAAAGCGTTTAAAATAAATATTGCCTGAATCCAAAATTGACTAACAATAATTGCGCTATAGAAAGAAAAGCTTAAATAAAATAAGGCTGGGCTTAAAACAAAAACTAACCAGAACTTTGGACTCGTATCTTTTATAATCGCCTTAATAGATAAGCTGAGAATTAAAATTGCGATACCAAGAGACGCAAAGAAAAAAGCTGGCTCAACAAAAAAGAGCTCGTTTAAAAACCAAAGCAACAAAGGTACCAAAACTAAATACAAGGATTTTCTTTTCATATTTATCTAATTTACTACGGCTGAATATTTAAAGGTTCTTGACCAAGCGCTGGCGCACTAGAACCTTGGACAGCATCCGGGGTTGGCGTTGGAGTTGGAGTTGGGACTGAATTTGAGTCTGGAGCTGGAGCTGGATCTGAAGGAGCTGGGGTTGGCGTTGGGGTTGGCGTTGGGGTCACAATATAATCTGCCTCAGTGCCTGTTAATATTAGTTTTTTAATAGCGCTCAAATCACTCAATGAATTTATCTTTAAAAATTTATTAGAAAAAGTAAAAAAATTATTATCAATATATAAGCTTCTTTTAACCGTATTATCATAATAATTATATCCGCCCCAATAATCAGAATTGGAAAAAATACCACCATCTGAATGGTCTATCTTCCCCTTTAAAACAAATTTATTACTAACAATATTAAACACTAAAGACCCGGCAAAAGAAATTTTTCCGTTATCTCTAAAAATAGCCGGAATAGACAAGAGATTCTTTCCCTGCGAATATAAAAATGCTTTATGGTCTTGAAGTGCAATCGAGTCACTTTCTGAGTTACCAATAACATATGAATCTAGCTCCTGAGGATTCTGTAAATCAGTAAAATCAAATAAAGACATTTTCAAACCTTTTATTTTAACCGCTCCGCTTGAATCTTCTTCGGTGTCACGTCCAAAACCAATTAACTGATTACCGTTTGTATCAGCTGGATGAAGGTAGGTTGAGAAACCAGGGACTTTTATGGCACCAAGAACACTAGGAGACATAGGATCCGTTAAAGAGATTACATAAAGAGGATCTGTTTGTTTAAAAGTTACAAGATAGACTCTATCGCCCATGAATCTAGCGGAGTAAATTTTTTCATTAGTCGCTAAGTTCTCTGCCAAATTACCAACTACTTTTAATTCATTATTTAGGACGTAAACATTACTATAAGATTTTTCTGGCTCAGAGCTAAGACGTGACCAAATAGGACTACGGGTTGTTGCGATTCTAAAATAATCACCATTTTCGTCCATTGAAAACTGATTTAAAACTTGGCCACTGACTTCGCCCATTCCTCTATACGCGACACTGAGGCCATTAATCGCAATTTTATGAATAATAGTTTTTTCCATATCAGCCGACTGCTCAGTTAATTTTTGCTTAAGAGCATCGTCTAGATTTATCTGTAAAGTTTTCTGGTCTTCCTCACTTAAAGAACTAAAATAACGGTCAATTATTGAGGCGACCTTAAATTTCTTCTCGCTCTTACTCAAAATAAAACTATCAACTGCGTCAATTTTACTTATTTTATTTTTCTCTTCATCGCTTAACTTAGTAATTATTATATCTTTTTTTACGGTTTGTTCTAAATCGTATTCATTTAGAGTTTCTGTATAAGTTATATAAATATTATCTTTCGAAACATAAAAGTTCTGACCGTAGTTCATTAGATAAGCTTGACCGGCGATATCCTCGTTATTATCCTTGAGATTAATCGCTGTTACGTTAGCAAAGTTATAGGAATCATACGGAATATCAAAATAATAGACATCGGGCGCAAAACACTTACTACCAGAATCACAACTACTAGGCAAAACTTCACCGTTATTTAGTACTCTTGGTGTAAGCGGTTCACTTTCAATATAATTTGCGGAACTATTTGTAAATAAATAAGCGTAATCGCCAACCATTCGAGCGTCAGAATAAGAACCTTCAAAGTTCAAGTCGCGAACAAGCTTCGGATCATCTGGATTACTTAAATCAAAAACCTTAAAAAAAGTATAGGGATTTTGACGACGAAAATTTCTATACATTTCCATAGCAAAGATCTGCTGATCAGAGCCAAAAACAGCTAAGCTCGTTCCATTTATAAATATATCTTCAGGTCGTGATTTAAACGTTATCGTACTAATTACTTTTGCTTCACTAACCGGATTTACTTTTATAATTTTAAGTTCATTACGAACTAAGGCATATACATAAGTACCATCGGTTTTTATGATATCCGCTTCATCAACTCCGTTGACCTGATTATTAGTTGAGGAGTAGTCCGAAGACTGACCAGTCGAAGCATCGCTAGATACAGCGCTCGACTCAGAGGCTGCCGATAAGCCATTGGCCATAGGCGCTAGTGACTTAACCATCATGCCCTCTCCCATGCCGTTGCGCGATAATGCGGAGCTAAAATTCTGATTGTTATTATTTTCCTCCAAAAAAATCTTTAAATCATTATAGCTAGCAAATTTTTTAATTTGTTTTGTGCCCGCAACTTCGCTTGTGCTTGTTGCGTCTTCTGATGTTTGGTTAATATCTTGATTGATCTGAGTATTATCAACAACGGGTACTTTTTTCTTCCAAGGCAAAGAGCAGCCACTAACTAAAATAGTAACAACTACCAAAATTAGAGAAAATTTAAATATTTTTTTTGACATAAACAAAAAATAATAGCGCTAAAATGGCTTATATAAATTATATCATTTTAATTAATCAAAAACAAACTCAATATAATTAGCGTAAGGGCTAAATTTAACCATTACCGCTTCTTTATATATAAAAGCATATCAAGCTTTTTTATATCAATAATTTCCTTAGATTCAACCCATGCAGGGTTGCCGTCAATATCAAGGGTTGTGGCGCCCAGCAAGTTATAATTATCCCTTAATTCTTGATCCAAATAATCTAAAAAAATGTTTTTATCGCTCAAGTTAAGTAGTCCACTGTTTTCACTTAAGGGCAAAATAATAGCCGCCGGCTGCCTATTCTTTAAATCTGAGATAGCTAAATTTTGATATTCAAGCCTTTGAGGGGTATCAATAGTTAAGGGATAAACGATATTAAATTTAGAAGAAGACTTTCTTTGACTAAAATAATATATTTGAGACTCAGACCCAGCAACAAAGATGTTGTCACCCTCCGCGGTCAACTGCCCTATTTTTTCCGCCATAAGTCTTGAGCTAACAAACGGTTCAGCATCTCCATATATCCAAATAGATAAAGTATTGGGATTTAAAAAGAATTGTTCGGCAGTTCGACAGAACGAAACACTAACAATAAAAATAATAAAGAAAAACAAGAATAGATTCTTTATAACCTCTTCCTTTATTTTTATTTTTTCTAAAATAACTGAGAATGAACCCGCTGCCAGTAAAATTAAAAGCGGCGCCAACAACAAATAATAATGACCGATAGTAGTAGTAATTATAGAGAGCAAAGAGGCGATTAATAAAATCAAAAAAATAAGATAATATTTCTGCTTAACAAAAAATGATGTCAAGGCTAGTAATATTATCGGCCACCAATTATTCCAAAAAATTTGAGAATAATGAAAAAATCGCTCCGGAAAATATTTTTTAGTATCAGCGACATAACTAAAATTATACACAACAACTTGTCGCCAAACTTCAACTATTGCCCCATGAGTTACAAAATAAAGCAAACTTAAAGCGGTCGTTACAAAAGCTCCGAGAAAAATATACAAAGCCGACAAAAAGAACTTACTTATTTTTTTATCAATTACATAATTATTTACTAGCCAATATAAAATTATTATGCATGATGGTATAAACGCAATCGGTTTATATAAAATTGCCAAGGAGGCAAGAACACCAGCTAAAAAATAAGTAATTACTTTTTCCTTTTTATTATAAAAAATAAATAAGGCAATCAAACCAACTAGTGGCAGCAGCATGAATTTTTCGGTATTAGCTGAGAGAGCGGTTAAATAAGGTGAGAGCAAAATAAGCGGTGACGACCAAAGAGCTAGCCAGGCAGCCCTAAAACCATAAAGTTTTTTAACGACTAAACTTAATAAAATACAGGTAGCTAGAGTAAACAAAAAACCTAAAAGTCTTGGTGGCCAAACAGCGGAAGGAGAAATTAAATTTGTCAAATAATAAGTATAAATTATTAAAGGCGGCTTCTGGATAAAGGAACCAATATAGGGAGTCTCTCCCCTTTCCATTAACCAGGCCGAATAAGCATATTCACCCTCATCTCTTTCCCAGGGAGAACTGAAAGAATTTATATGAAGAGAAAAAAAGAAAATTAAAAAAAACGCAAAAAATATAATACTAAAAAATCTTTTTTTAAAAAAAATTTTTACTTCTTTTTTTCGCGTCATAGTTAAACTTTTATAACTTCTATTTAATTAATACTTCTGTTCCTACTGATAGTCGGTCATATATATATTTTGCTGAGCCAACTCCCAGGCGAACACAGCCATGAGACACCGGAGTGCCAAGATGGCTCGCTCCTTCTCTATAGCCATTAGGCCAAACCGGGAGTTCGTGAATTCCTATCCCGGGACTATTTATACCCATCCAATATGGCATCCAAAGTTTATAAGTTTTTGACCAAGCGCGCGGTATTTTATTTAAGATTTTAAACTTTCCTTTTGGCGTGGCCATCCCAGACTTGCCACTAGAAATTACAAATTCTTTCCAGGGCTGATTAGCTACATAATAAACCAACTTCTGTGTTTTTAAAGTTATTTCTACGCGTTGATCTAATTTTTTTGTAGAGCTAGACAAGGGATTGAAACCAAGATCAACCTCTAAACCATCCTTTTTCCCGTCTTCATCTGTGTCAGGGTTAGACGGGTCAGTTTTAAATTTAATTTCAAAGTGATCGCTTAAACCATCTTTATCAACATCGCTTTTTTCTATTTTTATTTCTTTAGCATTAAAAGGCGAATAGCCACTGGCAATTTCCTGGAAATCATTATAACCATCATTGTCAGTATCAATTGTTTTATCTAAAGTTATTCTTTCTAAATAGGTAGCCCTTGGGTTTAAATCTTCCGCTTTTACATTATCAATTTTAAAAACAAAAATTATGAAAATAATTAAGAAAAAAATAAAGAAAATATTTTTTTTATATATCATAATTATTTTCTTAAAGAAAACTCACAACCACAAAATTTCTGTCTATAAATTCCTAACTTCTTAGCCAGTTCTTGAGATTTTCGATAAGCATCATTAGCCTGAAAATCTAAATTTAAAAATTTAATTTTATTCTTTTTAGCTAACTTAGTACAAATTTTATTGATAATTTTTTTATCTTTATAAGGGCTAACCAGCAAGCTCGTACTAAAATAAGTAAATTCTTTTTGTTTAGCTAGCTCGGCTGTTTGAATTAAGCGATTATAATAACATATCTGACAACGCTGACCGCGCTCTTTATCATTTTCATGACCATTAACTAAGCTCAACCAGCCCGAATGGTCATAAGGCTCAACAATCAAAGGAATATTATATTTTTCAGCCATTAATTTTACGGCCTCCAATCTTTTGTCATACTCCTCTTGAGAGTTTAAATTTGGATTTAAAAAATACCAGGTTAAATCATAGCTTGGAAGTAAAATATCGCGACTAATAAAAGTGCTACAAGGGGCGCAGCAAATATGAAGTAATAAACTTGGTTTTTTATCACTCTCTTTATTATTTTCTTTATTTTTTCTCTCCTGACTAAGATCAAATAAATAAAAACCGCCGACCATTAGAAACATTAAAACTAAAAGAAAAATAAGGACTAAAAATTTTCCTCGACTTTGAAGAAACAAACCGCTTAAACCAAAGACTAGCGAAAAAAAATAAAAAATTAAAACGGTCTTTTTTTGACTGAGGCCAAGGCCTAGAAGTCGATGGTGAAGATGTTTTTTGTCAGCGAAACGAAAAGGATTCTTCCCTTTTAATAAACGTCTAATAATTGTCCAGGCGACATCCAAAATCGGAATTCCCATTACTAAGAGCGCGATCGCAATTTTTCCGCCGGAAATTATTGCTAAGACGCCAAGAATATAACCAAGCAAGAGTGAACCGCCTTCCCCAAGAAATATTTTAGCGGGGTTCCAGTTAAAAATTAAAAAACCAGATACTGAACCAACTAGCAAAATAGAAGCAAACGCGATATCCGGTTGAAAGTAACGAGTAGTAAGCGTAAACAAAAAAATTACTAAGCCGCCAATAGCGCTAACCCCCGAGACTAATCCATCAACCCCATCTAATAACTTAGTCGTATACATCATTCCTAAGAGCCAAATAGAAACTAAAAGCGGTCCAATAAAAAAGAATGATTTCAAATATAAATAGCCACCAAAAGGATTAGTTATTTTATCTATCCCAACTCCACCTAAAATTAAAATAATAATCGCTATTAATGGAAAAATTATTTGTAGCTTTGGTGATAAATTATATTTATCATCAAGCGTTCCGCCAATAACAATGATTAAAGCTCCCAAAAAAAATGAAATTAGATGGGTTATGCGCAAATTACCAGCTAAAAAATAAGAAGAAAAGCTAAATAACAAAATAAAGTAAGCCAAAAAAATAGCGACCCCTCCTAACAGAGGGATCGGCTCTTTGTGAATTTTTCGACTCACTTCATTATCCTTATCAGGCAAATCAACAATCTTAAAAACTAAAGCAATTTTTTTGATTGCTAAAGTTAAGATTGCTGATAATATTAAACTGGCTAAAAAAATAAAAAAATAAAACATAACTTATAAAATAGAGGCCTTTTCAACTTCAATCTTCGCCCGAGAATTAATCACAACCGTATCACGACGTTTTAGCTCCCCACTTAAGATTAAATTAGCTATACTATCCTCAACTTTATCTTGAAGTAATCTTCTTAGCGGTCTAGCGCCAAACTTAGGGTCGTAACCTTCATGAGCCAAAATTAAAACACCATCTTTATCTGCCTTTAAATTTATACCCTTATCGCCTAAATTCTTTTTAATTTTTTTAAGCATTAAAGTCGCAACTGATAAAACATCATTTTCCGTTAATGGTCTAAACACAATGATACCATCAAACCTATTAATTAATTCCGGACGCATGTATTTATTTAACTGGTTGTCGATTAACTCTTGCTTAATCAAATTAATATTAGTATTTGCTTTAATTTGATCTTGAATATAAACAGCCCCAATGTTAGAGGTTGCAATTATAATTGATTCAGTAAAACTGATTGTCTTTCCCTGCCCATCGGTTAAACGACCATCATCGAGTAGTTGTAAAAAAAGATTTAAAATATCAGGATGAGCTTTTTCGATTTCATCTAATAAAATCAAAGCAAACGGTTTTTTTCTAACCGCCTCAGTTAAATAACCCATAGTCCCGTCACTATCGCCAATCATTTTTTTAATACTATCTGGATGCTGATATTCACTCATATCAATTCTAACTAAATAGTCCTCATCGCCAAAATAAACCTCGGACACCGCTTTGGCTAATTCAGTTTTACCGACACCGGTTGGACCAAGAAATAAGAAACTGGCAATTGGCCTGGTTCCTTCTTTAAGCTGAGCTCTCGCTCGACGCAAACTAGAGGAAACAGCTTTAACTGCTTCTTCTTGCCCAATTAAACGTTTATGAATTTCTGTTTCTAAACCTAATAGTTTTTTACTTTCATTAACCGTTACCTTGCTCGCTGGAATTCCTGTGATTTCTCCAACTGCGGCTGCAACTTCATCCTGACTACAAAAGCATTTAGCTGGATCGTTTTTAGAATTTTTTGCCGTAATTAAAACCGCCTTCTCGAGCAAATCAATCGCTTTTAGCGGCAAGCATCTATCATGAAGATAGCGTTCTGACATTTTAACTGATTGCTCTAAAGCGCTGTAAACAATAAAAACATCATATCTTGACTCAAGCATCGCAACTTTACTTTCTAAAATTTGAACCGCTTCATTATATTCTGGTTCCTTAATGCCTATTGTTGTAAACACTGTTCCTAAAGATTTATTTTCAATATATTTATCATAGTTTTCCGTGGTTACCGAAGCTAAACAAATTAAATGATTGCGACTTAAAGCTTCAGCTAAAACGTCAGATAGGTCCATACTCTCTTTACTACCGGCAGTAATTCCAATTAGATTTTCAACATTATCAATATATAAAATAATATTTCGTGATCGATTAATTTCGCTAATCGCAATTAATAATTTTTCTTCAGCCCCTGATGCGTCAGAACCACTAATTAAACGGGAAACATCTAGTTCAACTAAGCGTTTATCTTTTAAAAATTTAGGTACATTTTCTTCAACCATTAGCTGGGCCAAGCCATTGATAATAGTGCTCTTACCTATTCCGCTCGGACCGACTAAAAGAATTCCATTGTGTCCTCCCTCAAGATTTTCAAAAATAGAAATAATTTCATTTTGACGTCCAACGCAAATATCATTTGCTCCATACTTAGACTGGATTGTTAAATCGTTAGAAAAACGATCAAGGCTAGGAGTTGCAATCGCCGTATAAGCTCTATTCATCCCCGTACTTGGCTTAAATAAAGCTAACTGACGATTAGCCTTATAACTATCAAGCATTTTTTTATTTACCCTCAACCATTCGACCGTATTTATAATTTTGTTTTCATCAAGCTCTAGTTCATAGAGTATTTCCGCTAATTTTGCATCTTTCAGGTAGCAAAAGGAAACTAAATTTAAAACATCAACGCTCTCAGAATTTAAATTATAAGCTTCAACAAAAGCTAAAACAAAAACCTCTCCTAAAGCAGGGCTCAAAGCACTACCTTTAGTTTTTTTAACATCTTGTGGTGCCGCCAAACGACGATCAAGTAACTCAATTAATTTCTTAGCATCGATATTTAAACGAATGAAAAGAGTTTTAATTTCTTTGCACTTTAAAATAGAACGGAACAAATGAATTATGGTTACCTCTTCCTGGTTTAAGCGATTAGCTAAAAGATAAGCATCTTCAATCGCTTTTAAAGACACATCATTAAAAGATTTAGCGATATTATATTTCTTTGGTTTTAAACTTTTTTTGCCATTGCTTGAAAAGGTTTTATAATTAATTCTCTTGCAGCCCGCCCTAGCTTCACTCTTTTTATAAAATAAGAATAAGTCAAACCAAAGAGAAAAAACAAAAATTAAAATAAGGGGGTCACTTTTACTCCAAAAAAATAGAATATGAAACGGATTAGCAATTAAATCAACCTGATTATAAAAAATCCAAAAACCGAAAGCTGCCCAACCAGCAAAAATAATTATCCAAGTAATAAATTCTAATAATCTTTCGGCATTTTTTTTACTTCTCTCGAGAACAATAATTGATTTTTTTAAATTTCCATCCCAATGCAAAAAGCGCCCTAAAAACCAGGCGCCAAAAATTTTTCCACTGTCATCAGGGCTAAAAATAATTTCACTAGGAGTTGTTTTTATGTTAAGCATATTATTTAACTATTTCAAAATCTGAAAAAATAAAGCGAAAGTTAATAACAATGGAACTATTAGCCACAAAACTAAAATTATAAAACAAATAAATACCCAAATTAACAACGTAAAACCGCGGAATATAACCTGAATTAAACGAACAAAAAAACTAATAAATCTTCCCGCCCAATCTGATTGACCATACATTGGAACAAAAATATTTTTTGCCCACACAGAGAATCCCAGGGATTTTTCTTGATTACTTAAAAAAATAAATATATTTTTGAAAAAACGGAAAAAGCCGACGCTATACCACCAGATAGGAAAATATACTAACTCTAAAATAAGAGAAATAATAATTTTCCCACCGTAACTTAAAAAATTATGTTGAAACATACATTATTTTTAACTTTAAATGCTAATTATATATTAGCATAAAATAGCTAATAAACAAATTTTATATAAATTTTTTGTGCAGACTTACATTGACATTTACAGGGTTATCGTGGTAATTTGCAAATACACACACGACTTAAATAATTCTCAGTAAATTAACAACTAAATTCACCAATAAAAAAACCTAATCATGAAAAAATCAACATTTTTTATTGCAGCCATTATTCTAATCATGGTCCTGCCCATACCAGTTTTAGCTCAAAACAAAACAGCCAACCAAATTGACTCCAGCAAAGTATGGACTCGGGCGGATTACATTAGAATGTACAACGGGAAACCTGCTTATGATATTTATTACAACCAGGAGTCGCTAGCCGACAATGTTGCAAATATAAATATTATGCGCATCTACAATGCTTATGGGTTAAATAATTATTCTGAATTAGGTTTAAATTCAAGATCAATAATTGCCGAATCATTCTTAATTGGAGTAGATAATTCACGTGGCTGGTATTGGATAGCCGCCGAAACTAGATTTTACAAAAACGGAGAAAACTTTTACCATAAAATAGAAAGTTTCGGTTATATTTATCCTGACCCAGGGTCTGAAGGAGAATATTATCTTTCGCTGGCCAAAAAAATAGCCAAAGAAAAGAAATAAAAAAAATCAATAATTTTTATGAAACCGCTTCAAAAAAGGCGGTTTTTTATTTACCCAATTGACACTGGAAGAAACTTATATTATCATATCATTAGCACTCGCAAGACACGACTGCTAAATATAAATTAAGCTAAAATTAAATATGTTTAATAAATTTACGGACAAATCGCAAGAAGCCATTATTAACTCCCAATTAATTGCTAGTTCATATGGCCAAGCTAATATTGAAGCTCTTCATATTCTTCTTTCCCTTCTTGAGCAGAACGAAAGTTTAATCAAGCCAATTTTGGAAAAAATGAAAATTGACCCCGAAATGATTGAGGACGTCGTCGCTAAAGAATTAGAAAAATTACCAAGTACAAAAATAAAACCAAATGAGGGCCCAGTCCAGGCAGTCTCCGGAACAGCTGAAACGGCCATGATTCTAGAACGTGCCCAGAAAGAAGCCGATGGCATGAACGATGAATTTATTTCAACCGAACACATACTCCTGGCTCTAATTGGTGTTAAATCTCCAGCTCAAAACGTCCTTCTTAATTTTCAAGTTGACTATAAGACTGTTAAAGAAATTCTTAAAGAGCTTCGCGGTAGCCAGCCAATAACTGACCAATTTCCTGAAAATAAATATAAAGTTTTAGAAAAATACACAACCAACTTAACCGAACTAGCTCGTCAGGAGAAGCTTGACCCGGTTATTGGTCGTGATTTAGAAATTCGTCGCATCATGCAGGTTCTTCTTCGTCGCACAAAAAATAATCCAGTTTTAATTGGCGAGGCCGGAACTGGAAAAACTGCGATTGTTGAAGGACTGGCACAAAGAATTATTGCCGGAGATGTGCCAGACAATTTAAAAAATAAAGAAGTCGTAACCCTCGATCTTGGTGCATTAGTTGCGGGCGCAAAATTCCGCGGTGAATTTGAGGATAGATTAAAAGCAGTTTTAAAAGAAGTTAAGTCTCAAAACGGAAGAATTATTTTGTTCATTGATGAACTTCACACTTTAATCGGTGCTGGTGCCTCCGAAGGTTCTATGGATGCTTCAAATATGTTAAAACCAGCGCTTGCTCGAGGCGAGCTCAGAACTATAGGCGCAACAACTACTAAAGAATATCAAAAATATATTGAAAAAGATGCGGCCCTTGAAAGACGTTTTCAACCAATTATGGTTAACGAACCAAGTATTGAAGATACAATCTCAATGCTTAGAGGTTTAAAAGAAAAATACGAGGTTCATCATGGAGTTAGAATTACTGATAACGCCGTTATTGCGGCTGCTAAATTATCAAGTCGCTATATTAGTGATAGATTTTTACCAGACAAAGCAGTTGACCTAATTGACGAAGCAACTTCTTCCCTGCGCATGGAAATTGATTCTATGCCTGACGAGCTAGACCAACTAAAAAGAAAAATCAATCAACTTGAATTAAATAAGGCCGGAATAATGACGACTGATAAAAAATCTAATAAATTAAGATCAGTTAACCAAGAGCTAGCTAAGCTAAAAGAAACAGCCAACCAACTTGAACTCCACTGGAATAATGAAAAAAATATTATTTCTCAAATCAGAGATTCAAAAAAGACAATTGAAGATTTGAAAATTAAAGCCGAGATTACCCAGCGTCAAGGAGCTGACTTAACTGAAGTTGCTAAAATAAAATACGGCCTAATACCTGAACTTGAAAATAAAATAAAAAAACTTCAAGATGAACTTGTTAAAATTCAAAAGAAGGGTCAAAGAATATTGAAAGAAGAAGTTGATGAAGAAGATATTGCTAAGGTAATCGCGCGCTGGACAGGTATTCCAGTTAATCGCATGCTTCAAGATGAGATAAGAAAACTAAGCGAGGCTGAAAATGAACTAAACAAAGAAGTCGTCGGTCAAGACGAGGCAATTAAAGCTGTGGCTAATGCAATTCGTCGCTCTCGGGCTGGAATTAATGAAGAAAAAAAACCAATCGGTTCATTTTTGTTTGTTGGTCCAACTGGGGTCGGCAAAACAGAGCTTGCTAAAAATTTAGCTAATTTCATGTTTGATGATGAAAAATCTTTAATTCGTTTAGACATGAGCGAATTCATGGAAAAACACTCAGTCGCCAAACTAATCGGCTCCCCTCCGGGATATGTCGGTCATGATGACGGCGGCCAATTAACTGATAAGGTTAGACGCCATCCTTATAGCGTTGTTTTATTTGACGAAATTGAAAAAGCCCACCCCGACATGTTTAATATGTTACTTCAAATTCTTGACGATGGACGTTTAACTGATTCCAAGGGCCGAACTGTTAATTTTAAAAACACAATTATTATCATGACCTCTAATTTAGGCAATGAAATAATTAAACAATACTCAATCGGCTTTTCAGACGGTAGCGATAAAAAAGAAGTGGCTCAAATGCGCAGCGATGAAATGAAAGAAAAAATTGATAAAATTTTAAAAACTCATTTTAAATTAGAGTTTTTAAATAGAATAGACGAGATCGTGCTATTTAGAAGTCTGACTCCGGCCGCACTTGAAAAAATTGTTGATTTAGAATTAATTAAAGTTGAAAAACGTCTCAACAATAAAAACATTACCCTAAGAATCAGTCCAAAGATTAAAAAGATGTTAGCTGAGAAAGGATATGATATTACTTACGGCGCCAGACCACTAAAAAGAATTATCCAAACCATGATTCTTGATGAACTAGCCTTAGAAATTATTGAAGGTAAGGTTAAAGAGGGGGATAAAGTTAAAATTGAACTTGAAACTAAAGATAAAGTTATAATTAGCGTAACCAAAAAATAAATTTCAAAAAAATAAGCCAAATAAAAACCCGCTCTAATTAGAACGGGTTTTGGCTTTTAAGCCAACAATTTTTTTCATTTAGCATAATGAATATAATAGCCAGTAAATCAATCCGGAAATAATAACCTGAGCAATGCTCAAGAAATATACATTTCCAACAGATTTAAAATGCTTATCCAGGACGATGCTCATAAATGGTACGACTGCGGCGGCTAAAATAGTTATCACCCAGCAAGTAACCGATTCACGTAGACTAGCATACAAACCTTCATAGATTATCCAAAAAGATAAAGCAACTCCAGTTAAAGTCATGATACCCGGCAAAAGAGCAATAAGTAATTTTGATTCCTGATGATAGCTGAATTTTGCAACCACTGTCAGCGTACTAATAAATGAGTACAGCATAAGAAATACCAAAAGTATCTCCATAATCACATTTAATTCATCAGTTTCAAGCCTTAGAATTGGCACCAAGATGATAGAAACTAAACTCAAGGCAATGATAGAAAAAGTATAGTACAAGCGTTTCGCTTCTGGAATTTTTGCGATTTTTTCGCGAAAAAATTCTTTTCTGACTTTTCTCATGATTCTCAATTTTTTGTTTAAAAATAAAAAGTACTTTTGAAAAATTATTCTAATATTAAACATCTTTTATTGCTTTTTGTCAATGATAATATTTAAAACTATATTTGTCCCAATTCAAAAACTATATTATAATAAGAACATGACTACAAAAAAATTAATCACTCTTTTTTTATTTATTCTGCTGCTACCCCTACCTAGTTTGGCTCAAGTAGCGGTTGACCCTAATTTTAACCCCAATAAAATTGTCGATGACAATGAATTTTTAGATTATGACTCAATGAGTCTATGGGAAATTCAGTCTTTTTTGGAAAGTAAAAATAGCTATTTGGCTACTTATAGGACTACTAATGCTCACGGAACAATAAAATCGGCGGCTGAAATTATTTATGATGCCAGTAATAATAACTATGACTGTTACGACACAATTTTAAGCGATACCCCAACTGAAGCTGAAAAACAACAAAAATGTAAGCAAATAACTACTATTAACCCTAAATTTTTACTTATATTACTACAAAAAGAATCAAGCCTAATTGAAGACTCAAATCCCTCCCAAACACGTTTAGACTGGGCGACTGGATACGGCATTTTTGATGGCATGCTTTCTTGCAGCCCTTATGACAAGTGTTATCGATATAAAGGCTTTGGCAAGCAAGTAAACAGCGCTGCGCTCCAGTTCCTAGCTTATATTAACGAACAAAATCGTTATACTTATAAGGCCGGTCAAACCTATTCAATCTCCAATACCCTCGACCCTTACTGCACAATTTTCAACCAAATCATGACCGTGACCCCTGAAAATCGCTCAACGGCCGCTCTTTATAACTACACCCCTCATGTTTTTAATGGAAACTATAATGTCTTTAAACTTTGGAATAGATACTTTAAAGACGCTCCTCAGCGAAAAATAGTAAAACTTTATCCTGATGGTTCTATTTTGCAAGTTAAAGGTGTGGCCGATATCTGGCTAATAGAAAATGGGAAGAAAAGACCTTTTCTAAATTACTCAGCCTTTATTTCTCGCTTTAAGCCAGAGCAAATCGTCGCTATTAATAACTCCGACCTAAATGACTATCCCCTCGGCGATGGCGTTAAATTTGCTAACTATTCCTTAGTTCAAACTCCAGATAAAACTGTTTATTTATTAGTTAATAAAGAGAAAAGACCTTTTGCTAATTTAGCGGTAATTAAAAAGATTGGCTTTAATCCCGAAGAAATTGAATCAGCAAATTCAAATGAATTAAATATCTATATAACCGGAAAAACAATTAACGCTACATCAACCTACGTCACTGGCGTCTTAATGCAAGATACAAAAACTGGAGGAATATTTTATGTTGTTGATGGAACGAAAGCTCCTTTAACTGATAAAATACTTTTAGAAACAAAATTCAAAGGTAAAAAAATAATTAAAGCGACTACTAAAACTTTAGACACCTATTCTAAAGTAAGTCCCGTGTTACTTGATGACGGCACCTTAGTAAAAACTGATAACTACCCAACGGTGTACTTAATTTCTAATGGTCAAAAAAGACCCTTCGCAAACGGTGAAATATTTGCAAAACTCGGTTACAACTCTAGAACTATAATTTCTGTTTCATCAAAATTCTTATATAACTATTCACAAGGAGAAATAATTAAAGACGAAGTGACCCAATAAATATATATGCCCCTAATTAAAACAGTTATTCTCCCTCACTCACCCTTACTAATCCCTGAAATAGGTCGGGCTAATTACGATTTTCTTGAAAAAACCGTAAACGCTTATAAACAAACTGCTGAAAGTTTAAAGGAGCTTGGAGTTGAAACTCTTATTATTATTAGCCCACACGGACAAACTCAGGATAATAGTTTCACCTTAAATATCGCCCCGGACATGGAAGTAAATCTCAAGGACTTCGGTTTTATCCCGAATAAAACAATTATAAATGGCGACTCCCTTCTGGCTGACCAAATAAGCAACGCTTTAAAAAATGATTTTCCGATTCAATTAATCTCAGAAAATATTTTAGATTACGGCAGTGCAATCCCAGCTTATTTATTAAAAAATATAATTGGCGACTTTAAAATTATCGTTATAATCCCCGCGGCTGAAATTAGTCTTGAGGATCATTTAAATTTTGGAAAACAACTCAAGGTCGTTATTGATTCCAGCGATAAAAAAATTGCCGTGCTAGCTTCAAGCGACTTGTCGCATCGTCTAAAGAAAAAATCTCCTGGTGGTTATTCTCCAAAAGGTGCTAAATTTGATAATAAATTAATTGAGTATTTAAGTGAGCCAGAAACTGCGGCAACAAACATTTTAAAGATGGACGCTAAACTAATAAAAGATGCTGGCGAATGTGGCTTAAAGCCAATCGTTATTTTGCTTGGTATTTTAGATAACCTTGAAAAAAAATCTAAAATATTTTCCTATCAAACTGATTTTGGAGTCGGATATTTAAGTCTTGAATTTGAAATTTAAGTTTATGCCAGAAGATAAATTTCAATCACTAGCCGATATCCTCAAAGCTAAGCAAAAAGTTAAAGCCCCGGCTTATCCCTGGCAAGACCTCGCCTTAAGAATTATTAAAGAATTAAATATTCCTGGATTTAAACGGGGAGCGGTTTTTAAAGTCTGTCGTGATATTCCCTCTCATAAAGTTACTTTAGCTTTTAATGATACTAAAGAACTTTGCAAAACTGGCGCCTCCTGGAAATATTTTTTTAAAGTTGTTGATCAAACCGGAGATGAAAAAAAGAAATAAAATAAACATATGTCAAAAGAATTAACTATACTAACCAATCCTAATCCTATTTTACGAAAAAAATCGGAGCTTATTGAAGAAGCTAAAATTATCGAAAAAGATTTTCAAGAACTATTAAAAGACATGGCCGAAACAATGAAAAAGAAAGATGGGGCCGGCTTAGCTGCTCCACAAATCGGTAAAAATATTAGAGCGGTAGTTATAAATTATGAAGATAAAACTCTATTTTTAATCAATCCTAAAATTACCAAGAAATCCTGGGCCAAAGAAGTTGAAGAAGAGGGTTGTTTATCGGTTCTTAATAAAAAAGGGGAAATTATCTATGCTCCCGTTGAACGTCATAAAAAAATAAACTGCATTTACTTAAACGAAAAAGGAATTAAACAAAAATTAGTTGCGGATAAGCTATTTGCCCGTGTTATCCAGCACGAACTCGATCATTTAGACGGTATTTTATTTATTGATAAAATATCCAAAAAATATAAACTATGATATCTGATTCTAAAAACAAAAAATTACGACTTATTTTTATGGGCACGCCGGAATTTTCCTTGCCCTCTTTATCAAGTCTAATTCGAAACGACGCCTATGAAATCGTCGGTGTTTTTACGCAACCAGATAAGCCAGTCGGTCGAGATCAAATAATTACCCCGCCACCAGTCAAACGCCTTGCCTTAGAAAATAATTTAAATGTTTTTCAGCCAGAAAAAATAAAAACCGAAGTAGAAACTATAAAAAATCTAAAGCCCGATCTTATTGTTGTTGTCGCCTATGGAAAAATAATACCTCAAACAATTTTAGATATTCCAACTTTCGCCTGTATTAACGTCCACGCTTCTCTTTTGCCTAAATATAGAGGTGCTGCCTGCTTAAATGCGCCTATTTTAAATGGTGACAAAAAAACCGGCGTAACTATAATGGTGATGGAGGCCGGTCTCGATACTGGTCCTATCCTTAGGCAAATTGAATTAGAGCTAAAAGGTCAAGAGAGCCTAGAAATTGTTCATGATAAATTATCTACGCTTGGAGCGGAGCTATTAATCTCAACCTTGAAAGATTTTGTTAAAGGAAAGATTTTTCCTCAAATTCAAGATGAGTCTAAGGCCAGCTATATCAAAACTTTAAGCAAGGAGGACGGAAGAATTGACTGGACTAAATCAGCTCAAGAAATAGAAAGAATGGTTAGAGCATATAATCCCTGGCCAGGAACATTTAGCTTAAACGATAATAAAATTATAAAAATTATTAGGGTTGAAAACGAAATATTAAAAGGCGATAATCATAAAATTGGCGAGTCTTTTGATAATAATGGACGTCTGGCTATACAGTGTGGACAAGATTCATTAGTTATACTAGAATTACAAGCAGCCGGGAAAAAGCCTATGGATAGTAAAAGCTTTTTAAGAGGCACTAAAATTGATGCTTTATTTGTCTAATAATGGTCCCTTCGTCTAACGGTTAGGACATCAGATTCTCATTCTGATAACAGGGGTTCGATTCCCCTAGGGACTACTAATTAAAAAGTGCTCAGCGTTAGCTGGGCATTTTTTAATTAGACGGCGTTAGCCGAGGGGAATCGAACGGGTGGCAACGAGCTTAGCCGAAGGTCAGCAGACCGAGGCGTAGCGAGTGCCGACAAAAGCGAGCTGGCGCAGCTTTTGGCGCCACCCCTGGACAACGAAAGAACGAGCGACGGCGAGTGATTGAGGCGGAATTCCCCTAGGGACTACTATCGGAGAATTAGCACTTGCTAGTTCTCTTTTGTTTTGTAAAATTAGTGAAATTTTAGGTGTTTGATTTATTGAAAAATTGAAAGTTGGTTTTTCGGTAAAAATCAAACTCTGTAATTTAAGCTTATCTTGATAATCGGCTTTTTTATATAAAGCCGGAAGATTACTTAACACTTTAAAGACCTTATCTACTTCTTTAGTAATATTAAAATTCAAGTTAGGCTGATCGTAAACGATAGCCTGTTGATTTGAAATAGTGTTTTTGATTTTTTCCATCTCGTCTTTAAAATCTTCATCATCTAATAATTCTTTTTTCTTCATTTCAATTAGCTTGGCTTTTTCGTTTTGTAGTTCTGTTAATTTTTCTTTGGCTAATTTAATTTTATCAACTGATAAACTACTAATATCTTTTATTACACTTTGCAAAACTTTTTTATAAACCATTAAAGTCTTTTCGCTTGGTGTTATTTTCATAAGGTAATCAAAAAACTCTCCCTCTAACTTATCTTTAGAGATTGATTTTAAGCCTTTGCAGTCCTTGTTATAGCATTTATAGAACGGATAGAGCTTTCCGCTTTTACTTTTTGACATGCAGGCAGTTATTGGACGATTACAATGAGGGCACAGTATAAAATGACGGAGCGGAAAAGTTTCATTAGGCGTACTAGCTGAAATATTATCGCCCTTGTTTCCGGTTTTAATAAGTCTTTGGCATTTATAGAAAGTTGATTCGTCTATTAATGGTTTATGGGTGCCTTGATATTCTTCGCCTTTGACGGTCATAACTCCTAAATAGAATTTCTCGGTTAATATTTTAAATAGAGTTTGGCTAGTTAACTCTTTGCTCTTCCATGATTTGAATCCGGCTTTAATCATTAGCTGTCTAATCTCTTCCATTCTATAAGCACCACTAGAGAATTTATTAAAAGCCATTTGAATAATCTCAGCTCTTGGTTTATCTATCGTTATAACGGCTCCATTTTGACCGTCTCGGCTATTTATATAACCTAGTGGTGCTTTATAACACCAGATGCCTTGTTTAATTTTCTCAAGCATGCAAGAAGATACTCTTTCGCTCCTTACATCATTATCAAATTGAGCAAATGACGCCATAATAGTGCCGATTAGTTTTCCACTTGGTGTTTTATCAACTGTTTCAGTGGCAGAGATAAACTTAATTTGTAATTCTTCAAGAGCCATCAAAATAGTAGCGTAGTCTTTAACGTTTCTTGAGAGTCTATCTATTTTATAAACAATGACTGAATCAATATTTCTATAGTTCTTCTGACAATAACTTAATAATTCCTGCAGTCCTTTGCGGTTAGTGGTTTTAGCTGATACACCATCGTCATGAAATAGTTTTGTGATTTCAATATCATGGTTTAAGGCATATTCTAAACAAGCCTTTTTCTGTTGCTCAAGACTGACTCCATTTTGAGCTTGGTCTTCGGTTGAAACTCGGTAATATATAATTCCTTTTGACATAGAATTAAGGTTAATAAATAAAAAGAAAGCGGTGAAACTGTCGGACACAACTTAGCAAAAAGCCTTGTTGAAACAGCCACCGCTTTCTTTATATCAAAACGACCTTAGTCGCTTGGATGTAAAATATAGTGACTTCTTGCTTTATAAGTTGTGTCCATTAGAGATATTAGCATATATTATGATTTATTCAATATTAGATTATTTTTTCTTTTATCTTGGTAATGGTACTTACAAGCCAAACTAACCAACTGATAGATATCTCGCCGAATAGCGATAATCTCGTCTTCAGAATAATCATTAGCGTAAACGCCAAGATTCTTTCTGATAACTTCTAAACTTAACATATCTTTGGGGGATATGTTTACATCAAAGGAACTTTCAAAGAGGATATTTGTTATCCGTTTTTATAGAGCTGATAACTAACTCTTCCGACCCATTCGGATCGGTACCACTTATCGACTAACAATTCAGATGGCAATTCTAGAGCATCTATAAACTGTCTTACTTTTAGAGCACTAATAACAGTTTCCGGTCTTTTGAGTTTGCGAGAGTAAAAGATTTTCTTCTTGCCAGAGAGTCTTCCGTCAAACAATTCTTTAGCAATGTATTTAGATACGTATAAACCCACTCGGGACACATGGCGAATATTGTTGATTTTAATAAAACCATAGCTCCATATTTCTTCCAGCCTACTGCTAGCTGTATATGGTAAATTAGAGAGTAAATGATAGTGAACGTTTCCGCCGCTTTCTTTCTTTATCTTTGTCTTAAAGTAATAATCTCCTTGAAACTCTGGGACGGCTAAATAAAGTAAATCAGGATAAAACCTTTTTAGCCTTTTAATAAAGTTAGAAAATATTAAATTGCATTCTCTCATGTCGGTAAATGAGCCAGTCTTTGATTTGCTATTATCAAAGGTTAAAGTAATAAATACTTTTAGCTCCGGATTGGAATTCACTAGACGAACAATATTGGCTTTTGTCCGTCTTAGAGAAAAATCGCTTTTTACCGCTTGGTTAAAATCTTCTTGGTCTTTTTCTTCTTCGCTTTTAACGTCTTCAACACTGAGCATTGGTCTTTTTTGTTTTCTCTTTTTTCTCTTATGCCCGACTCTAATCGCTTGCTCATAATAGTAGATTTCTATTATATCGCCTGATCTGATTAGCTTGTGCCGATAAGCTCGGATTGGTAAATCCATATGCTTACGGCGTTAAGTGTGCCTATAGTCAAGTTAATAGGGCTACAGGGCACACTTCTTCGTCTTAAATCTCATTTACCGACCGCCCCCATTTTCTTTTTTCGGCTCCCCCAAGGGGATGCCGCCAAAAAAAGAAAAAAACGGGGGGCGACCGGTCAAAATATGTTTTACCCCTCAAAGGAACAAAAGGGGTATTTTTGGTCTTATGAGAATAGACCACTCGGCCAAACAAAAAACACAAGCGATATATCCGGATATATTGCTCGTGTTTATAGTTGAGTTGGCAAAGATTCAGACTTTGCTTATTATTATATTGAAGACTGCATTTTTAAATTCATGGACGTAATCTGACTAGCCGTAGCTAGGGTCTATCTTCCTGCCTTATTATTGTTGATTAATAAGTCTATGAGAGTACTATAGCAGAAAATTAGGGGAAAATCAATGGGCGAATTTATTGGCAATTTTTAAAGCTTTTAATTACGAGGGTCTTCATAGCATGTTTCGTTGCCATATTTATCTTCATAACAACCATGATTCCCTACCTTAACCCCTTTATTTCCACTTAATCCGGAGATTAAGGTCCAAATCCAAAAACATATAAGAACAACCCCTACAATATACCAAAAAATTTTTCCCCAATCTATTTCTTTACTCATATACTTCACGTTAATCATCTATAAATTTAATAGAATAATATTATCTTAATTTACTATGATTAATAGCATTTTACTGAAATTGTACTCACTGCACCAGTGAACAATGTTGAATAGCAACGAATTGGCTTGTATGACCGCAAATTATTATTACTCTGATTTATTTGATTAATATAATCACTTTGTATTTTATCTTGAGCTACTTTTTGCCTTTCATAAGAAGAAACTGTCTGTAAAAGTTCCCAGTATTTTACCAAAGTAGAATCTTCAAGTTTTATATAGCTATTAAAACTGTCCACGAGACTAGCAAAAAATGCAGGATCTGAGGTAGGAGCTTCATCAAATTTAGCATAAGCCTCTACAACAGAATTATAAGTTTTAGCATCAATAAAATCGGTAATTTGAACTTCATCGGCTATACCTTTTAATTTTATAGCAGAAGATTTTTTTTCGCTTGATAAATTTGATAAACTATTTGCCTTTTCTTTTAGCGTGCTAATAGAAGAATTATAATAATTCCCAACATTATATACTATTTTAATAACCTCTAAATCACTAGATGTTAAAAAATTTGAATTACTATCCGACAAGCCCTGTAAATAACTAGCTCTTGAATTATATAAATCTTTTACTTTATCAATGTAATCTAATAAATACTCATTTTTCTCAGAATATTTACTTTGAATATTCGCAATGTCTTTTTTATAATTATTACTTTGTGATATTTCAGAATCGCTAGGTTTACAAACAGGGTCTCCCGATGAAGGGCAATAAAATTTCTTGTCATTTTGGCAAGGTTGCCACTTTTTCCCATTACAATCTAAAAGATTAGAAGTATTTTTATCCGCTGTAGTGGTTTTTATTTCACTAACTGCAACTGAGCCACCGGCGTTATTGCTTATAGCAGAACTAGAAGTTGCACTTTGCTTATTTGATGATATCTTTTCAATATCTTTATTGGAAATACCTAAGCCTAAATTCCTCATTGCCGTATAAGCCTCTGAGCCATTTTTCAAATAATGAAGATTACCAGAAAAATCAACATAATAAGCCTCGCCTTTTGATTCTACTTGTAAAAATATTTTTCCTTTGTGTTTTGAAGCTGCCGTCTTGCTGTTTTTCAATTTTTCCAAATCGCTATTTGTAATTCCAACTCCTAAATTACGCATTATATTGTAAGCCTCATCTCCATTTGCCATGTAGTACTTTTCGGCAGTAGACGGATGAACATAATAAGCCTCACCCCTCGATTCTACTTGTAATATTATCCTCCCTTTGAGCTTTTGTGCGATAGATGGAGTAGCTGCATTCGCCGGCAATGACGAGAACAGTGTTAACAATAACACCAACATAATTAAAATTTTTTGTTTCATATTTTTAAATATATTTTTTACACAAAAGGTCTTCCGAAACGGTTAACACACCCTTTCGGATATGCGCCTAGATAGCGAAAACCGGTCAGAAGACCATCTCTGCTATCTAGGACTTAAGCCATGCCTTAATAAATTAAGGTTTAGGCCTATTAATTGTACTTAAAATTTATCAAAAAAAGGCCAAAAAGTCAATTTATAACTTTTTGACTATTTATATATAGGGTAGTATTATTTAATCAATATTAATTCAAATAACCTTTTATGCAAGATATATTACTAACCTCTAGTTTTACAATAATCGGCGGTGTGATTATATTCGTTTTAGGTCAAATAATTGATAGATTTTTAATAAAACCAATTTTTGATCAAAAACAGATAATTGGAGAAATTCTTGATGCTTTAATTTTTTACGCAAATATTTATTCAAATCCATACACAACAGGTGACCAGAGCAAACACGACGATGCATCTCACAGAATTAGAGGGTTAGCATCTAGTTTATTAGTAAAAACTAATTTAGTGCCTGGATATAAACTATTAAGCAAACTTAGAGTAACGATAAAAAGAGATAATATATCAAAGGCTCATACAGAATTAATAAGACTATCGAATTCGTTATATAGTCACCATTCTCAAGTAATAAATATTGGAATGCAAAATTCCGACACCGCAAACACGATAAAGAAATATCTCAATAACAATTTTAATTAATTTTTTGGCAATAAAAAAACCTATCGGGTTCGCATGGGCTTCGCAGCCCAGAGGCGTGATAGGTATTGATAATTAAAGTATACATTAATTTGCATAATGTCGCAATAAGATATTGTGGATAAATATGAAAGAGACTAATATTAAGCTAAAATATGACAAAAAACCATTAACCCTTGATGAGCAGGTAGGTCTTTTGAAAACCAGAGGGCTAATAATAGAAAGCGAGGAAGAGATAATATATTATTTAACAAATCTAAGCTATTATCATCTTTCTATTTATTTTAAATATTTTCAAAAAGACGATAAATTTTACGAAGGAATTACGTTCGGAGATATTTTGCGAATTTACATATTTGATAACAAGCTTCGATTTCTTTTATCTGAGGTGCTAGAGAGAATAGAAAAATCATTCAAGTGCAGGATGGTTTATTCATTATGTGTAGAAGAAGATGATTCTCACTGGCATTTAAATCAAAAATTTTTTGATTCTGAAGATAATTACTTAGGAATTATAAATATAATAACAGAAAACATTGATAAAAGTCGTGAATTGAGCATATTGCATTATAAGGAAACGTATTGTGACCCAGTTTTACCACCAATCTGGACAACGCTAGAAATCCTTTCTTTTGGACAATGCTGCCATATATATAATTCATTAAAAAAAGAATACAGAAATAAAATTTCCAGATCTTTTGGAGAAGATGAAAAGTTCATAAATAATTGGATGCTATGTTCATCTTTATTAAGAAACCATTGTGCTCACTATTCTAGACTGTGGAACAGAACTTTAACATATACACCAAAAATGAATCATGATTCATATAAAAAATACTTTAATAATGGAAATAAACGGATATATAATTATTTAGTTGTTTTACAAATACTATTAAATGAAATAAACCCAACATCATCCTGGTTAGACAAATTAAAGGAACTCATAAATGAATATAAAATTAATGTTAAACAAATGGGTTTTCCGGAGGATTGGGAAAATAAATTAAAAGAAATAATTACAAATAAGTAAAAATCACTCTAAGCACTCTACCCATATTTAACTTCTCCCAATAATCTTACTTTTTACAAACATTTGTTTTGAGATAGTAAGACTATTAATTATTATGAACAATGAAATCACAAAATTAAATTTAGAAAAGTTTGCTCATGATTCTCATTCATTTTATAAAGCGACTTATCATATCATGGAAGAAGCGGAAGAAAAGAGGGTTTTGCAATACATATTAACTGATGAAATTAATTCCCAGTATATTTATAGCGATAAATGTAGAGGTGGCTATTCAACTATGAATTTTTTAAATGAAACTTACCTAACTGGAGACCAGGAAACTTTTTTATCTTTTTTTAACGAAATATTACCGAATATAATTAAATATACGAATTGCGCGGAATGGCAAGTTAAAGAAATACATGCTAATTTATTCCCCATAATTTACAAATTTGCTGCTATTATATATAAATCAAATAACGAGAGTGTATTTAATCTTGATTTTTATTATGATAAAGAAACACATAATTTTAAAAGAAAGTTAGACGAAGTCTCAATGGAATCTATTAATTTTAACGATGCAAACTTAGACGGTGATAATAAAACGCGATATCAAGAATGTGTATCTGACTTCCTCTCGTATAAGAAGGATAGTGCAAAAAGCAATAAATTATTCTACAACGAATCATTAGACAGATTAAAGAGAGTTGTTGAAAATACCTTGCAAAATAAATACAAGAAACCAGACGGAAGTTCCCCAAGGATACATGACAAAAAGGAACTATCTAACATACTATTCGATAATAACAACCCTGATTTTGAAAATCTTATTGGTTATATAGTAAAGAATGTTCACCACGAAGAAGGTGGAACCCCTAAAAACTTTAGCGAAAAAGAATATCTATATTTGTGGCTTGAACTGAATAAAATATTATATCTATTAAATAGATATAAAAAGTAAGAGGAATTAATCATAAAACTTCCGCCCACTTCTCAATTTCCCCAATAATTTCAACTATTTTTTCGGAAACTTGCGACTTTAAGACTACAAATCAAAAAATACCCAACTTTCATTGGGTATTTTTTATTAAAATTTAATTTCTGTAAATATTTAAAAATATTTTCTTTAGAATTATTTTATAAGGCGAGAACAATTATTTTTTCCATAGATTCTATTCATGCATCCTTGACGAGAAAAAAGATCATTTAAACCAATCACATCAACTAAATATCCAGCAATAATTATGGCGGCCACAAAGCCAACTATAACTATTTTAAAATTTATTTTATAGGAGAAATCATATTTACGGATTAACCTTAATCCGATTACTAATCCTAGAAATGCTAATATTACCGCCCACCAAGGAAAACTCGCTAACAGTTGTTCAAAGCGATATTGCCCCATCGGACCGTGTGAACGCAAAGAAAATCTAATCAGACCAAAAAGAAAGACGGAGCTTAGAGCTGATAATATTAAACTAACAAAAACTAAAACCGAACCAATAATAAAATATAGCTTGGGACGCATTTTTAACTTTCCGTGACGAATTTCGCCCATTATACTATCGGAAATATTTTTTAATTCTTTTGACATATACGTTTAATTAATGTTTTTGCTCTACTTATGCGGGTAGCGACCGTTCCCATCGGCAGTCTCAAAATATCGCTTATTTCTTCATAAGATTTTTCGTCAATATAATATAAGCGCAACGGTTCGGCATACAACAAAGGCATCTTGGCAAAGCATTTTTCAACTTTAGACGCAATTTCTTGTTTTTCAAAATTTAACTCAAGATCTTCCTCACTCTTAAAATCTATATTTTCTAAAATTGGCACCTCTCTTCTGTATTTTTTAGCGATATTTATGGCTTCATTATGAACAATACGATAAATCCAGCTAGAAAATTTTTTTTTAGTATTAAAGCCCCGTAAATTTATAAAGGCCTTTATAAAAGATTCCTGAACAATATCAGCGGCATTATGCTCATCTTGAATTAAATTAGTTGCATAACGCAAAAGCTTTTCTTGATATCTTTCTATAATAACAGCATAAAACTCCTGATCTTCAGATCGGACGCGCTCAATAATTTCTTCATCAGAAAGTAAGCTATTTTCACTCATAATATCAATTATAACAAAATCAAACTAACTATACACTAAGCCCCGAATTAATCAGGGCATAGTGCATAATAATAAACTTTATTGCTCTAACGATTCATTCCTCTGCCCGTGCTCATTCTGCCAGCACCTTTGCCACTGCCATTCTGTAATCCACAACCAGAACCTGAGCCATTGTTCAAACCCAAACCGAGTTCTTGGCGAATTTTTTGTGCTTCTACTGTTTTGCCTTGTTCTGCTAAATTATGGGCCTCAGCGAACTTGGCAAAATTGTCTTTATTAATGACCTGCGTAACTCGGCCATTCCCTGTCATAAGATTTTTCCAAGCATTATAGTCTTTATTCTCAAATGCCTGTTCCATGGCCGCATGACGATCTGCTGAGTAGTTTGGTCCCTTAACACTTGGGTCGCCTTGATAAGCAAAAACAGCGTTAGCGGATAAACCCACGATACCAATTATAGCTAAAGCGCCTAAACCTAATGTAATTTTTTTCATATATTTTTATAATTTAATAATTTATGGTTATATTCGACCTTTCGCCTCTAATACAAAGCTGAAAGCTATTTTCTTTCAAACCTACTAATTTACATAACTATCTTTCTAAAATTTCCGCCCACTTCTCAATTTCCCCAATAATTTCATTAAAATTTTGAGAAATTTCAGAGCGTAGGACTACTAATTAAAAAGTGCTCAGCGTTAGCTGGGCATTTTTTAATTAGACGGCGTTAGCCGAGGGGAATCGAACGGGTGGCAACGAGCTTAGCCGAAGGTCAGCAGACCGAGGCGTAGCGAGTGCCGACAAAAGCGAGCTGGCGCAGCTTTTGGCGCCACCCCTGGACAACGAAAGAACGAGCGACGGCGAGTGATTGAGGCGGAATTCCCCTAGGGACTACTAGTTAAGAAAAGACGTGTTTCAGGACACGTCTTTTCTATTGACATAAACATGAATGCATGATATATTAAAAAATCAGTTCTTTAATAGATGTTTATATATTATTCCCCTATTAGCCAAGCAAGGCATGGATTTATGGATTGCTTAGCTAATAAGGGAAAGCCGAAACCCTAAAACGAAGGCAAAATATAAACTATTAATAAACATGAACTGGTATTCAATTTTCTACTGGCTAACTGTCGCTGACAGCGTAAAAAATTTTTTTGATTCGGTGAGTAACATTTTCACTTTTTTCGCGGTTGTTTTCTTCATAATATTAATTATTGCATCGATTGGCAAAGCAGTAACACCTGCGGTAAACAACGACAAAGACGATGAAGAGGAAAAAACAGATTCGGAAGTTCGCAGCTGGGAAAAAGTCAGGATCTATTCACAAAAATTTTTTTATCCCTTTCTAGCCGTCGCGCTCATCACTTGGTTTGGTTACGTTTTAACGCCCACAAAAAAAGATTGCCTTCTTATCGTCGCTGGTGGTTCAGTAGGAAATTTTATTTCTTCCGACAGCACTGCCAAACAGTTACCCGGTGATGTTACGAAATTTTTACACCTTAGCTTGAAGAAAGAAATATCTGAATTAAGCGCTGATGGTCGCAAAGAAATCGGTATTCAAACTCCGAAAGAAAAATTACTCGACAAAGCGGTAAACATGTCAAAAGAAGAATTGATTAATTATTTAAAATCCGATTCAACTAGAATTGGCAATTAGATAATTAGCAAAGAATAAATACAAAGGTAGCTACCGCAGCTGCCTTTTTTTAAATTTTGAGAATATGCTATAATGTAAACATAAATTAAGTTCACCTTATGAATTTATTAAAACTCATATCAAGCGAAGAGATAATTGGTGGTCTAGAAATAGCTGACGACAGCCTACGTTTTATTTTACTTAAAAACAATAAAACAGAAATTGAAACAAAGCTTATTTGCGAAGAAAAGTTATCACCTAAAGAGAGTTTAGCTAATTTAGATTTGTTTTTAAAAAAACTATCTATCTTTGTAAAACAAAACCATATCAAATACACAATTATCTCCCTTCCCGCCGACAATATTTTTTTAAAGCTCTATAAATTCCCTGTGGCAATTCCAGATGAAAAAATAAGCGAATCAATGAAATTAAATATAGATCTGCAATTACCAAAGAAAAAAGAAGATATTTATTGCGACTGGATGAAATTAGAGAAAACAGAAACTAGTCAAAAAGTTCTCCTCTCCTACATTAAAAAAGATTACGCTCAAAAACTATTTGCAATTTTTAAGAAAGCTGGAGTAAAAATAATCGCCGTAGAAACACATGCTCTGAGTCTTTCAAGGACAATAAAACAAATTCCCGGCGAAGCTCTCTTAATAGTTGAAAGATCCTATGATAATACTTCTTTTTCTGTTTTAGAAAATAATAACTTAGTTTTTTTACAAAATTCTCCAAACGAAAAAATAAGCAAAAATCTAAACGAAGAAATTGAAAAAATTGTTAATTTTCACGATTGGGGGGATATAGTAATTAAAAAATTATTTTTAATAGGTGATTTTTCTGAAAAAGAAACAAAGAATTTACCAATAAAAATAAGCTCTTTAAAAGAAGAAGTCGAGGATAAAAAACAAGCTCTAGACAAAAAATGGCTAATTTCTTTAGGAGCGGCAAAGCGCGGCTTAATACCAAGAAAAGATGACAACATAATCAGCTTAATGGAAATTGGAACAGAAAAAGCCTACAAACAAGAAAAAGCGAACATTAGCGCAGATTTTTTTATGGGAATTAGCATTGCTCTTTCGATATTTTTTATAGCTATATTTTTTACTACCTGGTCATTTATCTCGATGATGCAAGGAAATTATAATAAACGAATTAGCTCCTTAAGCCTATTGCCTGGGTCAGAAAACGGCGTATTACTAAAAGAAAAAGCAGATATTTTTAACAACTTAATATCGGAAACTAAACAATTAACACAGACTGAAGCTCGCTGGAGTAAGGTAATTGAAGAAATAAAAAATAAGTTAAGCCAGGATATAAAAGTTAGCACCCTATCTTTACCAAGTGCAGATGGAATCTTTACAATAACAGGCACGGCTCTAAATCGGGAATCAATTAATAGCCTAAAAAAATCGTTTGAATCATCAAATTTATTTTCTGATATAGATATTCCTTTAAATAATCTTGGCAAAAAGAACGATATCCCCTTTTCAATGACTTTCAAAATTAAAGATAGCCAATTAATCTACACAAAATGAAACTCATCAACACTAATTTCAAAATTAAAATAATTTCGAAAATAATAATTATTATTGGTGTTCTTTTGCCCGCCCTTATCTCAATATATTTTTTTAGCCAACAAATTAAAAAAATAAATATTAGCTTAATGGAAAGAAAGGAAATGGATTATATTGTTTCTAATCAGGAAGCTATAAACACTAAAATAAGAAGTGAATTTTCACAAGTAGACCCGGAATACAAAGAAAAAATTATTAGCTCACTACCATCGGTTTATAACATTCTTGATTTTGTTGATGCAATGGAAAGCCTTGCAATAAAACATTCTTATAAACAAAGCTTGAGCTTCTCTCCCCCAGTAGACGCGCCGGAAATTAACGGGCTAATATCAGTTAAGGCGATTAATTTCAATTTAATAATCAATGAAACTAATCTCGAGAATTTCATCTCTTATTTAAAAGAATTTGAAGGCCTACCTTACTTTGTTTCAATTACTAGCATAAACCAAGCAAGCGTTAGTCTTGATGGTTTGCAAAAAAACTCTTCAATTAATATCAGTGGTCGTCTATATGCAAAACAATAATCAAATTAATAAAACAAAACGAACGGAGCGCGAAGAAATTGTCTACGCGACTATTTTTGTTTTATACTTCGGTTTTATTATTTTAATTTTTGCTTATTCTGTTAAATTCTTAGGAGAAACGATAAACGCTGTTTTAAGTGATCCTCAGGGAAAAGCTAACGAAGAAAGTTACGGCCAGCTTAATCTTGAATCCTATTTATTAATTAGCGATAAACTAAAATTAAACAATGCAATAAACAATAATAATTCAGATAAAGAATTATTAAATAGAGCCATTGCCACTTCAAGCGAAGAGATAATGAATAAGGAGGTGATCGCAACTAGTTCAGATTTAAGCATAAAAGATGAAATTTCAAATAATACTTTAGATTCTATTGTTGAGGAAATTAGACCGACTATTATTGTGATGAATTCAACTGTAAAGTCTGGTCTAGCCTCAAAGTTAAAAACAAAACTTGAGAAGGCTGGTTTCACTGTTTTAAAATCAGGCAACCTAAAACCGACTAAAGACATTAGTATAATTTATTTAAGTAAATCATTTGATCAAAACTCTAAATATCTTTTTGAAATAAAAAAAATCGTTTCTGAAGATTACAACTTCGTGATTCTTCCTCTTGAAAACGATTCTCAATCAGACATCCAAATAATAATCGGAAATCAATAATTATTGCCAGTTATAACTAACTATTTTTCCGTAGGAGTCGAGGTTTGCATTAACCTGGACTCTTTTAACAATTGTAGATATCTCCGCCTCTGAGTTGATAACTATTTCACTACTAGTTGGAAAAGTTGCTGGTGTATAGGACACGTTAACACAACCATTAATATTACCCGAGCAACCTCCGGAAACCATTTCAAGCTGGAAGTTGTTACCACACTGATCACAAGGCATTCTACTTATTCCAACTAATGCCTCCTGAGCACCTATTTTAGCGTATTCTAAGGCTAAATTTCCCTTCTCCTGATTACTTGAAGACAGGCTATCAGATAAACTAATAGAACTAATAAACAAACCAACTGAGATAATTAAAATTAGTAATCCCATTACTAAAGGGATAGAGGCGACGCCGCTTTTATCTATTTTTTTTAATATCATACTAAAAATCTTTATTCAAATTAAAACTTGTTTTTTGGCTCTGGGAATAATTTAAATCTGTGCTAGAGCTATTATAAGCACCAGAGATATTAACTTCTACTCCAACTATTTTTTTTCCTAAAATAGAATTAGAGTTTTCTAAACGTGTAAACTGTAAATTACTAATCTTTATTAAATCTGAGCTAATATACTCGGCTGCCTGACTATTAATTTGACGAGTAACTCGATTAGCATTTATTGTATATTTAATAGATTCACCATTAACCATTAAGTCTAAGGTAGTCGAACTTGTGCTTGCTACTAAAGGTATATTTAAATTACTAGCCATTAAAATATCTCTCTTTATTTTTGAACTAACAAAATTAAAATTTGAGTTTAATTCACTTTTAGCTTGAACATTAGAACCGCCTTTATTCAAAAGCAAAAAAGTATTTGATAAAACAACCGACATAACTAACAAAACAGCTAGATACAAAATCAGCTCCATTAAAGTGAATGCGGCTAAAGATTTTTTTTTGAAATTATTATTCATAAATTAAGGGCTCCAGCTAATCATAACTTCATTAACTTGAGGCGTATACTCTCCGCCATTAGAGCAATCCGAGGAACAAATTCTTATTTTATATCTAAAATATCTCTTATTATTATGGTTATTATAGCAACCAATTGATGTTGGAAAATCAGGATCGTTGGAATACCAATCATCTGCATCTCCGGTGCAGACTGTTCCGAAATAATTCCAAGGACCGCTAGGATTATCTGAGCTGGCTATTTGAAATAATATTATGCCCTGGTTAAGTGCTGGGCCTCCATAATTTCCTCGCCACATAATTGAGTTATAAGCGGGACCATCGGCGACTCCAGTTGTGTCAAAAATAATTGAAGTTAATTCTCCGTAAGCTGGGTATCCAACTACGACACCACTAGGTATTTTCCACGCCACATAATAATAAACACCAGAGCTTGAATTAACCGCAGTGTCAATTCCAAGTTGAAAGCCATTAGTTATAAAAGCTTTTATCATGCCAGCTGTCAGCGGGTAGGCTTCAAAAGATTGAGTTAAGTTACCAACTAACGTTATTGGTCTTTGGACGGCAGCGATAGCTGTATTTCTTTTAATCCAAACTAGATCCGGATCAAAGCCAGGATCAGTGATACTTAAATTATCAACGCCAGTTCCTGTGTATTTTCCAACTTTAAAATTAGCACTATTTTTAAAGCCGAAAAAATAATAATAAAATCCGAAGCTATTAGTATTTGAACTGAGTCCCACCTGAAAACCATTAGCACTAAAACTTTGCAAACTATTAAGAAAATCAGCCCTACTTGAAAAAAAACTACTATTATTAATACCGTGACTTGACGTTCTAAAGCTGCTACGAGTTGCAGTGGGTCCGCCCACAACCACCATATCAGCTTGAAATGGAAAACGAGAAATTAATTTAGTGTTGTAGGAACCATAATAAGCGCCAATATAAAAATCACTAGCTCCGGAATTTTTTTCTGGGTTCCATGCATTACCGAATGCCTGCCAGTGATAAACAGTTCCGGCTGTATTTGTAGTTACATGATTATAAACAGTAAAACCATCTGAATTAATAGACGTTACAGCGCCAGCATAAGAAGAATTAACGGAAAAATCAAGAGTAACATCACCACCAATTAACGAGGTTCTAAAAACACTAGACTGAGCTTGATCCGATCTTACGATCACTAAATCGGGCTTGAAATCTAAACCGGTAATATTTAAGTATTGCCCAGTACCAGTATAAGTGCCTTCAGCCATTTTATAAGTGCCGCTTGAATTGCGCGTATCTATTGCTCCTCCAAAAGCAACATAATAAATAATATTTCCAGAACCATTAGAAGTTGAATTAATTCCAACCTGAAAACCATCGGTTTGAAGAGCTTGGATAGAGTCAACTAAATTAGCGGTAGCCGCAAAATAACTAGAACTATCTCCATACGATTCATCGGTACTAAAAACCCCAGAAACTGCAGTGGCCGCATTAGCATTTTTCAAAAATACAAAATCAGGCACAAAACCAACTCCAGTTATATTTCTGTTATCAGTGGCGTTCCCTGTATAAGTGCCAACATTAACTGAACCGGCGACTGATTTAAAAGCGGCAAAATAATATACTCCACCTGAAGCACTGTTAGTGGTCCCAACTGAAAAGCCAGTTGCATCAAGCGTTGTAAAGAGAGCTCCGGCCGTATTCTGAGTTGTGGCCATAAAATATTGGCCGGCATTCGCAGGCATAGCCGACGAACGCCAATTGGCCGCTACGGCCGTACTCTGTTTAACCATTACCAGATTTGGTTGAAAGCCTACTGGAACGGCTTTGGCCGCGCCAGTGCCAGTATATGAACCAACACAAAATGTTCCAGTGGCTGAGCAGTCTGAACCGGCAAAAGCTGTCCAGGTATAACCAACATTAAGTGTGTTAGTGATTGTACCAACAACAGAAAATCCGTCGCTATTAATTACTATAGACGCTCCAGAATTATCAGCAGTTGCGGAACCTAAGTAAGCAGTATTTAAAGTTGGCATAGCACTAGTTTTAAAAACTCCAGCACTAGCCGTCGTGTTTGATTTAATAATAATCATTTCTGGTTTAAAGCCAAGGCCGGAAATAGATTTAGCGCCACCGTTACCAACATAATAACCTGTTTGAATTTTATAAGAAGGCGGAGTTGTGTTTTGAGTAGAATTTTTTTTCCAAGCTACATAAATATAAACACCAGTTGCCAGGTTAACTTCAGTTCCTGTTCCGAGTTGAAAACCGTTAGTTACAAAAGCTTTAATTTTTCCCGCTGCTTGAGCGCTTGCCGTAAAATATTGTGTCAAATCTCCTGTCAGAGTTCTAGGTCTTTGGACACCAGCGACATTCGTATTTCTTTTAATCCAAACTAAGTCAGGATCAAAGCCGGGATCAGTAATACTTAAATTATTAACTCCATTTCCTGTGTATTTCCCGACTTTAAAATTAGTTCCATTTTTAAAGCCAAAGTAGAAAAACATCCCGGCTGCACTATTAACACTGGTGCTGTTCCCTGTCTGAAAACCATCAGCACTTAAAGATTGAATATGGTTGGCGACGTCAGCCGTCGCTCCATAAGTACTAGTTAAGTCGCCCACATGACTTGAGGTTCTAAAAACACCAACTACGGATGCGCTAGAAACTTTTACGGCCAACATGTCCGCTTGAAATGGTAAGCGAGTAATGTTTCTATTATCTAGCCCGTTTCCATAATAAGCTCCAATATAAAAATCACCGGCTCCAGAATTTGTTTCCGGACTCCAAGCATTTCCAAATGCCTGCCAATGATAAACAGTTCCAACCGTATTTGTGGTTACATGATTATAAACAGTAAAGCCATCGGGATTAATAGAGCTAATCGCACCAATAATATTACCAGTAGCCGAATCTAAATAAGCGGTTGAATCTCCGCCCATTAGTGATGTTCTAAATACACCAACTACCGCCGTACTTGCTTTTACAATCACTAAGTCTGGCTTAAAATCTAAGCCAGTAATATTTAAATACTGCCCCGTACCAGTATAAGAACCTTCGGCCATTTGATAAGCACCACTAGCGTTTCTAGTATTATTTGTTCCGCCAAAAGCAGCGTAATATATAATATTTCCAGAACCATTAGAAGTTGAATTAATTCCAACCTGAAAACCATCGGTTTGAAGAGCTTGGATAGAGTCAACTAAATTAGCGGTAGCCGCAAAATAACTAGAACTATCTCCATACGATTCATCGGTACTAAAAACCCCAGAAACTGCAGTGGCCGCATTAGCATTTTTCAAAAATACAAAATCAGGCACAAAACCAACTCCAGTTATATTTCTGTTATCAGTGGCGTTCCCTGTATAAGTGCCAACATTAACTGAACCGGCGACTGATTTAAAAGCGGCAAAATAATATACTCCACCTGAAGCACTGTTAGTGGTCCCAACTGAAAAGCCAGTTGCATCAAGCGTTGTAAAGAGAGCTCCGGCCGTATTCTGAGTTGTGGCCATAAAATATTGGCCGGCATTCGCAGGCATAGCCGACGAACGCCAATTGGCCGCTACGGCCGTACTCTGTTTAACCATTACCAGATTTGGTTGAAAGCCTACTGGAACGGCTTTGGCCGCGCCAGTGCCAGTATATGAACCAACACAAAATGTTCCAGTGGCTGAGCAGTCTGAACCGGCAAAAGCTGTCCAGGTATATCTTACGTTATTTGTGTTACCGACAGCTGTCGTAACACTAAATCCATCACTATTAATAATGATTAGGCCAGTTGTGTTGTCGGCTGTTGCTACGCCTAAATAAGCAGTATTTAAAGATGGCATAGCGCTAGTTTTGATAACTGCGCTTCCGGCCGATGTATTTGATTTCAAAATAACCATTTCTGGCTTAAATCCCAAACCACTAATTGATTTAACGCCACCGTTACCGATATAATAACCTGTTTGGATTTTATACGTAGCGGCTTCAGCCTTATTAACACTAGGAGTTAAAAGATTGGCCATTTTTTTATCAATTACATTTGAGTCATTGAGAGACAAATATAATGAATCAACTATATTTCCATCACTTATAGTCTTCGCAATTTTTTTCAAAAGCATCTCAGAAGGAAATCCGGAAATAAAAAAGACTAGCATTAAAAAAATTCCTAATGTTTTACGAAAGAAAATTCTATTTTTGTGAAATATAATCATAGGCTGATTTTGAAATCTCTCTCATTATCTCTTTAGCTCTATCCACGCCGCCACCATCTTCAATCTCAACCATAACGGTAACAAGATAGGGTCGATTAGGCACATAAACTATTCCTGAATCAAGAAAGACAACTTCTTTAAATTCTTCGCCAATCTTATGTGAAAATTTTACATCACTAGATATACCCGAACCCAAAAATTCGTTAAAACTACTTTCTGATAACCATTTTAAAATCTGCTGAGAGTCATTACGATTTAAATAACTTGCATTATACAAAGATCTAAAAATACGAGAATATTCTTTAGCAGTAATATTATAATCAGCATTGAATAATTCTTCCATTCCTAAAGCGGCAAACATTTTATCATATTCTTCACTACTCAAATTACGGACCAAAATTTTATGAGCCGTATTATCAGAATTAATTAAAGTTTCCCTTACTAATTCCTCAATTGTAAACTTCGTGCCAACTGGCTTTTTATACAACTCGCCAAACCTATCATCCTTGTCTTCTTCAAATAAAATTAACTCATTAGATAATTTCCATTTTCCATCCTCAACTCTTTTCATCACAACAAATATAGTTGGCATTTTACTTAACGATGCTGGCCAAAAACGAGCATCCTGGTTTATAGAAACATTGGCGCCAGTATTTAAAAATTCAAAATATACCCCAATTCTGTGACCATTTTTTTCATATTTCGCAACGATTTCTTTCATTTGTTTACGAACTGGCTCGATTGTACTAAAAAAATCATCCTGGCTAACGATACTACGGGCTGGATCTAAAAAATTATAATGATTAATTTCTTTCTTAACTGCGTTAAAGTCACTTTTTTTAATTAAAAAATAAGTAATTAAAGCGGAGGCTAAAACTATAAAAATAAATAATAAAATATATGAAATTACATTTTTTTTAAAACCTATTTTTTTTACTTGAGTATCTATAATATTATTTTTAAATTTGTGGCTCATATAACAAAACTATAATTATTAGTTAGCCTGTATCTTAAGGCTCCCTGGTGTTGTGTTAATATCAATACTAGTTGCACTATCATATAAAGTTGTTGGGCATGTTAATGGTCCAGCGCCAATTTCGGTCCAACTAGTCTGATAGCAAACTTGGTTTCTCCACCTAGTAACATAAGTGTTTTTACTAATTGATCTATTATTCCAACTAACATTTATTATTATTCTTTGAACAGATGGATCGTCTCCGTTACCACCGACACAAGGCGGAAAATTATTATCATTGATAATATTATTTGAAGCATCGCGGCAAACATTAGAAACGGTAAAATAGCGAGTGTAATTTATGCCATTAACATTTATAATTTCATCGCCAGAAGCAAGCGACCAAGCACCGGCCGCTTTAACTGGATAGTAGTGGTTTGAAATATTCTTCGTTAAATTATAAATATCATGCCAATGAGTAAAAGAAATACTATCAGTCGCTGTAATTACCTCATCCATCAAAGCTAGCGCGGCTGTATTTTCAACCGATACTTTATTAACACTTAGACTAGCAATAATAATTTGGGCTACCAATGGAACTAAAATTGCAAAGACACCAATCACAACTAAGAGCTCCAGAAGAAGAGCTCCTTTCATTTTTCTGTTTTTATACTTAATTATAATCATTAATAAATGGATATTTTAATTAACTAAACCCTCTGAATTAACTGAAATAGTCTTTTGATTTGATGTAGAAATAATATTAATATTTGCCGTCGTGCTTGTTCCGCTTAATTTTGCAAAAATTATATCTTGATTATTTCCCTCACTAGGCAAACTAAAACTTATTCCACTTCCTAAATAAACAGTTGTTCTAACGGAGCTGGAGAAAGCGCCATAAACAGTCGGGCTAGTAAAAATTTCATAATAATCAGAAGTTGAATTAACGAAATGCACACCCCAATTACTATCTTCCTGGCCGTTCATAGCATTGCTGCGAGCACCACGCAAATCAAATACAATTGTTTTGGAAATGTTATCAATATTTTTTCCTAGAGCAAAGCCATTATAGACTTCTCGACTAGCCAACGCAATAATAACCAAAATAGACATAACCAACATCAACTCCAACAAAGTAAAGCCAGATTTTTTTTTAAAAAATAAATTCATTCTTTAATATTTAAAGCTACCAACCATTGAATAAATTGGCATTAAAATCGCAATCGCTATTAAACCAACTGTTAGTCCCATAAATAGCAGCAGCAATGGTTCAAGCAAAGTAGTTAAATCTGTTAAAGCCGCAGACACATCTTCCTCGTAAAAATCAGAAAAATTTTCTAAAACTTTGCCCAAGGTTCCAGTCTTCTCGCCAACAGCAATTAAACTTGTTAGAAAATTAGGAAACAGCTCTTCTCTATTTTTTAAAGATTCGGATAAAGAAATACCGTTTTTTATGTCAGCCGAGGCGCCTAAAATTGCTTCTTCATATTTATCGTTACCAACCGCTTTGGCAGTTAAACTTAATGACTCAGAAATGGACAATGATCCGCTAATTAAACTACCTAGCGTTCTAGAAAATCTGACTAACATTATCTTCTTAATTAATTTCTTAAACACCGGAATATTAAACATTAAATAAGATATTACATTCTTGCCAACTTTTGTTTTCTTAAAATACATGAAAAAATAAACCAGGCCAGCAACGATAAAAATATCTAACAAAAAACTATATGATAAAGCATTGCTAATTTGAATTAATATTTTAGTTAGAAGCGGTAATTCGATATTATTTTGAGCAAAAGATTTTGAAAGGTTAGGCAAAACAAAAACTAACATGACGATTACAATCGCGATTGAGGCCACAACTAAAATAAGCGGATATGTTAGAGCGGCTTTTACCTTTTTTATTAAATTATATTCCCGATTTAAATGATGATTTAATTCTTCTAAAGATTTATCGAGCATTCCTGACCCCTCGCCAGCTCTAATCATTCCAGAAAAAATCGGCGAAAAATTATTATTATGTTTTTCAAAAACAGATGATAAAGACTGTCCATTTAAGACACTTTGCTGCGCCTCCAATAAAAAATCTTTAACGATTTTTTTATTACTATCAACGACCATTATCTCCAAAGCTTCACTCAGCGTAAGTCCGGCTTTTATAGTCGCGCCTAAATTACGAATCATGATTATCTTATCTAATTCAGTGAACCTTTCGAATAGAACAGTTGAGCCCAATCCCTTAAACTTGGCGCTATCACTTTTTAACTCAATCCTTATTGGGGTTAAATGCTTTTGGTTTAAAACGGAAATAACCTCTTCTTTATTCAAAGAATTGATTTCACTAACAACAATTCTTCCCTCCTCATTTATAGCTTCATATATAAATAAACTCATATAATAATTATTCGCTAGTAACTCTTAAAACCTCATCGACTGTTGTTAGACCTCTTTGAATTTTTTCTAAACCATCTTCAAACATTGAAACCATTCCACTAGCAATCGCAACTTTTCTAATTTGACTAGCCGACATTGACTCAGTAATTAAAGAACGCATCTTATCATCGACTAAAAGTACTTCAAAAATACCAATCTGGCCAGAGAAACCAGTTCCTTCGCAAACCTTGCAACCTTTGCCATGATAAGCATCCTTAGGGACTAATTTAAGCTTCTTTTTTGCCGCTAATCCAGCTAAAGTTAACTGTTTAGAAATAGAATTTTTTTCGCTGCTTGATAATTTATACGACTCTACGCAGGAAGTACAAATTTTCCTAACTAAACGTTGGGCGATAACTAAATTAAGAGTAGAGGATAATAAAAATGGCATCGTCCCCATATCAAGTAAACGTGGAATTGCCGATGGAGCGTCATTGGTATGAAGAGAAGATAAAACTAAATGACCGGTTAAAGCTGAGTGAACAGCGATATCAGCGGTTTCGTTATCTCGAATCTCGCCAATCATTATAATATCTGGATTTTGACGAAGCAAGGCTCTTAAACCATTAGCGAAAGTGACTCCTGCTTTTGCGTTTACCTGGGTTTGATTGATACTCGCCACCTCATATTCAATTGGATCCTCAATAGTAGTTATATTAACTTTAGGGGTATTTAGAATATGTAAAATAGAATAAAGGGTTGTTGTTTTACCGTGACCAGTCGGCCCAGTAACCAGAATCATACCGTGAGGTTTTTTTATTTCCTCATTAATAATTAATTCCAACTCTTCGTTAATTCCTAAATCAAATAAGGATAAAGGCTTAGCTGAACTTTTTAATAAGCGCATTTCCGCTTTTTCTCCGTTTAAAACTGGCATTACATTTACACGAATATCAACGCGTGTTCCCGCCTCTAAATTAAAATGAAAACGCCCGTCCTGAGGAATGCGATGCTCATCGATTTGCATGCCGGCCAAAATTTTAACTCGAGCCACTAATATCTGACTAATATCACTAGGGAGAGATAAAATTTCTTGCATTACGCCGTCAACACGATACCTAACCATTAATTTTTTTGGCAATGGTTCAAAATGGATATCAGAAGCGTTCATCATGATAGCGTTTTCGAGAATACTATCTAAAATACTGACAATCGGCACTGCCTCAGCAATTCTTGCCAAATCCGTTTCTCCACTTAAAGACACCGACTGCTTAATACTCTCTTCAATGATTTGATTAAAATTGGTCCCAATAGTTTTTCGGTATTGTTTAAAAACAAAGTTTAAGCTCGTTGATGAGGTTAAATAAACATCAAGCCACAAATCATATTTAGCTCTAATAAAATTAATTATTTCTAAATCGAGCGGATTGAGCATGGCTATCTTAGCAGTTTTAGCCGCTTGATTATATTCAAAAATAACCGCGCTATTACTCTTAACAAAAGCTTCTGGAAGTAGGCCTAGCGCTTCAGCGGGAATAATAACTTTCTTTAAGTTAATAATTGGTACGTTAAAATAAGGCGCTAAAAGTTCTAGCAAGAAATCCTCAGATATTTCTTCTCTCCCCACTAAAACATCGGCTATTTTTTGACCAGAGCGAAAAGCCTCAGCCTTAGCGTCCTCAAAGACTTTTTCAGTTATTAAATCTGAATTTAATAAAAGCTCCTTTAATTTTTCTTCTTTAATATACATGTAAAAAAATAAAATTTATAAGTATTTTATAAAAATATTATAACATATTTTAGGTCAAAAATACATAAAAATTAAATCCATAAAACGTTTAAATTAAAAACTTGAAGCAAATAACTAGCCCCCAATAAACTTAGAATAAGAGCCAATAATATTAAGCTAATCCAGTTAATCCCCGGCCTCTTTAAAATAATATTATTAAACAATACATATATGATACCAAGGCCTAAAAATAGACCAACGAAAATGATAATTTTTGGCCAAGAAATCAATAAACTGGCTAAAAATAATAAAAATAATTCGTTATTATTAATGAATCCTGGTCTATATTTTTGATAAATTTTAAAAACAAAAAAGATAAGTGAACTAATAAACAGAGTGATAATATTAGCCAAGAAAAAATGGAAAAAACAATAAGAAATGAAATATGACCAAGGCTGATAAGGAGGCAGAAAAAAAACACTGAAACCATTGCCACTCCAAACGAAGTACTGAATGAGCACTAAGGAAAAATCAAAAACGGCGCTTGTTCCTAGTACAAAATAAACTAATTTTTTAAAGGATAATTTTCTAAAAATATTAAAATATTTTTGCCTAGCCGATAAAGAATGAAATATAGCTAAAATTAAAATTAAAAAAATAAAAATACTAGGGGCCCAAGCAAGAAATTGACTAAGAAAAATATTTGTCATATATAATGCGTAAAAAAAATATAGAGTTAAAACATATTCCTATTAACAATTATAACAAAAAAATAGCCCCTTAAAAAGGGGCTATTTAAAAATATAAATTTTTTAATTTAGAAATCTGTACCAGTACCAAGAATAGTTAAATCAGTACCAACTTCATAATAATTTGCATTATTACCACCGTCCTTAGACATCTTATTGTCATCTGAGGTATAAGCAGTACTTTCTAAACGTGCATCGATTTCATATTTACCAGTTGATTCCATGCAAGCATAGCGATAAACAAGGTCAGTATTAACAACTCCGCCGACTGTCATAGTATTAACTGGATCGATAGGTAAATTAGAGATTGGAGAGCCACCAGGTAAACCGCTTAGGTTAACTGGCAACCAGCCGCTAGCATTAGTTAAAGCTAAGTTAGCATTAGTTGCTTGTTTGCCTCCAAAAGTAGATGTAAAGGTGGTTGCGTCTAAAACTTTATCAGTAATAGCTGCACCTGGAGCATCGCTTGGGTAGCTATAATAAATTTGATCTTCGCCAGTCTGCCAAGTAGCAAGAGAAGCTGTTCCCTTACAGGCGACATTAGAAGCGCCAGCCATCAAAGGAGTCGTGGTGCTAGTTGAGTAAAGGCCTAACGCAGTTTTAATAGTTGCTAAATCCGACATTCTTTGTGAGTCACGTGACTTCTTTAAAGTTTCAGATGGATCTAGTACTAAGATTAAAATAACCGATAAAACAGCGATAATCGCTATTACAATTAAAAGTTCCAATAATGTAAAACCTTGATTTTTTGTTGTTTTTTTATTCATAAATTTTATAAAGTGAATCAATAAATACACTTTATTTTAACGTTAAACCCTTATTATCTTACACTAATAATTTTAGCAAATTAAATAAAAACGTGCAATAATAAAACTGAAAAATATGAATATATAGGCAATTTTAGAAATATATGTTAAAATACCCCTATAATTACAAGCTATATGGGGAAAAATAATGTAAAAAAAATACTTCTTGTCGAAGATGATAAGGCGATAGCAAAGGCCCTAGGAATAAAACTCTCTCATTTTGAGGTTGACTTAGCTCATGACGGCGAAGAAGCAATCGAGGCAATTGCTAAAAAGAATTATGATTTAATTCTTTTAGACATTATGATGCCAAAATTAGACGGCTTTGGCGTTATGGAGGCAATGAAAAAGAAAAAAAATACAACCCCAATCTTTATTCTTACTAATTTGAATCAGGATGACGATGTAAAACGAGCCAAGGATTTAGGGGCAAAAGACTTTTTAGTAAAATCAAATATTAGTCTCCTGGAAATAGTCAATAAAATAAACAACTTTTTTTAAAAAAATCCGGAATTTACTCCGGATTTTTTTATAATTAAAAAGAAAAATTTGAGAATTATTGTCCAAATAGATGACCAATATAATAACCCGCTAAAGCAGCTCCCATTCCGATCAAGACCATCTGAATCCCTGTTTTCCAAGGACTGCCAACTGTTGCCTTAGCTTTATAAATTCCCACAAACAGTAAAACAATTGCAGAAACTATCAAAGAACAGATAATCGCTGATCCAATTGGTAAAAGAAAAAATGGGGTTAAGGGAACAAAAGATCCAACTAACGCCGCAAAGCCAACCACAAAACTTCCCTGATAAATATCTTTATTCTTTATTTCAGTTAACTCTAGCTCTTCCTTCATCATTATCTTCAACCACTGTTCATCGTTACTCGTGATTTTAGCCACGATTTCTTCTAGTAAAGCTCCGTCAAATCCCTTATCTCGATAGATTTCTCTTATTTCCTCTCTCTCTAATTCTGGCAATTCCTTAATTTCTCTTTTCTCTCTTTCTAGCTCTGAAAAATAGTGATCTCGTTCAGCCATTTTAGAAGTTAGGGCTACCGCCGCCATCGAGATACTTTCGGCAAAAGTCGCCGCCATGCCAGCCGCAATAATTACCTTATAGCTACTAGTAGCCGCAGCGACACCTAAGATAACCCCGAGAACATTAACTAGACCATCTTGACCGCCGAGTATGATGTCAGATAGAGTTGAATTCTTCCCGACTTTAGATAATTCTTGTTTATGCATATATTTTATTTATTATTTTAATAATATCATAATATTTAATTTTAATGTAGTTCAAATATTGACCTCCCTCTTATTTAAATGATATACTAATTTTACAATTGAATAATGTTTATTAAGAGTGCAGCGAGGAATCTAGTCCTATGACCTGCCGGCAACCCCGAAATAATCCCTTCGGTAGGTGCTTCTAGCCCAATTCGGGAAAGATAAAGGTCAATTATTATTGCATCGGCTCTTTCCTGAACGGGATAAGAGTTTTTTATTTTAAAAATTAATTATCTAAATCTAAATTTATGTTAAAAACAGCCGAAAGCGTTTCTCCGAGTCATCCTGATAAATTATGTGATCGAATTAGCGATGCTATTTTAGATTATTGTCTAAATAATGATAAAGATAGCCGCGTAGCAATTGAAACAATGGGTGGACACGGACTTATAACTATAACTGGCGAGCTAACTACTAATGGTCAAATTGATTTAGGAGAAATTATTAAAATCGCTAAACGTATTGGCGGAGAAAATAATGAAATTAAAATTAATATAATAGCACAGAGCCCAGAAATTTCACGCGGCGTTGATACGGGCGGCGCTGGAGATCAAGGTATTATGGTTGGTTATGCTTGTAACGATAACGACTCATTAATTCCACAAGAAACATATTTAACACGTAGCCTTTGTAACTACATATACGAACGTCATCCTTATGACGGCAAAACCCAGGTTACTTTAAACAATGGTAAAATAAAAACAATCGTTGTTAGTTTTTGCAAATTGCCAAAAGAAGATATTTTAAAATTTACTAAAGAGTGGTGGCAAAAATTATCAAATAAAGAAATTGATTTTGAAATACTGGCTAATCCAGCCGGTGACTGGAGTCAAGGCGGATTCGAAGCTGATACTGGTCTAACAGGACGAAAATTAGCGATCGACAATTACGGTCCACAAATTCCAATCGGTGGCGGCGCCTTTAGTGGAAAAGATTCAAGCAAGGTTGATAGATCGGGTGCCTATATGGCGAGAAGGATTGCGGTTGATTTATTAAAAGAAAATGATTTTAAAGAAGTTATAGTAAAAATAGCTTATGCAATTGGAAAAAAGGAACCAGTCATGACTAGCTTTGAGGCGACTAATAATAAAGATGAAAAAATCTCCGGCGAAATAGATAGCCAAAAATACGACTTAACCCCCTTGGGAATTATTAATTTTCTAGAGTTAAAAAATCCTCAATTTGAAAAGACGGCTGAATGGGGATCATTCGGACATGGCTTTACTTGGGATAAATAAATATATTTCCTCCGAGCTAAAAGTAAACTTAAATAAATCTTCAGAAAATTCTCTATTTTTGCTATACTAAATATCTATGAAAAATACTAAGAAAATTGGCCTAGCTTTAAGTAGTGGCGGAATTCGCGGTTTTGCTTTAATTGGCGTTCTCAAAGCCCTTGAAGAAAATAATATATCAATTGATATAATTAGCGGCGCTTCAAGTGGTTCTATCGTAGCCGCACATTACGCGCTTTATAAAAACTCCGACTTACTAAAAGAGGCAATTATAAAAAATTCTATAAAACTTCCCTCTATTTGGGATCTTGGTTTTAGGGGCGGATTAGTTAAGGGAAACAAACTTAAAAAACTAACCACAGAAATGTTTGGAAAAAATAAATTTTCAAATACAAAGATACCCCTTGAAATAGTCGCGACTAATTTACGAGATGGCGGAGAATATATTTTTTCTAAAGGTGAAATTGCTTTTAGTGTTCAGGCTAGTTGCGCTGTTCCAGTATTATTTGAACCAGTAAAAACCAAAAATCAATCTTTCGTTGATGGCGGATTAAGCGATCCTGTTCCCGTCAAAGCTCTAAAAAATATGGGAGCCGATATAACTATTGCGGTCAACCTTTATCATAAAAATGAATTTATCAATAGAAAGTTTACGGTTATTAAAGTTGCTTTACGGAGCTCAAGAATTGCAATATATAATCTCGCCCAACATTCTATTAGAGAGGCTAATATCGTTATCGCACCAGATTTATCTGAGTTCACACTTGATAATAAATTAAAAAAACATACGAGCACACTTGGAATTGAAAAAATTATAAAAGTTGGCTACGAGGAAACCTTAAAGCATATTAAAGATATTAAAAAATTAATAAAATAAAAACTCCTTAATTAAAAAAAGAGAACTTATTTAAAGTTCTCTTTTTTATTTATAAATTTTGTTTATCTATTAATGCCCTCTGGCGAAGCAGTATTAACTCCCGTTTTCGTGCCAGGGCCACTATATGCATTCCCTAAACAAAAAGTCAGAGTATAAGCAGTTGAAGTCGCCCCCTTACTATCTGTTTTATATGTATAACGATTAGAACCATTTTTATCAAGACATTTTCCGTCAACTGGTAGCGGGGCGATCGGAATAGTTGCCATATAAACGGACGAGGTAGTTTTAATAGATTTTGAATTAAATTCTTTAACCGATGGATAATAATTCATCTCATTATAATACATTTCCAGAGCAGTCTGGATTGTTTTTATATCAGATATGCGACGAGCGTCCCTCGCTTTAATTCTAGCTGACTCAAGGGCATCGATAATGCTTGTAGAACTAGCTGAACTAGAGCCGGAATTAGAAACCGTACCAGGAGGAGTTAATGAGTCGTTACTATTTATAGTATTTATATCCTTTGGACCATAATCTTTCTTATCCGCCTCACTAAGTGGCATTAATTTTCCATCTCCTAATGGATTATACCCACCCTTAACTTCTTGTCCATCAACAAAACTATCATCATCAGTATCTGAATTATTAGGGTCTGTTCCGTAATCTAATTCATCACTATCTGACAAACCATCACCATCAGTATCTGAGTTAAGCGGATTTATTTTAAACTTTAATTCCCAAGAGTCGCTTACGCCGTCATAATCAGAATCAATATAATCAGAAGTAATTTCTGAGCCGCTTGCTAATAAAGAAGAATCATCAAGCATTTCACTATCAGAGCCAAAGCTCATTCCGCCCATTAAGCCGCTTATTACTTCCATGAATGGCTTAGCGTCTTGAGGGGCTTCGACTTTAGCTGGAACATTAAAGTTTTTAAATAATAAAGTTAAATTACTCTGATTAGCTACAGGCTCCTCGGCAGTAGCTTTCATTTTTATGTTTAAACTAACTTTATATGGGCGATAATCTTTTTTACCGATAGAAATTTCACCATCTATAGTTTCCAGCTTATCAATTTGCTCACTACTACTAGCTATTTCTTGAGCAGTATATGGTTTCCCAGTCATTAAAGGATTGGCCTCAGAAATAAATTTTTTAAGTGCTTCTTTATCAACTACATATTTATAATGATAGGTATCCCGTCCTTCAATTACTTCGCTCTTTAAAGTTTCAGTAATTTTAATTACTTTAGATTGCTTAAACAAATCATTCAATTTACTAACTTTATCAGCTGATACTTTATCTTCTACTGGCGTACTTGAGCTTGTGCCTAATTTATCATTTAGAGTTTCATTGTTTTTAATTCCCTCATCAATAACTGACTGCTCAAATTTCATCCATTTATTAGCTAAGGGGTCTAAACTAATAAAACCGATATTGGGTAAAGCGGTAAATTTAAAATACAAAAATTTAGCAAGCGATCTCATTTCTAGACCAATTGAAGTTTCGTCCTTCCCAAGTAAATCACTTTTTAAATTTAATATTAATGAATTTTTAGAATCATCTTTTACTAAATTATCGGTTAAGCCGCTGAAGCTAAGCAAAAAATTACTTACTTTTTTTTCAGTCATTGGAGTCGCGGGGATATTGGCAACTACTTTTAATTCTCCAGAATACTCAATCGCCTTAATATCCTTCAGGCCAATCATCATTTTTTGAATATTTTTTTCAGGAGAATAAAAATATGCATTATAAGCCAAAACGCCACCGCCAATCAAAGCTAGGCCAGCTAAAACTATACCGAAAATTATTAAAATCTTCTTTATATTTTTTGGGGCTGAAAATAGCATTTTTTTTGGTTTAGCACTAGCCAAAACTGGTTCCTCAATAACCTGCTTTTCTTTTGGCGCCGACTCTATAGCGGGCTCACTTGCAACTACTTCTTTTGTTTGAGACTCTTTTATGGCCACCTCTTTTATAAGTGCTGATTTTTCTATTTGCTTAATCGTCTCTTTATCAAGCGGTTCTTTTACAACTGGTTTGGTTAAAGAATTAAAAGCATCAGCAATATCAGGTACTTGCCAGCCGATAGCCAAAAGATCACTCTCAATTTTTTCCCGCTTATCTCCGAGTTTTATTTCTTGATTAATATAATCAATTAATTGTTGGCTAGCCATAATAATATAATGAGTTAATTAAATTTTTTCTCTAATTCTTAAATCGTAAAAATGTAAATTAATTCTAAAAAGAATTTCATTAAAGGCCTGTTTAGATTTATCTGGCATTCCAGAGGATTCTATTTCGCTATTTGCAAGTTCAAGATTAATTATATTTTTGTCTATCATTTCTGAAATATTCTCTAAACCAGAACCTAATTCGGAAGAAATTAAAAACAAACAAGATGTAAATAATTTATCATTACTTGAAATAACGCCGCTAGATTCTAAATAAGCCAATATATCTAATAATTCTTTTTTATTCTCATTTAATTCTTTATAAATATCATTTAAAACCTCTCTATTTAAAAGCTCCTCCCTGCTTAATTCCTCGATATTTTTATGCTTACATTTAGAAAAATCGTCTAAAGTTTCAAAGGCATTTTTATTTAAAACAGGAATAGCATCAACTCTATACTTAGGAATAAATTTTATTTCTTTCATATTATTATAATTAAGCCGCCATTACTTCGTCGGAACTATTAACTGACGAAGTCTTTTTTAAAGTTTTCTGCATTTCTTCGACAAAATTTAAAAGTAACTCTTGAGCCTGATTAATTAAAAACTTATCGCTGGCTCCCTGTATATAATATTTACCCTTTCTTGTCTTACCATCAAGATCAAAAATTGACTGTTCAGAATCATGAATGCCATTAGAATCCGGAAAGCCATTTTCCATGGTTGTGTTAAGCATGTTTTTAATATTTACTTGATCACCCTTGAGATAAAGATTATTTAGACGTGTTAATTTATTAGCTATATCAACACTAATCTCGCCAAAGAAATCTTCAACCTTATTTATTTTTAATTTTTTTTCATAATATGTTTCTAGGTAATCTCCAGGAGAAGATGCGTCAATTATTTCTTGAAAGGCTGTTTTATTATCACGACCACGTGAGGATTCAATAGCGTCAACCCAAACTCCTTGCTCATCCAAATAGCCATAAGTTTCATTATCGATAAAATTTTCATTATGATCTTTAATCGCCTGCGTCATTTTTATTTGTACTTTTAGCCAATGATAAATTATTTCTTTAATTTTTTCATCTTTTATATCTTCTTGAAGTATGTCATTCTCTTTTAAAAAGATATAAAAATTATTACTATTATCAAGAGAACTCTGAGAAATATTTTCAAATTTTTCTAAATTATTTATTCTTGTATATTTATCGACTGCTTGAATCGCAATTGCCGCATTATAATTAATTAAAGAAGCTCTTTCAAATTGTTCCCATTTATCTACTGATATCGCTCTTAGTTCAACCGCACTTGTTAAATTATCAAAAACCTTAATAGTATTTGTTGACGTGCCTCTATTACGAATACTGCAGCCGCATCTGGCCTTACCAATTTGACTGACTTCCGTCCCGGAATATACTCCGCCTAAATTAGCTGCTAAAATCATGTTTTGCAAAAAATTAGTTTGACGATTCAAACCTAATCCATATTCGCCGCCAATCGTTAAATGATAAGTTGAACTAGCTCTATCATAACCGCCCTCTTTATCTCCAGACTTAAAATTAAAATCAATAAAATCAAGATCTTGGAGTAACTTCATTTCGAGAAGCATTAGATATGGATTATCGGTTGGCTTAGTGGCGAATTCATGAACAGCGTCATTACCCTTGCCAATATTAGCATTAGCACTCAATTTATTAGCGTCACCGGAGTATGAGTTGCCGGTCTTTTCTTTATACGAGCCAGCAATCGAGCTGGTCACCTCATATTCCATTCCAATCGAAGCCTGCAAGCCAGCTGGTATTTCTTTAGGGTCGTGCAGAGACAATATTCTATCATATCTTTCTAGGGCACTCTCAATATTTATCAAAACTAAATCAATCGTCGTTTTATCATCTTTCTCAAAAGCTTTTTTATATTCATTAGCGGCAACTAAATTTAAAATAGTCTCCCCCTTGCCGCTAATATTATATTTTTTTCTAAACTCAATAAACTTTTCTGACAATTTCTCTCCTGATACCTCATCAATAACCTCAATGTTTTTATTTTTAATTATTGAACTAAAAATTGATGAGAAATCAAGAATACTTTTTCTAGAATTATCATTTGAAGCTAAAATTTCATCAAGATCTTTAAAATGCTCTGCTTTATAAAGGCCAAGTTTATTTAATGTGCTGTAAAATGATATTAGAGAGCCATTATCCCTCTTATCACTATCCATCAACTTAACTTCATTTTTTAATTTTTGGATAATTAAATCTTGCTTTCTTTCAACAATGCCAATAATAGAAGCCGATCCGCTCTCAATAATCTGCAAAAGCGGACGCGTATTCTCTTTTAAGATTATTTCCTGAATAAATTTTTCTTCAAAAATTTCAGGATAGGCCGCATAGATTTCTTCCGCTCTAGAACTATCACTAAAATTTCCGTCGCTAATATATACAGACATCAACGTATCTATCTGACTATCTGATAAAGTAAAAATGTCTATATTATTTTTACCAGCAATTTTTTCTCTATTTTCATTTAATTCAAGATATTCAACTAAAAATTTTCCGCTTGCATTTCTTTCTTTGCTAATTTTATCGACAATCAAATTAATTTGATCATTATTTAGAATATTTACCAATTCTTCGCTTTTATGATTAATATTCCTAAATGAATCAACATACATCGTAAAAAACTCTGGGGCCATTTCTCCATGTTTAGAAACAAAATCATCAACAATTATCTCCATCTTTTCTTTGCCTATCTTAAAATATGGCGCATAAATATTGTCTTCAATGGCGGCAATGAACTGATCTTGATTATTATTACTTAAATTTTCCAGAATCGATTCAATTTTTTCCTCGCTCAAATTAAATTCCTTATTAATTTTTAATAAATTAAATAAACTTCTACTTCTTAGGCTGGCCCGGCTAATCAAAATATCTGCTAACTTATCTTTTTCATTATCATTTAGACTTAATCTGTCTCTATCATAAAAATAAATGTTAAATAAAGCATCAAGCGCTTCCGGATCACCGGAATCAAAAATTTTATTTTTAACAATCAAACTTTTTTCGGGAGACAATTTTTCTAAATTTCTATCAGTTTTACTTGGATAACCATATTTTAACAAGGTAACTAATTCAAGCGGCGAGCCTTTATCTATCATTACCTCAACTAATTCGTCTATTTTTTCGAGGCCCACTGAACTAGAATAATTCCCATTTATGTAACGAATATAATTAGGGAAAGATTTTAAGAGTTCTAAGCGGGAGTTACTATCGCCGAAGCTTATAATTTTATCAACTACAATCTTTAAATTTTTTTCACTAATATTTCTTTCCAAAAAATCGCTTAAAACAGAGATATTATTAACTTCCAAAAAAAGACTAACTAAGTTATTGCTCTCATCGAGTTTAAAATGTTTTATAAATGGACCTTTATAAGTCGAACTATAAAGTAAATTTAAATTTTTTAAATCAACTATTTTTAAAAAATTATAGCAGAATTTTAGCTCATCTTGATCGACAAGAACTAATTCTTTATTATTAATTAATTCAAGTATTTTTTTTAAATCCTCTATATCATTTGATTCAATAAACTTACTGAAAATATCTGCTTTCATTTCCGGCTTGTTCTCTGCTATTTTTGATCCAAGGATCTTGGTTATTGACCAAGAAGCGCAGGTTTCATTAATTATTTCATCATAACGCTCCAAACTTATTTTTCCTGAATTAAGCGAAACGTTTAAATAATCACCAAAAGCCTTATAATCATCAATTTTACCCACCAATTCTCCAAAATATTTAATCGGTAAGCCTGGTGTTCCATCCTGACAGTTAATAAACAGATCGAAAAAATCACTACAATAAATATTTTTAACCAGTTTAATCGCGGCCTCTAAATTATCAGAGGAAAATTCATTAAGAACCTTGGCGTCTCTCAAACTTAGATTATTAATATAAGATATTTTCTCAACGACGATTTTTTCAATCTGGCCTCTATCTTTAGGACTTAGATACTGGTGATTATAATTTAAAAAATCTAAAGCTACAGACGGCCAGGGGTCAGTAAAACAGGTTTTAATAAATTCTTCTTTTTGATTATCACTAATTTTAATATCATTATAAAATATTTTGCTCAGCGTCTCTGAATTATTATTCTTCTCTAAAAAATTACTAAAACTTTTATTAATAACTTCTAATCCTAGACCGGGATATTTTTCTGGATAAGCTAATAATTGAGCATATTCGAAGACCTTTGAGCTACCGCAATTTTCTAAGTTCTCTAGTATTTCTTTTTGTGCCGCTTCATCTAAGCCAAAATTGTCAGCGTTTGTTAAAAGTGGAAGAGAATCATTATTTCCTTTTACATTAAGAATTAAATTATCCAAACTACTTTTATCGTCGTTACTATAGCCAATAGAACCAAGGGCGTAGTTAAACTCATCTTGGTTTAATTTAATACACGAACTATATCTTAATAATTCAGATGAATATTTAACATTATTATCAAAATATTTTTTTCTCTCGCCTCCCTCCAATTTATCTATCTCTTCTTGAAATACAGCTGCATTATTATTAATCAATCCTGGATTATTTTTTAAATATTCTTTAAAGACAACTTCCTTAATCTCGGGAGTCAAATCTTTTCTAAAAATATCATCACTTAAATTAATTTGACTTAAAGAATAATGCTTGTCCGGGTCAGAGATTACTTTCTTTAGTGGTTCTAAAAATTCATTATCTTTTCTATTATCAGTTTTTTCATAACAGCCCCCTTCGCCAAGAACCAAAAGAATAATTTCTGGGTAAGCTTCCAAGCGTTTTTTAATAATCTCCGCCTCCTTTTTATGGTCAGCGCTATCATATGAAGATTTTATACCCGCTTCATCTAAAATATATTTCCTTATTTTTTTTCCAAGAGACGGGGCCGCATCGCGATTAATAATTTTATTTGGGCAATCACTCCAAATCTCAAGCGCTTCCTCTATTTTACCATTATCTATTTTATGGGAAATCAAAGTATCAAATTGCGATTCTAGTTTAAGATCAAGTGATTCGGCGTTACGACCATGAAGATACTTTTTATCTATCTCGTGATATTTATTCAAATAGTTTAGTAAACGTTTCTCAAAATTAAGATAATAATCATTTAATTTCTTAGCATTACCGCCATCTCTCTCTTTTTTATATTTATCAATTTTTTCTCCATAAAGCTCGTGACCCATGTCAGCCAAATCACTATATAGTTTTTTATAAGATCTATTATTTTTAATTTCATTCCATTTATAATCCGCTTTGTCGATTATGCTATCAAATAGCTTCATCAATTTACTTTCACTTTTTTCCTCAATCGCCTTAATTTCAACTTCTGCCTGATCACAAATTTTAACAATATCTTCATCATCATTTTTTTCTAAAATTTCTTTATTTTCTTTAAGCGACTCATCTAAAGCACTGTCTAAATCAGAAAAAGACTCCCCGGCTATATCAGAGATCTTCCCTTCATTCTCCGGATTATTTTCAAAATTAGAAAAAGACTCCTTTTTTGATATTTTTTTAGATACCTCAACTTTATTTTTCATATATTTAAATACTTTTTCTGGCTTTAGCTAAACTTTCTTTATCTTTTTTTTCTAAAAGAGATTTGATCTTTAAATCTCTCTTTCCTTCGATATTCTTTAATTCTAATAAAAAACTAGCCTGAATTTCTTCAATTTGAGAAAGAATGTTTTTAATATTTTTTTCACCTAGTTTATTCTTTAACATTATAAAATATAAATTTATTCAAATCTTACTTATATTATATCAGTATTTTTGGCTAAAAAAAAGACCCTAGCCCTTAATTAAGGACTAGGGTCAATTTTATATTTTACCTAATATTACTTAATCTTACCTAGATCTAACTCCTCAGTAATCTTAATAGTCGAAACAAACTCAGGCATATGGCTAACCATTATAATTCCACCCTCAAAGTTATTAATCGCTTCGGCGATAACAGGAATATGACGGAAATTAATATGATTAGTTGGCTCATCTAAAATAAGTAGTCCCGGCTCCATCAAAACTAAACGAGCGAAAGATAATAATCCCTTCTGCCCTTCAGATAGATCGCCAATTTTATGACCCATTAAATCACCTGTGATTAAAAAACCAGCCGCAACCGAACGAAGGCTCTGCTCATCGTGACCATCGGCCATAACATTTTTCAACGAATCAAAAACTTTTTCTTCAAAATCTAAAGTTGAGAAATCCTGACTATAATAACCAACTTTAACGCCCTTGAGTATTGTTTGGCCTTCTTGTTTTCCAGAAACCAAAGAGCGAAGCAAGGTACTCTTCCCAATTCCGTTAGGACCAACCACGAGTAATCTATCTTTCTTTCTTAAAGTTTTATTAATATCTTTTAAAATCGGCTCATGGTTAATTACTACCTTAACCTTTTTCAAATTAACTAATTCCCCAGTGATATCTTGGACCGGAATATCAAAATCACGAATAGTTCTATCTTCCTGACGAACATCAACCTTATTAGCCTCTAAGTCTTCTGTTTCATCTTTTAATTTCTTAGCAAGCTTACGCATCTTACCGCCCTTATGAGCAAAAAAATTAACTTTTTCTTTACGGTCTAAAATCTGTTTCTCAAGTTGAGCATTTTCACGTCTTTCTCTTTCAACTCTTTTTTCAATTTCCTCAACTACGGAATAATAATCGCCCACATACATTTCTGTTTTATGGGTAAAATTGTTTAAATATACGACGCCCTCAGTAAAGCAGTTTAAAAAGTCAGCGTCATGAGAAATAACTAAAACTGTTTTATCATACATGACTAAAAAAGTAATTAAATGATCAATCCCGTCTTTATCTAAATTATTAGTCGGCTCATCAAGGAGCAAAATATCTGGATTCTGAATCAAAGAAAAGGCTAACAAAAGACGCGCCTGTTGACCACCAGATAAATCACCAACGATTCTATCAAGTGGAATATTAAAATTAACCGCCTCAAGCGCCTTACTAATACGACTTTTAATATTACCAGGCACTTCATGAAAAGCACTTGAAAAATACTCCTCGACGGTCATTGGCGCATATTCTCTAGCCATAGTCTGACTAGCCGTTCCAATCGTAGCGCCACTGGCAATCGAAATTAGACCAGTTTTAGGAGTTAACTCCTTTTTAATAAGACCAAAAATTGTACTTTTCCCAGCCCCATTCTGGCCCATAAGCGTTATTTTCGCTCCTCGGCGCACACTAAAGCAGGCCTCGTCGAGTATTGGTCTTTTATTAATATATTCAAATTTGACCTCGTCAAATCTTAAAACTACTTCTTCTGCCATATTTATGATTTTAATTACTAATAACCCAAATAGAATAACAAATTTATTAAAAAAAAGCTAGATTAAGCTGAAATATGTCTAAAGTAAATAAAAACTCGGGATGATAATATCTCGAGTTTTTAATAATTTTAATTTTATGTTTTATTTCTTTTCTGAACCTAAACTAGCATGAATATCATTAATAATTTGATCAAGTCTATAGTTTGATTTGGTATAATAATTATTAACGCCGAGGGCTAAATAACTTTTTACTTTATCATCGCTAGCTGTGTTAGAAACGACAAAGATTGGGATATTCTTAAAGCGTTCATCATTTTTTATTTTTACAACCAAATCAAGGCCATTCTCTTTCCCTAATAAATAGTGATCAAGCCAGATAACTTTGATTGTTTCTAGGTCCTCAAGTAAGCCAACTGCCTGTTCAACAGTCCTAGCAGTCACAACCGAAAAGCCACCTTTTTCTAATTTTATTTTAATGGCTTCAAGTAGTGGTTTTTCATCTTCGACCACTAAAATGTTTACATCTTCTACTTTTAAATTTTTTACGTCTGTCATATTTTTATTATTTAATTATTCAAGACCGCGATTACCAACCTTCTTTTTCATGCCCGTCAAAGGTAATGATAAATAAAAGGTAGTGCCTTTATCTTCTTCTGACTCAAACCTTATTGTCCCGCCAAAATGATCAACAATCGATTTAATAATATATAAACCAAGCCCAGTCCCTTCGGTATCCTTAGCCCTAACATTATCGGCTCTAAATAATTTTGAGAAAATCTTGTCATGCTGACTTTTAGGAATACCATAGCCATTATCGGCAACAGTTACAAGAAGATTCTTTTTATCTTGGTTCAATATTAATTTTACAGTTCCCTTTTCCGGAGTATACTTAACAGAATTTGATAAAAGATTTTGGAAAACAATACGAAGCAACTTAGGGTCGGCAGAGATTATCGGGATTGTCTTGTCGTAATCAAAACTTAATTTTAATTTTTTTTCTGCTATACCTGGTTTTAATTCCGATAAAACTTCTTGCGCGGTTTTAATTACATCAGTTGGTTGAGGTCCAACCGCAAAAGTCCCAAGCTCTAAACGCGAAACATTCAATAATGAATTTACAAGCTCAACCATTCTTTGATTACCAGTATATATTTCTTTAACAAATCCAGACTGCTCTTCATTAAGCTTACCACCATCACCAGCCAAAAGCATCTCCGCATACCAATTAATACTTGATAGTGGCGTTCTTAGTTGGTGTGAGGCCAGTGACACGAATTCAGTTTTAGTCCTATCGACGTTTTTTTCATGAGTTACATCACGCTCAATGCCAACAAAAAACTCAACCTCATTTTTACTGCTTACAACAGGAGAGATACTAATATGAGCATCGTATTCTTCCCCGTTTTTTCTTCTATTTCTAATATCGCCTTCAAAATATTTTTTATCAGTCTTAATGGTTTTCCAAAGATTTTTATAAAAGTTTTTTTGCATTGGCAGACTCCAAAGACTGCCAACTTTTTTACCAATAACTTCCTTAAGATCATAACCAGTAATTCTTTCCAGGCCCTTATTACCATACAAAGTAATTCCCTCTGAATCGGTTATTACAATATGGTCAGACGCATTATCAAGAGCTAATTTAAATTTTTCTAAATCGTCAGCTAATTTTATAGTTTTATCCTTTTCCTCTTGAACATCTTCTAAAATATTGATAGTTGCCTTTTTAGCATCTTCCAGGAATTTGTTTTTTATTTCTAGCTCTGACGTTCTGTCTTTAACTCTTGTCTCCAAATCTCCATAAGAATTTTCTAACTGTTTCGACATTTTCGTAAATACTGCACCGAGCTCCTCAAGATCATCACCGCTATTAATCGGGTTTATTTTAACATATTTACCTCTACCTAAATTTTCCGACATTTCTCTTAAGACCAAGAGTGGCTTAAGATTTTTAGACGCCATGACCGAAATCCAAAAAATCGCAATGATTGTAGAAAGCAAAACTAAAAGCCCAAGCAAAATCGCTAAATTGATTGCATCTGTAATTAAAGTATCAAATTCGGTTTCTATGACTAGAAAAAATTTTGTGTCCCCAATAGGCGCAACCGTTAAAAGCTCCTCCTCTTTTTCAACTTTATCTGACACTATTTTAACAACAACGTCCTCAACTCCATTATTTATAATGGCAGAAATTTCATCATACTGTAATGCTTTAATTTCAATATTGCTAAATTTTTTTTGTTCTTTAATCTTAGCTAAAGTTTTTTCGTCCAGATGACCCAAGCTTTGATAAATCCTTTCGGGCAGATTTGAATAAAGTATAATACCGTCCTCATCGCTAAACATTAACTTACTATCGACATTCAAACTCATCTCACTGAGAATTTTATTTAAAGAATCGGGTTCCATTTTCAAAACTGCCGCCCCGATAATAAGACCATCTTTATTTTTAATTGGGCTAGAGAAATAATAACCCGGTTTTCCGGTACTTGCGCCGATTGCCATCTCTAGTCCTTGCTTTCCATTAATTGCACTTAAATAGTAACTACGAAAACTATAATTTTTTCCATCTAATAAATGATCAGTCGAAACAAGCGTGGTTCCACTGGCGCTAAGTAAATAAAGAGCTGAATAACTATTATTTATATTAAATTGGTCTAAAAGATTAAGAATACTCTGTCTAGCTTCTTCATTAGGACTTTCAACCCAAGAAGTTATTTCTTCAAGCTCAGCTATATATTGAGAAAGATTACGTGATTCTTTCAAAAAAACATCAATTTTACTTGCCTGCTCGTGAACAACCGAAGAAAGACTTGCTTGTTTATCTTTTATGTTTCTATCATAAGAAAGATAGGCCACTAGCGACAAAGAAATCAAACCTGACAAAGAAACAATCACCAGGGTAATATAGACTATTTTTCCTTTAATAGTTTTAATGGTCATAAATTTTTATTTTGAAGCAATATCAACTCTCTTAATAACTTTCTTAAGCTCGGTCATTTTTAGCTCTCTACCTACCATTAATTCGTTTAATTTTTCAAGCCCACTATTTCTTTCCATAAGAGTAGATTCAATCTTTTTTATTTCCGTAATATCAGTTATAACCCCTACTAAACCAATAACCTTACCGTTAATATCTTTATAGGCCGCTTTGTGAAAAATAACATCATGAAGAGTGTTGTCTGAAGCGGGAAATTTCCCCTCATAAGAGCGCGTCCCATAACTTTCTAAGGCATTAATATCATCTTGATGATATTTCTCGGCCAGACTTTTATCTCGATAAATATCATGAATATAACGACCAACCACTTCATTCTTTTTTTTGCCGATTAAATTAAGATAAGCCGAATTACAGCCCAAATAAACACCTTTGGAATTCTTATAAAATAATGGGCTAGGGATAGATTCAATCAGGGTCTCCATAAAATATAAGTTATTTTCATGACGACGTGAAACAGAAAGAGAAAAAAATAGAGAAGCAATAATTAGTAAGATCAGTATTAATCCTATAATAATCGGCCAAAAATATTGAGAGACTAATTCACCTAAATCCATTTCTCCATAATTTTCATAGGGGTTGAGTTTAAGGGCCATTAAAAGGTCGTGAACTGACTGATAGTTTAAGGGTGTTGTAAAGCCAGCAATCTTAGCGCTATTCGCCGGAGCTGAGTTTTGTTCAATTTTAAATAAGGCACCCGCGATCTTACGTGACAAATTATCATCGACGTTACTTAATTTAGATAAGGCCCACTCTGGATACAGTTTTGTGCTCCTAAAAAAATTAAAATACTCAGGATCATTAATAATCTTTTTTGAATAATCATTAATAATATAAAAATCTGTATTTTTAATTTTCTTATCAGCAATTAATTGTTCCAGGACTCCCGTTCTAGCTACTCCCGCATCATATTTTCCAGCTAAAACTTCCTCAACAACTTTATTTTGCGCACCTAAAAATTTTAATTCTTTAAAGTCAGCAAAAGGATCAATGCCATAATCAATAAATTCTTTATAGGCTGCCTGCCAACCGCCAAAAGAAGTTGTTTCAACAGCAGCCACTGTTTTACCCCTTAGGTCTTTTAATTCCTTAATATCTTTTCTATCACTACGAGTCACAATAACACTACCGAATTGGGATGATTCAACTCCGGCATTTAAAGCTCGTAAAGTTGCGATTCGGCTAGCGCCAAGTAAAAGTTCAAGCTGAACATAAATAGATGAGTTTGTTAAAACAAAACTCACACCCTGACTACGAGAAACTGGTAGAACGTCCTGGAACGTAAGCGGAACAATTTGAAAAGTATAATCCTTAATTTCAGAATTTAAATAATCAGCCGTCGCCTGCCACATTTCTGCTGTTTTTTTCAAATCATTTTGGTTATCAAGAACGCCAATTTTTACAACTGGCAAGGCCTCTCCACGAGCAATCACTGGAAATAATACTAACAGTGAGAAAAATAAAAATAATATTTTATTTTTAAACATATTTTTCTTAAATAAATCGGCTCCTCAAAATTAAAAGAGGGGCCGATTTAAAAGGAATTATAAACAAAAATTAACGTGTTGCGGTAATCGTTGCGCCCTGCTCGGCGTTAGGAGCGGAAACAGTAACTCGACCGTTAACAGATTTAGAAATAGTATATCTAATACCATTAGTCGAAGCGCCAATTGGATCAATAGGCATAGAGATCAAGTATTTTTCACTGGCAGTTAAAACGCCAAGGTCAATTAATCCAGTACAAGTTCCACCCGTTTTACAAATTTCTGTAGTAGTAGAGGTAATAGAAGCGGGAATAGTTCCGGTATTATTAACTGAATATTGATAAACAGCATTTAAAATAGTATTAACATCAACGCGTCTTTGAGCGTTTTTTGTATCGCCTAATTGCTTGCCCGGGTTAATGGCAAGAATAACAATGCTAGCTAAAATGGCGATAGCGGCAACTACTAAGAGGATTTCTAATAAGGTAAAACCTTTAAAATTAGTTTTTTTCATAATGTCTTAAGTTAAATTTTTATATGAGAAGTATTTAATTATTAATATTATATCATGTTTTTCTTACAGCGCCAAGCTTTAAGGCTAAGAAATTTTGTCCTAATCGGCCACGTCTGACCAAGAAGAAATGATGATTTTCGGGCTTATTGCACTAATAAAAATTCTTACTTTTTTTGTATCGCTTAAAATAGTACTGGTCGCGTCAATTGTTCGCGTTGACGCGCCTGTATTAGTAACCGAATAGAAACAAGTTCCCCCACTAAGAGTAATCGTGTTTGACCCAGTGAAACTAGTATTATCACGAACTTGCTGGAGCGCCTCCTCGGCGCAAGCGTCAGCTAAAAATTTAGCTCTAAATGAGTTTGTGTAAATCAAACTGCTTTTAGTGGCGTCTATCCCACTGGTTAACATAAAGAGAACAATACTAAAAATAACAGCGCCAATAATAATAACGCTAATTAAAGTTATATAGCCCTTTTCCTCCCTACTTTTAAATAGTAATTTTATTGTGTTTCTTATCATACTTAGTAACGATGACTAACGCTCATGTTAAAATTTTTAGTATATGAATATTCTGAACGCCCAAAAGAATCCACTGCACTTAAAGTAAAACGACAATTAATACTATCAGGGGCTCCGGTTTTCCCATAATTAGCACAAAGAAAATTTGTAACTGTTACTTTAGAATTTGTTAAAGCTATGTCTGAGCCGCCTGCTAAATTTATCATTAAACCACTACCGACAAGTTTAAAAACGGTTGGATTACGACTAGCGTCAGAGAAACTTAGAGTTAAACTTGAACCACTCACTCCCGGTAAGGGCGCAGTAATATTCGCAGCCGCTTTGATATTTTGATTAAGTAATTGAGTTATATTTATCCCCTGTTGTTCTATTTCAGAAATTATTTGATTTTTCTCTTTGGCCTGAGAAACGGCATTCATAAAAGATGAAATCGTTAAAACTAATGTTCCCATAATCGAAACATATAAAAGCAGCTCTACTAAAGTAAATCCCTGTTTATTTTTTTGTTTTTTCAAAATTATCATTATTATTGCGGTTTAGTAATAACTAGCTGCCTATTGCTACTACCGACAAAACGAGCGCCAGCTAAATAAAGTCTATCGTAAGTAGGACTATAATCTATTCCGTTTGTATTAAAATTAGAAGTCGTGCCAGAAATATCCATTACGCTTAACTGGGTAGGGGTTGTCGGGTTAGTCACGTCAAATATTCTCAACTCCCCGCTAGTAAGAGTATTGGCAAGGGCCAAGTAGGTATCATTATTAAATAAAACCATGCCCTGAGCTGAGCCGCCAGTTGACCAACCATTAGCTGCTAAAAGTACTGGCACGGTTTTACTGGTAATATTAATAGGATAAACAATAGCATCCATACGACTAAGAAAAGCGACTGTACTAGCTGAATTAACCATAATCGCGCGACCATTAGTCGCGGTCGCGGCACCAATAATATTAATAACCGCTGTCCTAACCGGCAGAGCTGGATTAGTTATATCAATTATTTGAAATTCACGGATATCATCTTGAGAAGCTATATAAGCATAATTTCCAACTACACGTATGTCTTGAGCAGTTGCTTCGAGATTTAAAACGCCGGCCGACGTTGGTAAAGCGGGGTTGCTAACGTTTACTACCTCAAATTCATTTTGACCATTAGTAGCACTAAGCGCACGAACAAAATAAACATAATTTCCCGATATAGCTGAACCATAAGCATCGCTATTACCAGCCGCATTAAAAGTCCCAACTAAAGCCGGGGCGGCCTTATTAGTAATATTAACAATCTGAAGCTCGTTCGCATTCCCCGTTCCAGTTACATAAGCATAATTACCCGATACGATAACGTTACTCAAATTGGCTACCAAAGTTGCGCTACCAGTTAAGACTGGGTTAGTAGTTGATGAAATGTTTACTACTAAAAAATTAGGGGTACCTGATACTAAAACAACATAGGCATAATCGCCGAAAACAGTTACATCAACTCCGGAGGTAGTCGGCACGGCGGCATAACCAGTTTCTATAGACGGTAATGACCAATTTCCAATTCCCGATTTTGCCCAATTTGTTAAATAGGTTACTAAACTAAAACTACCACTGCGCTGAGCATTCTGATTCCAGGTAACGGTTGAAGTTGCAACTAATCTATCTGTTCCATTTGAACCAATTAAAATTTGTCTAATAAATTCTCCATCTGTATTACTGGTTCCAGAGATAGACCAACTTCCAGTTGAAGTTGAAACTCCGTATGGTCCTCCAATACTTAAATTAGTAAAAGCAGCATCGCTAATATTTCTTAAAGCCTCAAGACCTTCTTCGGCATATAAAGCCGCTCTCTGCCTTTCGCCACTAAGCACTGCTGCTTCTTCGCCATAAAGAAAAGCCTGCACAGCGAATGAAGTGATAATTAAAAAAAGAGCCGCCGAAAGCATTACTTCAAGTAAAGCAAAGCCACTTTTTTTAGTAACTAATTGTTCCTTGAGAGTTAATAGAAACATTTTTAGATTCATTATTAATTGAATTTAAAATAATTGTACCGTTTGTAATTGGCGTCCCCGTAGCTTTATAAAAAACTACTTCCGTTAAACCACTAACAGAGCCTAAACTATTTAAATTTTCGCTTTCATCATAAGCGCTATCGCGAGAGATATATGAAGATCCTTTAAACGTTACTGAGCTCGTGCTTGTTATATAAACTCCCCAATTAGAATCAGCTTCTGCTCCGCGCGCCAAGCTTTGAGCTCGACGCCAATCAGAAACTACTTGCTTAACAGCTAAATCAAGGTTATTGCGATTATAAAAAAAACCGGAGACCGGAATAATAATTGCCGCTAGGACTCCAATCGTAGTAAGCACTAAAAGTATTTCAATTAAAGTAAAGCCCGAAGACTTTTTTTTGAGCATACGTTAAATGAACCTTAATTAAGAGAATTATAGCCGCCAATCAAACTATAAATAGGTAAAATAATAGATAAGGCAACGCCGACAACGCCCAACCAAACAACAATTAGTAAAATCGGCTCTAGAATAACTACTAGATTCTTAGTCGTCATTTCAGTTTTATCATTATAGCTTTCGCCAATTTTGACAAGAATATCAGCTAAATTACCCGACTGTTCCCCGGCAATAATCATTTGCTGAATTGAGTATGGCATTATTTTGTTTACCTTTTTATAAGAAGCAAAACTTTTTTGAAAAGAATTCCCTTCTTCAACATAATCTTTTAAAAAAGTATAAAATTTTTGATAGCGAAAAAATGTACTTGAACTTTTTATTGACTCTAGCGCCTGCTCGACTGGCAAACCAGCTCCAAGCAAAGTTCCTAGTAAGTAACCAAAGCGCGCTAATTCAACTTCTTGAACTAATTTACTTATTCCCGGAGTTGCTAAAACGATAGACTGACCAATAAATTTTGTTTTCGAGAAAATAAAAATAAAATAAATTAAAGCCGAGAGAAATAATAAGAAAGATGGAACTACTATATATCCATAGGCCCCTAAAAATTTTCCAAAATCAATCATTAATCTTGTAATAAGTGGCAACTTTACATTCATTTGCGAAAAAACAGTCGCTAAATTAGGCAAGATAAACCAAGAAATACCAATTGAGATTACGAGAGCTAAAAAAATAACAAAAACCGGATACATCATGGCCGACTTAAGTTTAGATTTAAACTCTTTATTTTTTTCAGTTTGACTGGCAACAATTTTTAAATTTTCTGATAATCGTCCTGTTTCTTCTCCAATTTTAATTAAAGAAATTGTTGATTCCGGGAAAAGATTAGAGGAGGCGGCGGCCCGCCAAAAAGAAGAACCATTTTCTACCTCTTGGCTCATGTGGTTTAATATCTCACTCAAATACTTTGATTTGATCTCTTTTTGAACAGCCAAAAGAGCCATAGAAACATTTAAACCAGAGGATAATAAAAGGGTTAAATTTTCAATTAAAATTCCCCTTTCAGCACCCGTCCCCAAAGATGAAAAAAAATTATTTTTTTGCATACGGCGGGTTGGCTACGCGAAGTAATTCGTCTAAAGTTGTTAAGCCATTCTTTACTTTCTCAAGCCCATCTTCAAATAAAGATATGGCTCCATTTCTTTTAGCGACTTCCCAAATTTGCTGACTAGAAGGATTTTTTAAAATTAATTCTTGCAGTTCGGGGTTTATACTTATGAATTCAAAAATTCCAATTCTTCCCTTATACCCAGTTCCAGAACAATTGGGACAACCCTTACCTTTGTACAAAGTAACATTCTCTTTGCCAAAATATTTTTTTGCTTGCGGCAATGTTTTTTCTAAACTTGATGTTTTAACATTAATAGAATAGCGGCAAGACTCGCAAATACGACGCGCTAAACGCTGGGCAACAATTAATTCAAGCGTTGAGGATAAAAGAAAAGGCTCTATGCCCATATCTATTAAACGCGGAATAGAGGTTGAAGCGTCGTTAGCATGAAAAGTTGAAAGCAAAAGATGGCCAGTCAAAGCAGCGTTAACAGCAATTTCCGCCGTTTCCTGATCGCGAATTTCGCCAACTAAAATAATATCCGGATCCTGCCTAACAATAGAACGCAATCCCTTAGCAAAAGTTAAATTAGTTTGTTGATTAACTTGAATCTGATTAATGCCGGAAATTTTAAACTCAACTGGATCTTCGATAGTTGTAATATTTACTTCGGGATCATTAAGTGTTCTAAGGACAGCATATAAAGTCGTCGTTTTTCCGCTACCAGTTGGGCCGGTAACTAAAATCATGCCAAAAGGTTTTTTTGCCGATATTTCTAATAATTTCTGACTATCACCAAGCAAGCCCAAGTCACTCAAAGCAAAGCTACGCATATAATCAGCGAGCAGACGAAGAACAATTTTCTCACCATCTAAAGTCGGGATTAAAGAAAAACGAGCATCAATTAAACGACCGTCACGAACAAAGCGAATCGCACCGTCCTGAGCGGCATAATGTTCATCGATTCTTAAACGAGCTTGAACCTTCAAGCGGTTAACAATATTCTCATAATATTCTTTAGGAATTCTTCCAGCCTCATGCAAAACGCCATCAACACGAAATCTAACAACCACTTCTTTTTCTTGAGGCTCAAAATGGATATCAGAAGTTCTAAAACTAACCGCATCAGTTAAAATTTCTTCGATGATTTCCGGGGCGACGCTTTTCTGGTCTTTAATAATCTGACTAAATCTAGTTGCTAAGGTTTTTCTATATTTACCCAGAGCGGCTTCAATATCTTCTTCAAGCGAGTAAGCTAAAGAAACCTTTTTCTTAGGAAATAAAATTTTTATCTTATCAATTAAATGAATATTATCCGGAGTATCGGTCGCAATCACTACTTCTTTAGCCCCTTCTTCAAATAATATCAAACGAAATTTTTGAGCTATTTCTTCAGGTATTTTAGCAATTTGCTCCTTACTCGGCTGATTTGAATTTAAATCTGCATAAGCTAATTTATAAAATTCAGCAATCGCCTGCCCTAATAAATCAGAGGTTAATATTTCTTCGGCAATTAAATAATCAGCTAAACTTGTATGTCTAGCTTCACTATTCTTTAATGCTAAGACTAAATCTTTTTCTTCAACATAATTACCGCTAAGTAAAACTTGCTGTAATTGCTTGTCTGATAATTTTATGGGAAATTATTTAACTTTTAGAATTTTTTTGATGTTTTCGATAATATCGAGAAGCGGAGTATTTGATTTAATAAAAAAAGCCACGGCGCCAAGGTCCTTAGCTTTTTTAGCGTCATCTTCCTGGCTCAAATTAGACAAAACGACAATCGGCGTTTTAATTTTTTTAGCATTCATTTCTATCATAATACTAAAACCATCTCGTTTTGGCATCATTATATCAAGGAGAATAATATCAAATTTCTCTTTAAGAATAAGGTCCATTGCCTCTTCGCCGTTACTCGCTATGGTCGGCAAAAAACCTGAATGACTCAGTTTTAGTTGAAGCGCATTGGCCATTAGTCTTTCATCCTCGGCTATCAACACTTTTTTCAATTTAATTTCAGGCATAAATTACAAAAAGACAATATTTATCGATATTTAAATAATATCATAATTAGACTAATTCGACAATATTTTAAATAAAAAGCTATCTCGAGAGATAGCTTTGGGAAGGGCTTAATTTTTAAATTTGATGATTTTTTAAGTTGGAATAACCACTGGGGAATGTCCAAATAATTCTTTGTCTAAAACTGGTAAGGCAAGTTTACCGGGAACCTCGCCATCGTTAACTAAAACAAGAAGATAGATTATCATTTCTTTGGCGGCATAGGTTGGGCGGCCACCGGCTTTTTTGTATTCCTCGTTATCGAGAAAAACTGACTCTTCTTCGAAAGACAAAATAAAATTGATTTCCTTGACGCCCGATATGCCGAGCTCAATTTGATCATCTTTATAGTAAAACTTGGTTAATGAAAAATCTAAATCATCTTTCTTTAATTGACAAATTTTCTCACTAACCGCAATGAAAAAATTACTTTTAATCATTTTTTTTGCTTCTCCGGTTTCCATCCTTTTTGGTTTTTAAAATGTACGTAATTCAAAATTTAACACTATATAAACATATATCTTCTGATACTATATTTTCAAAAAAAACCTATCTTCCCGAACTAAAGTCATCTGTTTTCAAATCTAATTTTCTTAGGAAACCATTCGCTGCTGCGATATCCCCATCAGACGCGGCTGTATAGGCATTAACATAGTCCGCAAAATTCTCAGCATTAACCGAAGCCATTGTGCTTGCTCCAACAAGACTCCTCCATGCCTTATAGTCGTTAGACTGTATAGCATTTTTTATTGTTTGGCTTTTAGAAGATGATTGAAAAAAACTTTTCTTTAGACCTAAAGATATTTTTATTGGATTTGCATCTTCAACATTACCCTGCTTAAGAAGCCTATAGGCGTTAGTAAAACTCGAAAAATTTTGTTCCGTCACCTTACTTTTTATATTTTCATCACTCACTAAGACACTCCAGGTTTCATAATCATTGTTCATGATAGCCGAATCTATTTGCGCATTTTTAGCTTGAGTAAGAGCGATGCTAATTCTTACTCCGGCAAAAGCGGCTACTGGAAGCAAAAAAACCGCTAACAAAAATATTCCAACTACCAAAGACTTCTTGTATTTTTTTGTAAAGTTTTTAACATTAGCAAAAAAATCATTTTTTACATTTTTTTGATCCTTAATTTCATTCTTCATATTTTTTAAAATATACTTATAAATATATACTTACATTTATTATATCATTAATCTAAATAATATTCAATTATACGCCCTGATTAAAGACCAGAGTGCTATTTTTATAGTTATAATCAAAAGCTGATTTAAATTTCTCTATTATCATGACATCATCAGTTAAAATAGCTGATTCATCATTGTAATAAGAGCCCGCCTTACTCCAGTTATTCGTTCCAAACAATATTTTACTATCGTCAACCATTAACATGTGGTAATGAAGAAATGGGTCAACTACGTTAATTATGTTGTTCGGCTGATTATTATTTATGCTGAGTGGGGTGCTAGAAGCATCCATTAAAATTTCTAGATTATCTAATTTTAATCTCTTCTTTTCATCGTTTAAATAAGAAAAAGCTGAACTTTTATTTATAATATTAAATGAATCGCCAATAACAATGACTCTAACGCCAGCACTAGCTCGATTTATCAATTCAGCTGCTAAATTTCTATCTGTTAAGTCCCAAATCATAATTTTTATGCTGTTTTTAGCCTCCTTAATCAACTTATAAAGACTATCGTTTATTCCCTCGTTATGACGGCCTGGACCAAATAAAACTGTATATTTAAATTTTCCAGCTATAAGCTCTAGGTCCTTGGGATTATATGATTTATTATCCAGCTTCTTTATACCTGATTCTCCAAAGCTTAATCGATCAAATTCATGGCCAAAACTATTAACTAGCCAATGACTACCAGTTAAAAAAAGAAAACTCTGATCATACTCGTCCTGAATTTCGGTCCAATTATTAGAACCAAATATTAAGCGTTCATTATTTTCTCCTCTATCTATCAGGGCAAATTTATGATGCATTAAAACAGAATAAGTAGTACTGGAGCTTCCCAGATCTAAGCGTTTTATGGCTAGAGGTAAATCAAGCCACAGAACATCATTGATCTCTTTTTTATGTAAATCGAAAATTAAAGTTACCTTTACTCCACGATCTACCGCCCTATACACAGCCTCTTTTATGCTTTGCGATTTAAAAGAATAAACAGCGATTTCTAAACTCTTACTAGCCTTATCAATTTCCTTAATTATTAAAGGCGAGAATGAATTAGTGCTGGAGGCGTAATTAAAATATATGTTGCTTTCTACTGGCTCACTAGTTTTTACAATTTCCCCTAAATCATGACTCATAAATATACTACCCAATAGGTTATATGACTCCTTGGCCAGCCAAGCTAATAACAAGATACTAAAAACGATTACTATTAATATAATAGCTTTATTATGAACTATTTTTTTTAATTTTCTAAATTTCATAATAATTATTATAATTTAGCAGATCGCGGCGCCCCTTAGAAAAAAAAACGAGTGAACTATCTTTGAGCTCCTTCTCCAAAAGAAGAAGCAAGGCGTCGATTGCGGGATCATTTAAATCGAGCCAATAATTATCAATAGTTATAAACTTCGGTTTTGTCTGAAGACAATGAGCAACTTGTAATAGTAAGCAACTTTTTGAATTAGTAATAAACTTATCAGCCCTTAAGCGCCAATCAGCTCTTTCAAAAAATATATCTTTCAATTCTTTATGGCTGTTAACTAAGTTTGAAATGCTTAGCAAGTCATCGGTCTTAACTCTATCCTTTTCTTTCCCGGCCACTATTTCCAAAATACTGCGTCCACTTTTAAAGGCCGGGTCTATATAATATGAACCAGAATACGCTCTAAAAAAATCATTATAGTAAAAACGTTGCTTATCCGCTTTAATTATCCAAGCATGACGATTAAAATCACTTCGCCCGGCAAATAATTTTGCCAGTTTCGTCTTTCCGCTTAATCTATCGCCACTTATTAAATATCGAAATCCAACAATAAACTCAAATGATAAATTCTTATAATATTTAGACTTTTTATAAAGTTTTGTTTTTGAGCTTTGAAAAATTAAACTTTTAAACTTATGTTTTATTAACTTATTAAGGGGCCGTATGCCTTTAGGCGGTATGGACAAAATTAATCCGAATAGCAGCGGGACCGAATAGAGTCCAACTCGTAAACTTTCAAACAGTAAACGTGAGCAATAGATTATTAAAATTATCAATAAAAAGTTATTATCGGGACTAACGGAAAGAATTGCGCTTATCTCCTGTCTATAATAACTAATTAGCCAGCTAAAGAAAATAAATATAATAAACAAGATGCTTGATCCAAACTTCAACCATAGGTCACGGCGAACTCTAAAATAAGAATCCAATTTTACCAAATTATTAAAATCGGACAGAGCCTGATTCTCTCGACGAAAAAATTTTGTAAACTGCCAATCTGATAATGAAAAATCTACTAATTTAATAACTTGGGAATAAAAAGTAGTTTCTTTAATAACATATTTTTTTGCAATAAAAAAAGCGCTAATCATTACTAGAGCGCTCAATATTAAAGATAATATTAACCACCAAAGAAGCTTCGGTCCAAAAATAAAACACAGAATAATAAATATAAAAACTAGAAGAAGCCAACGGACGGAGCCGAGCAGGCAGTTTGTTAAGCCAGAAGAAAGCATCGGCAAATGGTATGATATTTTAGCAAGCAGTCTCCCCTTTTTTTCTAAATTATATTCGTCATTGGTTTGAGATAATAATGATTTAAACCAATTTTCGCGTAAATTATTAATTAAGCGAATAACGGCCGTTTTTTCTAACTTAATTGCCAGATAAGACACAACTAAATATAAACTTGCCGCCCCTGCAATAACCAACAAGGTTACAATCAGACTTACTTTAGTAGTCGATATTGCTCCTGATTTAATATACTGATGGCTGATCAATATTAAAATTATTTCTAAAATTCCCTGCCCAAAAATAAGAGCTAAAGTAAAAAGAATTATTTTTTTTTCTTTTTTAAAAAATTTCAAAAGATAATTAATATGCTCCCGTAAAGGACGCAGGGATTGACGACTCCAGCGCTCGTCTCTCAATTCACGTAAAAATTTAATTTGTTCATCGGCCATATCCATAAATAACATTTAAAAAATATTTATAAACTGAAGAGAGATGCATGTTTTTAAGCTCTGTTTCTAAAAGTCTTCTATTTTTAGGCGTATAGGTTTTAAAAAAATATCGTGTTAATATATGAAAAAAATTTTCCGACAAAGCTCTTATTTGCTCCCCGTCATTTACTAATTTTTTTTGTTTAGCTATTTCACGAAAATCGACTAATAGATTATTATTACTTTGAGATAATACTGACCGCAAATAGTTCTTTTTTCTCGCTAAACTTTTAAAATTATAATAATTAAACTGAGAACTCCAACGAAGTAAAGTGTGTTTTAAAAATCCCTTGTTTAAACTTACTAGCCCCGAGTCGAAACTATAACCGAGGTAATCAAATTTTTCTGCAGCGGTAATGTATTTCGTTTTACTAGAACTAACCATGAGCCCTAATTTTTTTGTTTCAGAAATCAAGTAGTCATAAAGAATTTTTAAACGATCCTTATTCTTATCCATAATAATTAAATCATCACCAACGCGACGATAAAAATCAGAATTTTTTCCACAATATTTATCAAATTCGTCTAAATAAAGATTGTTAAATAAGCCGATTAGGGGGGTGCCAGTAATTAGACCAAACTTCGGATTAATAATTTCTCCATCGCGAATAGCCTTTGGAGAAACGAATAATGACAAAAGCTTTACCATGGGCTCGCTAAAACCCATGTTTTTAATTTTATTTATTAATATATCAAACTGAATATAGGAGCTATAGTCGGCCATGTCAGAGACAATTAAAGAATCTCTTTTATAATATCTTTGATAATGGCGAACCGTACTTCGACCGGCAAAATAGCTCGGGTGAGATTTTCTATAAGAAAAAAGCCAAGGCGAAAAATAATTATCAAAATATGGTTCAACTATTTGATAAACTGCTTGCGCCTTGACTCTGTCTTTAAGATTATAAATATAAATTTCCCGCATCTTCCCGGGCTTATTCTTTTTGGGAATTCTAACTAAAATAGCCGGAGAAAGCGAAGTAAAATTTATAATTTCGCTCTGAACTTCTTTTATTAATTTAGCTGAACTGATCTCTAAATCACTAAATTTTAAATTATCCCAACCAGCATATCTTCCCAGGCGATTATCGCTTTCCATCTGCTCAATCAGATTTAAATAAGCTTTCTCTATATTTTTTTTATCAATTATTTCATTAAACATAAATCGAGTTCCCTAGCTGCTACTTCTAGTCTGGCCGGACCTTAGCGGACGACCATTATTTATACAAAGAGTACGATTTAATCGCATGGCTCCGTAGAAATACGGAGCTGTGCAGCGCATGGCTCTGTAGAAATACGGAGCTGTGCAGTAGAATTGTACATAATCAACCCATCAATTACTACCGACATTAGCGGCTTTTTTAGTAACAACCAATTGATTTTTAATGTCTCAAGGAGAATTAACTCTTTTGATTTTTAGAAGTAGCAACTAGGAAATTAGAAGTCTTACTTAACAAAATTACCCCATAAATACATTATATATGTTTATTAGTAATTAGTAAACCAAGCTATTTCGTCAAGAAAGAAGTGAAAAATTAAGAATATAATAATTAGACGACAAAGGCAAAGTGTGCTGGAATAAAAAAAGTATACTGAAATAAATAATGCCACAGTCCGCCGGCGATGAGACTACTGCGAGACGAAAAAAAATCTTACTTTTTAGTAAGATTATAAATTAAATTATAGCGGTTTATAATTAAACTCTTTGACAGTCAAACCATCGGCGCTAAGTTTAATTTCAGCTTCAATTTTTTCTCCTGCGAGTATAAGCGGCATCCACATAGCATCATCTATCCACATTTCGTCAAATGGAAGATTGGCTATGGAGCGCCATTGAGGGCTCATCTCTTCGGTTTCAATAGGGTTCCCCTTCCAAACATAAAGTAAAAACACATAACAATCAAAAACATGATTTTCATCAAAGTAAAAATGAATTAAAGCAACTTGTTTAAGATTGTCTTCGCTAGTAATAAGGCCGGACTCCTCTTTAAGTTCACGGATAGTAGCCATCAAAGGGCTTTCATTCTCTTCGATTTTTCCCCCGTAACCATTTAATTTATCACAGCCGAAGCCACGCTTCTTTAATCCTAAAAGAATTTGTTCCTCGTTAATACAATAACAAAGAGTTGATTTTTCCATACTATTGCCTTTTATAATGTACAAAACAAGTGCGGAGAGACAGGGATTCGAACCCTGGGTACCTTTCGGTACACACACTTTCCAGGCGTGCGCACTAGACCGCTATGCGACCTCTCCAAAAGCGATTTATGGTCGCTTTGTTTTTATTTTTTTAATAACTCGGTAACAATAGTTTTCAAGCCCAAAATTTTGTCACCATTTGAATCTGTATAATCCTCATATGGACGAGCGCCCAAAATCATTTCTTTACCAATAAATATAGTTGGCGCACCAAGCACGCTATAAGTTTCTGCTTCAGAACTGAGCCCCTCTATTTTTGCGGATTTTTCATTATTAGTCAAGCAAGCATTAAGACTACTTTGGTCTAAATTAATCTGAGAAGCATATGAATTTAACTCCTCCAAATTTAAACCTTCATTCTTTGTTTTAGCAAGTAACAGTGCACGCATTTCAATCCATTTGTTTTGATCACCGGCACATTCGATTGCTAAAGCAGCTTCTCTGCTAGCCGTTTCGTTTTTAGAAATATAGGGCCTGATAATAACCGAAACGTCATTTTTATTTTCTGAATATATCCTATCTATGGTTTCGGCTAATTCGGCGCTATATAAGTTAGCGGCGTCTTCGTAAACAAATATTTTTAGTTTTGCATCTTTATCGCCAAATATTTTATCCCCCTCTTTAAAACTTGGGTATTTAACCGATGAATAAACCTGCGCCATCGCGCTTCCAATAGTAATTTTTTGAAACTTATTATTTTCTTCAATGTCAGAATTATTACTTCTGACTTTAAAAATAACCAATGCCAAAAATATCATCGATAGGACAAATACGATGATAATTAGAATGCTTTTTAAATTTTTAATGCTTTTCATAATCTTTTGATTATTTTATAAATAATTTATTATTTCTCTAAAACCCCGGCGACTTTAAATATTGTTCCCTCTTCTAAGCGCGGGGCTATTAACTGTGCGCCAACTGGCATATCATTTCCTTCTCTTGTTTTAACTAGACCAATGGGAACAGACAGCGCCGGTAAACCAGCTAAAGATGCACCAGTCACGAAAATATCCTCCATGTACATAGCTAGCGGATCATTAATCTGCTCACCTATTTTAAAAGCTGAGTGAGGCGAGGTAGGAGTTAGTAATATATCAACTTTCTCAAATACTTTATTAAAATCATTAACAATTAAAGTTCTAACTGATTGAGCCTTTTTATAATAGGCGTCATAATAACCAGCACTAAGAGCATAAGTTCCTAACATTATACGGCGCTTAACTTCTTGACCAAAACCAAGTCCACGATTTGTTTTATAAAAATCCTGAAGATCCTTCGCTTCATTTTTTGCTAAGCCCCAACCTATACCATCAAAACGCGCTAAGTTAGAACTAATTTCAGAGGGCGTAATTATATAATAAACCGGTACTCCGTATTCAGTATTAGGCAAAGATACTTTAACCATTTCGGCACCAAAATATTCTAATTTTTTAATAGTTTCTTCTAGGCGTAAGGATATTTCTTTATTCATTTCTTTCAAGAAATATTCTTTTGGCAAGCCAACTTTAATCCCTTTTAAAGGATGCGGTCCGGCTACTTTTAGATTAACTGAGTTAATCTTTTCTTCATAAACTTCAACCGCTTCCGGCGAACTAGTCGCATCTAAATCATCACGACCAGCGATTACTTTTAAAACTAGGGCCGAATCATAAGCGTTTTTAGTTAAAGAGCCGATTACGTCGGTTGAGGAGGTCATAGAAAGTAAACCGAAACGCGACACGCGTCCATAGCCTGGTTTGAGGCCATAGATACCACAGAAGCTAGCTGGTTGGCGAATTGAACCACCCGTATCAGAACCAATCGCAAAAATACACATATTAGAAACTAGCGCCGCGGCTGAACCGCCCGAAGACCCACCAGGAACTCGAGTTAAATCAAGCGGATTCTTAGTCGCGCCATAGGCAGAATTTTCAGTTGAAGCACCATGGGCGAATTCATCCATATTAGTCTTGCCTAGTAATACTGCTCCCGCTTCTTTTAATTTTTTTATAATAGTCGCGTCATATGGTGCAATATAGTTTTCTAAAATTTTTGAAGCGGCCGTTGTTTTTATTCCTTTCGTCATTATATTGTCTTTGCAAAGATAAGGAATACCAAGCAGGTCGCCGGTCTCTCCTGACTTGATTCTTTTATCCGCCTCTTTAGCATCAGAAACGGCCGAATCTTCACAAGCAGTTAGCACGGCGTTAATTTCTGGATTTAATTTTTTTATTTGCAAAAGACAGGCCTTAGCCAATTCTAAAGATGAGATTTCACCACTATCTAATTTTATACGCGCTTCTTTAATTGTAAGTTCATTTAAATTCATATTCTATGGTCCCCTAATTTCATTAAATATTTATTTTTTATTTAAATTATTTTTATTGCTCTTAAGTTATAATATTTTTTGCGTGGGCCCAGGAGCGGTCTCCAGACCAAAATTAGCACTTGGTTCCCGGGGTTCAACTCCCCGTGGGTCCACTAGCTTTTAAATCTTGACGATAAAAAAATATTTGTTATAATTAATGTACAAGTGCTAATTTTGGATCAGAGCCGTAACGGAACCAGAAGAATCTCCCTAATGGGGAGATTTTTTGTTTTACAAAACTCGCTTAACTTTTATCTGACCATTTTCAATGTCACTCTGACCTAAGGCCGCTTCAATTTCTTCTCTATTCCAATTAATAACTTCATCACTTCTTAGAACATCCGATAGCCCGCTAACTGAAGCTGTGATTTCAATATTCTTAGTATTAACTTCTTTGAGTTTTTCTACATAAGCTAAAATAGACCCAAGCTGATCGCCGAATTTTACTTCTTCTTGGGAACTTAAATCTAAACGGGCTAGTTCAGCAATATGTTTTATATCTTCTTGGCTTATCATACTTTTCTAATATTTATGCGGGGTTTATTTTTTATTTAAATTTTCTTTATTAGCGACCTGTTATAATAACTTTACTGTGGGCCCGGCTAGGTAGCGGAATCGGACTTAACAATCGATTCTCCGGAGTTCAACTCCCTGCCTGCCGGCAGGCAGGTCCGCGGGTCCACAGGGGCTAGTTTATAATTAATATATGCTTCAATTGACTCAGGGAAAATATTTTGCTATAATTATTTTATTGTTAAGTTCGATCTCAACGCTGTCTGGTGTAGAAAATAAATTCCTCCGCAAAAACGGGGGTTTTTATTTTACTGTTTTACTATTTTCAAAAACTCCTCTTCATCTAATATTTCAATACCCAATTTCTTAGCCTTTTCATACTTAGAACCAGGTGCTTCACCGACAACCAAGTAATCTAGATCCTTAACAACGCTATCTTTCATTTTTCCACCCAATAACTTAATTCTATCTTTAGCTTCATCGCGTGTCAAACTACTTAAACTACCGGTTAAAACAAAGGTTTTACCGGCTAATTTTAAATTTTTAGCCTCGCTAGAATTAACTTTTTTATAAGTTAAGCTTACGCCGCTTTCTATAAACTTATTTAAAAATTCAAGATTGTGCTCACTATTCCAAAATTCATAAATACTTTTTGAAACGACCGGGCCAATATCTTCTAGTTTCTCAAGTTCCTCTAAATCTAATTTTTTAAAAACAGTTATTAAATCACTAATTGAAATTGACTTAGATTTTTTTAGTAATTCAGGGCTTATTTTTTCTGCCAATAATTCAGCACTCTCTTCGCCGACATGTCTTATGCCTAATCCATAAATAAATCTGGCTAGATCTAAAACCTTGCGCGAAGCTATCATCGCAATAACATTATCCGCTTTTTTTTCGGCAAATCTTTCTAAACTTAATAAATCTTCTTTTTTTATTTTATATAAATCAGCTGCGTCTTTTATTAAACCCTCAGTTAAAAACTGCTCAATTAACTTAGGTCCCAAGCCTTCTAAATCAGCGGCTCCTTTAGAAACGAAATGGATTATCTGGCGTAGATTTACGGCATAACATTTTTTATTTCGGCAACGATAAGCGACTTCGTCACCGCTACGTTCAACTTTTCCGCTGCACATAGGACATTCACTAGGAGGAGAGATCTTTTTTTCTTTTCCGTTTCTTAAATTTTTTAAAACCGAAATTACTTTAGGAATAACGTCGCCTGATCTTTCAATAATTACTGTATCGCCAAGACGTAAATCAAGGCGTTCTATCTCGTCAAAGTTATGAAGAGTTGAACGACCAATAATCGCCCCGCCAACTTTTATCGGTTCTAAAATGGCAGTTGGTGTTAAGGCGCCAGTTCGCCCTACTTGCCAAACAATATCGTTAATTTTCGTTGTTGCCTGTTCCGCCGAAAACTTATACGCCATCATGTATCTCGGCGCTTTGCCAACAATCCCTAAAACATTCCACATTCTTAAATCATTTATTTTTACAACCGTCCCATCAATATCAAATGGCAAAGATTCACGTTTTTTTTCAATTTCACCATAAAAAGAAAATACTTCATCTAAATTTTTACAAATTTTATTATGGTGTAAAGTTTTTAGACCAAGTAAGCCAGCAAGTTTATCGGCTTGATCTCGTCTTGCTATAATTTCTCCGCGTTCATAAGGTTTATTTTCAACGGAATCAAATAATAATAGATCATAGGCATAAAAATCTAGCTTTCTCTCGGCAGTAATTTTTGCGTCTAGCTGACGAATAGAACCGGCAACGCCATTACGAGTATTAGCGAGTTCCGACTTTCCCAAGGATAAATATTTTTTATTGAGCTCCGTAAAAACTTTTTTAGTCATTATTGCTTCGCCACGGATTTCAATTATTCCCTTCTTAATTAAACTAAGAATAGTTTTTATTTCAGACGCTGAAAATCCGACCGAACTTAATTCTTTTTCACTTGGAATCCTTAACTTCAAAGGAATACTATTTATCGTTCTAATATTACCAGTCACATTTTCACCAGTTTTTCCATCACCACGCGTTGCCCCCTCAACAAGTAAGCCGTCCTCATATTTTAAATTAATTGCGAGACCATCAAGTTTTAATTCGCAATAATATTCTTCTCTTAATTTTCGCTTTAAATAATTATTATTTTTTTCTTCCCAATCAAGCATGTCGCGCTCGATAAAAGCATCGAACAAGGAAATCATCGGCTGAGAATGAATTGTTTTTTTAAATTTAGATAAAGGTTCGCCCGAGACGCGCTGAGTCGGAGAGTCTGGAGTTATTAATTCCGGAAACTCATTTTCAATTCTAAACAATTCCATTTTTAAACTATCGAGCGCTGCGGGCGACATTGACTCCTTATCAAGTACGCTAAAATTATAGCGGTGAATATCAATTTCCGCCTTTAATTTATCTAAACGAATTTTAGCTTCAGCTTTTTCCATAAGCATATTATAACACAAAAGCCCTGCTTTTGGCAGGGCTTTTTACGTATTTTTTAAATTTTATTGAGCAGGAGTGGCCTCAGCGCCATTAGTAGCACCAGTTTTATTAGCACCAGTAGCCTGGTTTATAAAAGCGACAATTTCGTTAACTGCTTTTGTGTTTTGAGCAGTTGCCTGTTGAAGTTGAACTAAGGCGGCGCTAGCGTTATTTAAACGTGCGCTAAACTGCCAAAAAATCATTATTAAAACGCCAGCAACAATACCAGCAATTAAAGGAAGCATTATTTCTCTTTTCATAGATTTTTGATTATTTATTATTTTATTATTTAGTCTGGGCATTTGAGGCGGAATTAATGAAATTAACGATTGAGCTAATTTTAGCTGCGTCATCAACAGTTGTTTGTTGAACGGCAATTATTCCTTTATCCATACGGTTTAAAGAAATAAAAACATAAACGAACATAGCCGCTACTAGAAGAACAGCGATGCCGCCGATGATTGGACCGACAAGTGATTTTTTCATAATAGATATGGTTATTTTATTAATTAATTTTATTATAGCAATTTTAAAAAAGAGGGTCAAATTTGAGATATTTAAACCGCTCTTCTTCAATTTTATTATTTTCTACGTTCTAAAATTTTAATTCTGGCTTCAAGATTATTTATTTCTTTCTGCTGAGCCTTAACTGCCTCAACTAAAGGAGCAACTAAGTTTCCGTATTGAACAGATTTTATCCCATTAGCCTCAGTTACTAATTCAGGGAAAACAGTTTCAACTTCTTGAGCGATTAAACCAACGCTCGCCTTATTATCCGCTTTCCAGTTAAAGGTAACGCCACGTAAATTTAAAATTTTATTAAGCGGATTTTTAATTGTTTCAATATTTTTCTTTAAGCTACGATCAGAAGTATAAGTAAACGCAGTTGCGCCAACCTCTCCAGCGACCGTTAATTTATATCCTGGAGTAGTGGTTCCGATTCCGACGTCACCGCCATTAGGATTAATTAATGTATTCTTCCACGCTATTCCATCGTCAATTGATTGAATCATTCCGGCATCAGCCGTAGTCAAATACCCCAGAGAGATTGATTTAGTATTATCGGCCGAATCGGCGACCGATAAGATCTTTGACATTGCTGGCGTCTCAACATTATTAGAACCAACAACTGTCAATGGTTTATCGGGGTTCGTTGTCCCAATTCCAATTCTACCAGAGGAGTTAATTCTCAAACGTTCAAGACCATTCGTATATAAAGCGGTTATACCATGAGTAAATGTCCCGGCATTTTTATTTATTTGTCCGATAGCAAGGACGCCAGCAGCGGCACCGGCCATCCCTGGCGTGTAGCCAATCGCAACCTGTTTATCCCAGTCATAAGAAGTTCCTAAAAATATCTGACTAGTCCCTGTTGGATTAAATAACCATAAACCAGCCGTTCCACTATCTGAATATATTTTTGAGGCATTAGCGCCAGCAAATTTCAATCCACCACTACTGTTAACTGGAGTTATATTAACGTCGCCATTAATATCTAACTTCGATGTTGGGTTAGTAACACCAACTCCTAAATTCTTATTTATGATTACTTTACCGCTGTTTAAATCCGAATAAAAATATCCTCCGCCATAATAAGCTCTATTATTTTGACGGTCCATAACGGCTATAGTGTAGCCATTATTATCATCATAAATACCAACCTCATCATCACTGTAATTGTTATTATTACCAATAAATAATCCAGCGCCCGTTGAATTAGTATTAGCTCCGATTACTGAACTACCATATATATAGGTATTTCCCCAGGCGTCAATTCTCATTCTATTTGTTATAGTTCCGCCAGTGCTTGTCGTCCTAAAGTTAAGAGATGCATTATTATCAGCTCCTGAATCAAAATATACTTGACCCTGATAATCAGTCGCTGAATTGTTATACAGTTGAAAACCAGCTCCGGAAGGAGTGCCTGTTAGGGCGGCCGTAGAAGCATAAATTCTTATTGCCTTAGCATTAACGCTACCTAAATTAATATCAACTGGTTGAGCAGCTCCTGTGCCACTTGTATCTAGTTTAATCCCATCATATGTACCTGCATTATTTTTAATATGTAAAGGTGCTAAAGGATTCGTCGTTCCAATGCCGACTTTACCAGCAGCCGATATTCTCATTTTTTCCGTACTGCCATCAGCAACTCCGTATCCATAAGAATTTCTTGTCCAAAATGATAAATCGCCATCAGGATACCCAGTGCTAGGATTCCAGGTTGACGATCTAGAGGAGACTATTTTTCCTGCTGTTGAGTTTGCTGTGTCAATAAAGTTTATTTGACCTATTGTATTATTACTTAAAGCTGTATGAGCGGTGTTGGTGTCCTGCATTTTAAATACAGGGGAAGCCCCCGATGAAGATCCGCTTACATGTAGTGCTGAACCAGGATTAGTCGTCCCAATGCCGACATTGCCCGTGAATCTATCGGCATAAAACATTGGATCACCTCCAACTGATGCATATGGCAACATCTGAATTTTATTTTCATCAACTGTGAAAAATTCCATCGGATTATTATCAAAGACACTCAAGCTTCCGGAGCCATCACCTCCACCCAGAGTGAGCATAGAGCTCGGTTCATTTCCAGCTCCTAATCCAAGCCCGAGGTATCCTAACGATGAAATTTTAACCTTTTCTTGATTATTAATATTCCAAGAGTAATGAGCGCCACTAGGAATCATGAAATCAAATTGAGTAGGCGAGACTCCTAGGCCATAAACATCAACACCAGATTCATATAATTTTAACTTAGCATTTCCGCTAGCTACATTACTATAAGTTCCACCTAATGACATATTTTTAGGGGTTGTGGTTGCGCTAGATGTTAAAGTTCCTATCTGTAAGTTTGACAAAGGATTAGTCGTTCCAATTCCAACGTTTCCTCCGCCAGAAGTTCCATTCCAAATATTTCCATTTGGAGTTCCTCCCCAAAGAGAATTACTAGCTACGGTGCTTGTTGAAGTATAATTATTTTTTAGATAAGCAAGTGAGACTGCTTGATCATCATTAACTTGAGTATAATCAAGTCCACCAATTTGACCGCCACCAACATTAATCGCGTCGCCAGAAGATGGCTTAGAAACACTTAATTTAATACTAGGATTTGTTATCCCGATTCCGACATTTCCATCACCTTTAACAATAAAAGCGCTTCCACTGTTAGAATTTTGAACGTTTAAAATATTTGACGAAGGAGTTACTGCTCCGCCTTTTATTAACATGCCCCATGCTTGAGCGCCGGAATAACTTTGGTTGTCAAACGTAAAAGCATATTGATTGCTAGGATTAGAGACGTTTTGAGCTAATACAACGTGCAATTTTCCAACGGGCGCGACTGTTCCAATTCCAACGGATCCCGATGATTGCAAAATCATATTATCCGAACTGGACTTATAAATATAGTTAGTACTATTATCTCCTAAATCAATCGCTCCACCTAAAGCCAAAACCTTGGTTATACCAGAAATTGGAGTATTTAGAGTACTACCGATAAATACCAGCCCATTGCCATTTCCAGCGAATCCAACATAGCCACTACTACCTCTGAATATCCCAGTACCCGTTTCCCCAGAAAATGTATAAGATGGAGCTGCCGCAGAACCAACAGGAACAGCGACTTGCCCACTTCCTAATACTAATTTACTGCCTGGATTAGTTGTACCAATTCCGATGTTACCACCTCTTAAAATAGTTAACCAATCGCCAGCACCCCAAAAGCGAAGACTATTGTCAGCGCTGTTATTATACATGCCCCAGTGATTGTTAGTTCCAGCAACACCTTGAATATCCAATTCAGCATTACCACTAGTTTTATATAAGTGTAGTAATGAGTTTGGATTAGTTATCCCGACGCCGACGTTACCACCACTAATAATTCTCATCCATTCCGTCGTGCCATTATTACTGCTGAAAATAGTTGCGTCGCCCGTTCCACTCTGAAGGACTAATTGGTTAGAAGCGTTTAATAGTATTTCTCCATCTTCAACTAAATTATTAGAATTTCTCCAAGTTAAGCTACTGCTATTACTTAGACCAATACTTCCACCTAACACTTGAAATTTAGTTGAAGGCGTCGTTGTTCCAATTCCAACTGGATTATTATAATAAATTGAGCTGCCGTTGGTCGTCCATTGACTCCACTGGCTGTTCTCCCCTGTTGGCGAAGTAATATAAGCCGCCTTCGTAAAAGGGACCTTACTTGTCGCCGCAAAGACAAAGAGAAGAAGTAGAAATATAATTCCCCTCAAATTTATTATTTTTGATTTCATAATATTAACTCTACGAATTATTTCGCAAAAATTACCCAAGCACTAAACTAAATTTATCAAAATTTATTTAACAATCATTTTGCCAACTGCGCCTTGAGCTCGGTGATCAAACATTGAAGAATAGAAAGCATATTCACCAGCCTTAGCAGGGGCATTGAAAGTAATTGACTTTGTTTCACCCTTAGCTAGACCAATAACTACACCACCTAAAGATGGGTCATCGAAACGAAATATTTCTGAAAAAGTAGTTTCATTAACATTAGTAACTACTAAAGAAACAACTTGACCACGATTAACTGTAAATGAGTTAGGAGCAAAGCTGCTGCTAGTAACATTTAATTTGATAGCTGATGCTGGAGCTTCTTTAATATCCATTGGGAAAGATTCTGAAGGAGCTTGTGGGCTTGATGGTTTAGCTGAGTTATTAGCTGTTTGACCGAGCTCAGTTAAAACTTTACCACTAGTCATATCGACTGGACTTGTTCCAGGGTTAATAGTCATAACTTTAACTTCTCTAACAGTAGTTGTAGTTGCTCCGTTTGTTGGAGGAACCATAACACTAATAGTTTTAGTTGTACTTGTTCCCTTGTCACCAATTACTTCATTAAGTAATTTTTCAGTTTCCTTAGCAGCTTCTGGAGTTTGGTTAGCTAACATGTCTTCAGTAACTTTAGCTTTTTCACCAGGAGTTACGCCAACTAAATTACTTGATTTTGGTTTAGTGATTAAAAAGATTAACGCGCCAACGACAACTACTGCCAAAACAATAGCGCCGATGATTTTAGAATTTTTGTTCATATTTTTTTAATTATTTAATAAAGTTTTATCTTTAACTTTATTTTTAATTTATTATTATCTATTAAAATTATAACACGAACCAAGAAACTACTCCAGCCTCTGTTCTATTACAGAATATATAAACTGAGTTATGCGCACTCTTAAGTTCAAATGTAGCTACTCCAAGTATTTTTGAATCGCCCACTGGATCAATAATTATTTTATTAATTGATGAAGCACTACCACTTTCATCAACAACGATGTAGAACTTCCCCGCAGCAGTACAATTAGGAATATTCAAAGTATTAGCACCGCTTAGAGAGGTATAACCAATAATTGAGTCCGTCGAAGAAGCAGTAATCGTCCCGCCAGCACCAACTACAGAACGATGACTTAAAGTTAACTCTGAATATTTTGGATTAAAATTACTATCAAGATAGCTCTTTGAAACTGCTTCATCGTTTGTTATTGGAGTTAAATTAAGTCCAGTTAATCTCCCGCCATTAACTCTCAAAATTTCACCTGTCCAACCGCCGCTAATAGCATCCCAAGCTCCACCAGAAAGACTAAGTCTAACTCCTGGAGTAGTTGTTCCAATTCCGACGTAACCAGAGCTATCAATAAGTAACTTACTAGTCCCATTAGTAGAAAAATCTAAACTTGAATTATATTCAAAAGCTCTATCGCTGATTTCAAAACCACCAACTTGCATTACGCCGGCCGCATTAAAATTAACAATAATTAATGGTTTAATATAACGCGTTCCGACTGGAAATTGATTTGAATTAGTACCCTCACCTTTTATTTTATTATAATACCAAGCTCCAGTTGAAGCCGGGTTAGCGGCACTAGCAATAAAATAACCTCTAGTTCCACCATTACCAGCGATAGCAACCCCATCTTTATCATAGGCAGTATATCCAGCATAAAAAACACCCGTGCCCGAAACTTTCGCTGCCCAAATTTTTCCGTAATAAGTTACATTTGGGTCAATAGGAATAAGTTGATCAATCACATATCCGCCCCCACTAGTTGTATCGAATTGATGAACTTTACCGGTTGGAACAACTGCTCCAGCTGGAGCGTCAACTATAGTTATGCTTGCCGTCGTAGACCAAACTTCTGGAAGCCAAAAATTTGTTCTTGTTTTCCAGGCGTCAGCTGAGATGGCAATTAAATTTGAGCCTGAAGATCCACCAACGCTAGTTCTTAAATAACCGCCAACTAATCTAAAATCTCCATTCGAATCTATTCTAACTTTTTCGATGCCATTAATATTCCAAGAATATCCGGCATTAGCTGGCGCCATAAAATCAAACTGATTAGCCGACACGCCCATGCCATAAAAATTTACTCCATTATCAAATAATTTTAATTTTGGGTTAGCGCCGGCGACACTACTATAAGTTCCACCTAAAGATAAAGCTAATGGAGTTATGGTCGCCGCTGTTGTAGTAGCGCCAATTTGTAATTTTGAGAGAGGGTTCGTTACCCCAATACCGATATTGCCTGAATTAGCGCTCCACATGTCGCCAGTAAGAGAGCCTGCCCAAAATTTTGTCGTAGTTGAGTTGTAGTTATTTTTTAAATAATAGAGAGAAACAGCTTGATCATCATTAATTTGAGTTAGAGAGAGCCCGCCAATCTGACCGCCACCAACGTTTATCGTGTCGCCAGAAGAAGCTTGAGAAATGCTCAGCTTAGTATTTGGGGTAGTCGAGCCAATGCCGACATAGCCATTATCCTGAATAGTAAATAAATCTGCTATGACTCCTGCCGTATCCTTAGCTATTCTGTATTGCCAACCAGTCCCATCGGTCCCAAATGTTTGACGCACACTAACCGGACTCAAGGATACACTTCCGAGTAACTGTCCGGAATGAATAGAACCCACAGTTAAAGCTCCGAAAGTTATATCACCACTTGTGTGTAATTTTGTTTTTGGATCAGTTACTCCAATTCCGACACTACCTTCAACAATTAGTCCAGAAGTCGGAGCCGCTATTGCTCCATAAGTCGCACCTATAGAAGCGTTACCTAAAACACCTAATTGAGATAGTGGTTTAATAGCACCTATCCCAACCTTACCACCCAAGAAAACAGCGTTTCCTTCAGCTGACAAAGAAAAAGGACCCTTGCCAGATCTCTGACCGTTAAAAATTTGAACGTTAGCTAATTTAGCAGTTGTTTCTCCTGATTGCGGGGCTGTAGCAGTTATTCTAACCCACTTCCCTGAACCACTGATGACACTACTCTTATAATATAAAGCCGAGGTATAGCCAGTAACATCATCAACAGTTGTCCAAGTAACGCCATCCGAACTGGCCTCAACTAAAAAACTGGCTGGTAACTTCGCTCCTCCTCCATCCGGATAATTATGAACATTGGCCGCCGTAAATGACATGCCAGCATAAGTCCACCAACCGCGAGTATTAAAAGTAATGGTTGCAGGAAAGCTAGGAATATTCCAATAGCCTGATCCATTTTTAGCAGTTGGACCACCATTTACTAAAGTTCCAGCAGTAATAGTTATGTCAGCCGCTTGAGCAACTTCACTTAAACCAGCAATTTCAATAATATTACCAGCCACGATACTAGCATTAACGCCGTCATTAGTCCCAACCTCTAATTTTACTCTCGGGTTCGTTGTCCCAATTCCAACATTACCAGCAAGCGGATTTAGAAGAAGGTTTGTTCCATTGCCTACTAAATAACTATAGTTAGTTCCCTCGCCCAATCTTATTCCGCCAGTCGCCGCTACTCCATTAGAGCCAAATGCGCTTAAGGCATTAGGAGAAAGTAAAACGCGAGAGCTAGCTTGATATAAAATATTTAGAACATCATTATTGGCTCCACTTTTTATAATAGTATTATTAGATGTGCTTGTGCCGATTATAACGCTGCCAGTGTTAGCGTTCCACATATCACCAGCAAGTGAGCCTTTCCAGAAACTAGTTGTTGTGGCATTATAATTATCCTGAAGATAGGCAAGAGAAACTGCTTGATCGCGAGAAACCTGAACACTATTAAGTCCGCCCACTTGACCACCAGCCACATTAATAACTTGGTTAGAAGTTGTGGCAAATTTAAATTTAAAATCAGGGTTAGTTATTCCGATACCAATATAATTATCAGAATTTATAGTAAATGCGGAAACACTTTGGCTACTTTGTTTAACAGAAGAACCCGCCGCTACGCCTGAATCATAATCTAATTTAAGAATAGAAGCTGACCCGACGCAGCTATTAGAACAAGCATCAAAATAAGTACCACTTACAGGACACGACTTAACTGAGACACAAGCCGCTTCAGAGACAGTACTGGTGTTTCTTGATGAACAAATTAAATAACCTAAGCCATTAGCGCCACCAGTAGTAGCACAGGAAGAACAGGTGTCGTAAGTGCCGCAAGCTGCAACATAATTAGAACAGTTAGGGATAGCCGTTCCGGGATGAGTTGCTTGGCAAGTTACATTTACTGGCGAGCTTGAATAACCACTGTCACATTTAACGTAAGTGCCCGCCGTACAAGACGTACAAGTTCCACAATTATCCCAAGCCGAACAACCAGGTAAGGCTTGCAACTGAGGGGCAGTTTGACCCTCCGAAGTACAGCGATTACTTATAGCAGCTTGAGTATTACAATGCTCAGACAAAGAACCAGTATCTCCAGTACAATAATAACTTCCTGAGTCACAAGAATATCCAGATCCATTTCCAGAGCTACAAACTAAAGCCAAGGCTGATATCGGATTATATGCAAAAACAAAAAAACCAAATAAAAAAATGGAAAAAGATATTCTTATGTAATTTCGAAACATGTCTTTCATGTCTTTATTATATAATAAAAAATAAAAAAATAATATTACTTACAGCAGGCAAAAGCACGATTAATATCGCAACTTCCTAGCTGACCACTTCCCTTGTTCAAATCCTTCTTCCAAAAAGTTCCAAGCTTCTCAGACCCAGTTGATCCGGCAATCCTAATCGTTCTCGCCTCGCAATCATTTGCACTCGCTAAATATCCTGGAGGGCCATTGAATATCCAAACATCCGCATCTGGCATGGTGACGCTTTTGGCAATTGAATTAAGCATTTCATAAGAGAAACAAACATGTGAGCCAGAGAATTTTGTTGAACAAATAGTATTAGCCTCAACATATCCAGGTGTTCCATCGGCTGCGCCAAGACCATTCATACCGTTATAAGTTGAGGTGCTCTTACCGACATAAACAGCACTACTTGATAAAGCATAGTTGGCTTGCAAATAACCGAGTGGGACCGCTTGATCATTATTTACTGGTGTTAAATCAAGCCCGCCAATTTTACCACCACCAACATTTATAACCTCGCTACTACTTGAACTAATACTTAATCTTACCGAAGGACTTGAAGAAGAAATGCCAACGAAACCATTTTGATTTATTCTTAAAAAGTCTAAAGTATCACTATTATTTCTGATTATAAATGGGGAGTAATCAATACTACTAATAATTCTTAGACCCTCGGTGCTTACAGGGGGATTAATTTGAAGTTTAGCGGCTGGGCTAGTTGTGCCGATGCCGACGTTACCAGTACTTAAAATACGTAGTCGCTCGGTATTACTCGTTCCTAAAATTAAATCACCGGCATTAAAAGTTCCTATTGCTAATTTTTTTGACGCATCTGCAACACCTTGACCGAATATGGCGTGCGTATTTGTTCTACTTATTCCAAATATAGTTCCAGGAGCCGTTGAACCGAAAGAGTTAACAACAAGATAATCATCTTGATTATTTCTTGCCATTAATCTAACTTGTCCGGAAGCATTAAAATTTTTGAAATCCATTCCTGATATTTTATCAGTATTTGCGGCCACCCCTAAAGCTATGTCCCAAGTTGCCGCATCACCAGGCTGAGCATAAGCCTGATCTGACTGCTGTAATGTAAATTTAACCGCTGGATTGGTCGTTCCAATTCCGACGTTGCCGCCATCATTTTTAATTGCAAGAGAACTGCCATATAGTAGCAAGGAGTTAGCCTCATCATAAACTGCTAAACGGGCGTCATTTAAAGCATAGTATAAACCGAATTCTTCGGCCGAAGATGTTTGCCCATTTCCTAAATAAGCAGAATAATCCCCATCATTAACACTACTCTTAAAGAAAGCTACTGTTCCGGCGCTACTTTCAACTTGAAGCTTCGTGTTTGGATTAGTTGTCCCAATCCCAACGTTTCCAGTATTTGCACTATAAATATTTCCAGATAAGCTGCCAGCCCAAAGTTTTGTTGAAGTTGCATTATAGTTAGCTTGAAGATAGCCGAGTGGAACGGCGTGATCAGGATTAATAGGCGTCAAATCAAGCCCCCCAATTCTACCGCCACTAACGGTAATTGTGTCTCCGGAAAGTGCCTGCGCGACCGTTAATTTAATCAAGGGGCTAGTCGAGCCAATACCAACGTTACCAGCTGAAGTAATTCTCATTCTCTCAAAAGTATATGGATCAACTGAATTATTAGACGTTTCAAAGGCCAAGAAACCAGCATTATTATTGCTCGTTGCTACTTCTTTTTTACCATGAATAGTTGCAAATGGAATTAAATTTGCAGCGCCAGTAATATACCGGCCACCTAAAACAATAGAACCGCCAACATTAATATTAGGCTCGTCTGTCGTTGAAATAAATAAGTTCCCTCTTTGACTAACTCCAACTCCGATCAACTTATTAGTTCCTCTAATATCTAAATTAGTAGATGGACTTAATATACCAATACCAACGTTACCAGCCACATATAAATTTCTTCCCAAATCTAAATCTTGTGAAAAACTAACACCGCGAAGTCCAGTATTATTTAAATCAACTAATTGATAATAAGTTGAGGTCGCAGCGTTATACGTAGGAGTTGCGGCTAACTGAGCACCGTTAGTTCCATAAACCGTAATCGGAGTTGGGGTTGTGGCAGTATTAACATAAACATCTACATAGGCATTATAATTTCCAGGCGTGCTATCAGCGGTAATTCTGATTTTAGTAATTGGACCAGTATTATAACTAAAAGATCTAAGAACATTAATAGATCCAACGCTATCATTTGAGCCAATATAAGAACGTATATTATAGTTAAATTCTAATTTCTGCTGAGTATTATCCATTCCAGCGCCAATATATATAGTTCCTCCGTTTGATCCAGTTGGGCCAACAATTCTATACCAACCGACCCCAGAAGTCGGGTTAATAGTGGTTTTGCTAGAATAAGCCTGACCATTTAATTTTATATTTCCATTAACTTCTAATTTTTCTTGCGGATCAGTTGTTCCAATTCCTAAATTTCCACTACCGCCCTTAATAGTTAAGAAATCTAACCCAGCGGTAACATCACGTATATTTAAATAACCATTATTCGCATAAAAATTCCAAGTTCTATTGCCAGCTTCAGCAAAACTCAAAAAATTATTAACTCCAGCCGAACCATAAATTTGAAGTTTCGCGCCCGGAGTAGTTGTTCCTATCCCAATATTTCCAGTATTCATGCTATACATATGACTCGCGAGCGAACCTGCCCAGAATTTTGTTGAAGTTGCGTTATAGTTAGCTTGAAGATATCCAAGCGGAACAGCTTGATCAGGATTAAAAGGAGTAGAGGCAAGACCACCGATTTGGCCACCGCCAACATTAATCGTGTCTCCAGAGACAGCTTGAGAAATGCTTAATTTATAGCTCGGAGTAGTTGAGCCAATTCCAACAAAACCAGCCGCTGATATTCTCATTTTTTCATCACTCGCAGAAACAACGCTCGTATCAAAAACATTACGATTTAAAAATACTATATCACCAACACCGCTACCAGCAGTCCTAACACTACCGATAAATTGTTTAGGATAAAGTCCGCCGTCACCGGTCGCATAAGTTGAAAGTCTTATACCAGCAAAAATACCAGCTAACCCAGCGCCATTAGTAATAGTTAGGCCGTTGGTTGTCGTCCCCGTACTAGCGTCCGCATAATACATATCAAGCGCGGAAGCTGGACTAGTAACCGACAAGCCAACAGTGCCGCCAACATATAGTTTTGCACTTCCCGGGTCAGCGCCGATACCAAAATTACCAGAATCTCTCTGAATTGTAACTTTGGTGCTTAAAGCGCCACCATTTTTTGATTGGATTAAAAAATTATTTGTCGCCGCTCCATCATAAAATAAACTAAAACCATATGGAACACCTGTAACATTTTCATACATTTGGAAACCGGAGGCCTGATTAATATCTGATTCCAACCTAACAAAGGCATTTGTCGCTGAATATACATGAAGTTTTTCGAGTGGATTAGTCGTTCCAATTCCCACATTACCAATATTATCGATACGCATTTTCTCAGCCAAAGTTCCAGTACTTATTGTATTAAATAAAATAGCACCATTTTCACTGCCACTAGTTATCCCAGTTGTTTGACCAATAATTGAAGCATAAGTTTTTGCTCCAGAAACACTATTTAATGCATTAAATCTGAACCCAATAGTATTGGCTGTATTAGCGGTGGCGTTATTAAAAAACTCCACTATTGGGTTACCGGCACTTGGTAAAAACACCAACCCGCCAACCCAATTTGAATAAATTTTAGCTTGATAATCAATACCACTATTTCTACCTTTGAGAATGATGCCGCTATTTGAGCTAGTTGCTAGTGATCTGATTGTTAAATATTCATCGCCAGTGTTTCCAACGATGTCTAGTTTTGTACTAGGATTAGCAGTTCCAATACCAATATTCCCTCCCTTAAGAATTCTCATTCTCTCGGTATTATTTGTTTTAAACAAAACATCATAATTATTAGTTGAACCCATCCAGGAAGTATCGTTAGACAAATCATTTCCCGACAATAGCCAACCTAAAGATGTGCTTGCACCTTTATATAAGAAGTTACTATCAACATAATATTTTGATACCGCCTGATCGTTATTTAAAGGTGTTAAAGATAAGCCGCCGATTTTGCCAGTTCCAACATTTAAAACTTCATCCGAACTAGAACTAAGATGTAATTTATAAGCAGGCTCAGAAGTTCCAATACCTATATATCCAGATAGAGGAATGTATAAGGAAGGTGTGCCGCTCTGTAGAACAGCAGTTCCAACGGCAGCTTTATTTACCGAGCTGTTTCCAAGTTGAAGCATAGGCAAGGAGCCATCGCAAGCACAAGTATTTTCGTTCCAGGTTTGATATGAAGTACAAGTATTAGCCGAGCAGACGCCCGTTCCAATACATAAATTACCGCTTGAACAACTTGAACATTTATTCGTAGCGCAGTTCATAGTTGCGCAATTAGCGGTTTTAGCTAATGTACAATTAAAATTAGGAGATGTTCCGCAAATCTGATGACCAGCATCGCAAGTAGCGCAGCTAATAGCCGGGCACGTCGTACAGGTTGCACAATTTGCGCCAGGTGTGCAAGTATTGCTCAAACAAGCTCCGCTACAATTAGCATATCCCGAATTACAATTAAGAGTCCAGGTATTACTAGAACAAGATAAAGTATAATAAGAAGAAGTCGTCGTGGCTGGTTTGTCAGTCCTTTCTGTGGCGCAACGAGCGCCTTCTATAGCCGCGCTTGTATTACAAAAACTTTCCGGAAAATTACATCTAATACCATCTATCATTGTATTGGTTTGGCAATTATTAATAGTAGTATCAGCCAAAACAGGCAATGCGAAAAATAAAGAATAAATTCCTATGATGAGCAGTATCGAAAATAATGATCTATATTTTTTCATATTAAAACTTTATCTTTATTTTATTATTTTTATTTACAACAAGCAATATTTCTAGAATTATAACAACCAGTTAAAGACCCATAGCCTTGACCGTTAGTTGCATCTTTATGCCAGATAGCTCCGTAATCACTAGCGCCAGTACTAGTCCAGCCCATACAATCATTACTATTAGAAGTAAACCCTGGAGGTCCGTTACTAATCCACATGCTGCTAGTTGCAATAGTTAAAGTATCTGAATTGATTGTGTTTAAAATTTCATAAGAAGTACAAACGTGGCTACTAGAAGCAACTGTATTGCTACAAATAGTATTGGCCGCTAAATATCCTCCCATGTTACCTGTATATAGTTGAGTGGTTACACCTCTAAATTTAGGGACACTACTTATAGTACTAGTCGCCTCTGAAACATAAGATTCAAGGAATGATCTAGATACGGCCTCGTCAGGATATATAGTCGTTAAATTTAAGCCTCTTATTCTTCCTCCGTTAACTGTTAAAATATCGCCAGTCGTTCCGTCGAAACCAGTTATGCTAAGTCTGCGATCAGGAGTCGTTGTGCCTATTCCAATATAACCATTATAATCAATAGTCATGGCGGTATTGGTAATACCTGATGCCCAAGAATTGCTAGTTCCAAACTGCAAAAGAGACCCGACCGGAGTTAACTTCATGGCAACTCTTGCAGCTGGATTTCTAAAACTAGTCTGAGCATAAGAAGTTTGGAAATCTATTGCTGAATAATGATTAATAGTATTTTCTGTATATTCTAAATTTTGAAGACCTTTTGTAGTTCCAGTAAACGAAGCTAAACCAACACCCGAAACTTGAAGTTGCGACAAAGGATTAGTTGTTCCAATTCCAACATTAGTTCCATTAACAGTTAAGACATCTGTCCAGCTAGGCAAATTTGGCGAAGCCTGTGAATCAGTTTGAATAGAGAAATAATTTCCATTACCAATTTGTAAATTAACTAAACCGGCTACTGCGCCACCGTAACTACGACGCCAAGTTGCCCCATCATTATAAGCTCCCCAAGTAATATAATTCATACCGCTTGAAGATTGTGATAATTTAGAATAATTTCCCCAAGCCATCTGATATCCGGAGCCATAAGTTCCACCGCCCAATAAACTAAGAGCCGGGGTTGAAGTTGATAATAAATTTCTAACATCTAATTTAGCGGCGATGTCGGTTGTTCCGATTCCAACGTTGCCGCTTGACAATATTCTCATCGCTTCAGTTCCTTGATTAACAAAGAATCCTAATCCTCCATTTGGGCCAGATTGGAACTCCATTAAATTAGAAGACATACCAATACCATATCGGCTACCAGAAGATGCGCTAGTAAATAAATCCCACTTTAAATTATTAACGCTACCAGGCGTGCTATTGCCGTATGTCGAACCGAACGAAACATTTACGGGAGTTGCCAAGGCAGTAGAAGCACCAACACTTCCAAATGTAGCAATTCTACCTGTCGTGCCATAAACTTGAAATTTAACATCAGGCGTCGTTGTCCCAATACCGACGTTATTCGCTCCATTATTACTATAAATATTTCCACTCTGGCTTCCTCCCCAAAGAGAAGTAGTTACCGCCGTGCTAGTCGAAGTATAGTTAGCCTCTAAATAACCAAGCGGAACGGCCATATCTTTTCTAGTCGGAGTTGAAGCTAGTCCGCCAATTTGACCACCACCAACGTTTATAACTTCAATAGTAGTAGTCGCAAAACTTAATTTTATCGAAGGCGTGCTTGAACCGATACCAACACTTCCGTTATCAGAAACAGATAAAACTGGCGTTAAATATGTTGATGGATTAGCGGTATAGCCCAAATTAATAATACTGTTTATATTACCAGCCGCACTACCGCCGCTTATACCCATGTAACTAGGCCCTGAATTATTAAAGACAAATCTATTTACATTAGAAGATCCTGTGCCATATAAATAGCTAGCCATACTTACCTGGCCCGCACTACTAACGGTAAATTGGTTATTATTTCCAACTGTTAATAACTGCGATGGTGTTGTTGTTCCAATTCCTACATTACCATTCATTAAGGCTGACAAAACATCTAAATTACTGGATTCATGTCTAAGGCGGAATGTTGTGTCATTAACAGAAGGAATTCCAACAGCGAATCCCCACTTCCCGTTCGTAGTGTAAGAATCATCTATAATTAATTTTGTGCCAGTCGTTGGAACCGCGATATGAAGTCTTGCCCCAGGTGTAGTCGTGCCAATTCCAACATTAGAAGTATTTGCACTATAAATATTTCCGGACAAATTACCTGCCCAGAAACTAGTTGAGGTGGGATTATAGTTAGCCTGAAGATAACCAAGAGAAACAGCTTGATCACTGTTTAAAGGAACAGACGCAAGGCCGCCAATCTGACCACCGCCAACATTTATCACTTCAATAGTAGTGGTCGCAAAACTTAATTTATAATTCGGAGTACTTGAACCGATGCCAAAACGACCATCATTTTTAAATACAAAGTTAGTTGGAACGGCATTGCCGCCAGTGCCAACATAAAAGCTACCAGGCGTAATCAAAGACATGTCGTTTGAATTACCAGGAGTAGTCACCCAGTAGCCAGCGCCAATTTTACCAGCATATGTGCCATTATTATAGTATTCAGAATAATAATTAGAAATTCTCATAATGCCATTAACATCAAGCAGCCTGCTTGGCGTTGTAGTTCCAATTCCGACGTTGCCCTGGCCATTAGGCATTAATACTAAATTTGACCAAGTACTGGGATTTTTTGTAGCGGAAATCCAGCCATATCCCGGCGTAGTAGCAGTACTATAACCAATTTGCACTTTGGATGTTCCAGCACCAATAAAGGCTACCCCCGAGTATGAATCGGATAATGGCTCATCGTCGCCCGATACATGAAATTTAGCCTGAGGAGTTGTCGTCCCTATCCCGACGTTGCCATTAGCTAAAATTCGTAACGCCTCAGTTGTCCCCGGAGATAAAATAAGATTAGTGCTTGAATATAAAGTCGTTCCGCTAGAATCAACATTTAAAGCACCCGCTCTTGTGCCATCTCCGAAGGCCAAGCCATTACTAACGCTATAACCAGTTGAACCTACTGAACCAATTTGTAATCTACTTGCTGGAGTAGTCGTCCCAATTCCAACATTCAAAGTGTTTGCACTATAAATATTTCCGCCCAAAGACCCGCCCCAAAAGCTAGACGACGTTGCATTATAATTAGCCTGAAGATAACCAAGAGGAACAGCCATATCGCTTCTAGTTGGAGTTGAAGCAAGGCCTCCAATCTGACCGCCGCCAACATTTATTACTTCCACAGTACTTGTACCAAAACTTAATTTAACCGAAGGAGTAGTCGAGCCAATACCTATATTTGTACCATTATCATATAGAACGCTATTAGCCAAAGATGACCCGTTCCATTTCACAACCGAACTAGTCGATAAATTATTAGTTAAATTTCCTGAATGCCACAATTTAAAAGTTGTTCCCCAAGAACCATCTGGGCCAGTTCTAAAATATAATTCTGGTCGGCTCCAAGGAGTATTGTTACCAATAATTTGCCAACTATAATATGAAGAATTCCAACCTCTAATAGTGATCGCTCCTGATTCTGCTCCAAATTCTGGCAAAACTATAATTCCCGCTGTCAACTTTGCGAAAGGAGAACTACTCGGAGCAGAGCCGACAGAACCAAATCCCAAATAATTAGCAGTTAAATTAGTAACCGTTGTAGAAGAAATAACTGAAAATGGGGCGGTGCCAGCTGCAACAGTAGAAATCAACTGGTTACTAGTTCTAATTGAGCCAGTTACATCCAATTTAACACCTGGGTTAGTTGTTCCGATTCCGACGTTGCCATCATTTTTTATAAATAATCTTGTATTTATAGCCCCGAGTAATGGTGCTTTTTGTTGAATAGCAAATGAATTATCTGACTTAGATGATACCAATCGATAACCTTCCGCATAATACCAGCTAGCATCATCAAAGTAATAGCCTGGCGCATTACTTAAATCTAATGATGCGGTTGTACTTGCAATACCAATATTTGATTTTTGAACTTCTAACCCGTATTTTGGATTAGTCGTCCCAACTCCAACATTGGAAGTATTAGCACTATAAATATTTCCGCCTAAAGATCCTCCCCAAAAACTAGACGACGTTGCGCTATAATTATCTTTAAGATATCCAAGTGGAACGGCCATATCGTTTCTAGTCGGAGTTGAAGCCAGTCCGCCAATCTGACCACCGCCAAGATTCATAACTTCGCTAGTAGTAGTTGCAAAACTTAATTTATAATTCGGAGTACTTGAACCGATACCAACATAACCAGTGCTTTGAACGCTAAATAAATTAGTATTATTATAATCTATTTGGAAAAAGTTAGTTGGAGGGGTTATGCTGCCAGAGTTATTTGTTACTTGAAATTTATTTGTAATAAAAGCCAAACGATTAAAAGTAGATCCCGAATAAGCAGAAAAGGCCGTATTACCGCCACTTCTACCTACCTGGAAATAAGACGCGACCACAGAATCTGACCAAGTTTGATTCCAATTATCTAAACCTCTAAAAATATTTTGGCCGTTGGCTTGTAAATTAATTTCAGTTGAGTTTGGAGCAGAAATAGATGGGCCGCTAGGATCAAATAAAAGTTTGGCAGTGCTACTAGCGACTTCGAACTTTGCGCCTGGCGCCGTTGTTCCAATTCCTAATCTTCCGGTCTCAGTTAATCTCATTCTCTCGCCAGAACTAACTCCGGAATCATTAGTATTAAAGGTCATGTAATTACTATTTGCATTGTTTCCGCCTTGCCAAAATTGAATATTAGCTCCACCGCCAGTCCAGTTCGTATTATTGTAAGGAATTCCAATTGCTCTATAATTACCGCTGCCAAGAGTGCCTGATCCAGCGGCAAGCATAATATTCCCTTCTACCTGAAGTTTTGCCAAAGGATTGGTTGTGCCTATTCCAACATTACCAGTAACTGGATTTAAAAGAAGGTTTGTTCCGTTGCCAACTAAGTAACTAAAATTAGTTCCATCACCTAATCTAATACCAGCAGACCCATTAGAACCATAAGCCGTTCCAAAGGCGCTATAAGCATTAGGAGAAAGCAAAACACGAGAACTAGATTGGTATAAAATATTTAAAACATCATTATCGTTCCCACTTTTTATAATTGTATTATTAGAAGTACTCGTTCCAATTCCGATGTTCCCTCCCTTAAGAATTCTCATTCTCTCGATATTATTTGTTCTAAACGACACATCCCAATCATTAATTGACCCTAACCAATTATTATCGCTAGTTAAAGTATTGCCCGATAATAACCAACCTAGAGATGAGCTTGCTTCTTTCGATAAGAAGTTATTATCAACATAGTATTTAGAAGCAGCTTGATCATTATTTAAAGGTGTTAAATCAAGTCCACCAATTTTACCGCCACCAATATTTATAACTTCGTCTGAACTTGAACTAATATGTAATTTAAAATTTGGATTAGTAATTCCAACGCCAATATAACCAGATGAAGGAATAGTTAAGGATGGTAGAGCTAAACTAGAATTAAATAAAAAGTTATCTGTGCGTAAAGAATCATAACCAATCTTTAATGAGTTAGCTGTTCCCGTACAATAGTTAGAAGCTGGGGCGCAAGGATCAAAAGTTTGACCGCTTGGACAGGTTTTATTGGCGATACAAATATTTGAGCTAGAGCATTTTGTATAATTTGAGTTCTTACAAGTTGAACAAAGATTAGTTGAACATGATCCGCCGCTAGAGAGTAAAATTGCGCAATTATTAACATCCGTTTTACAAGAATCATTTTCTGCACAAAGAGCGTTTCCGGCCGTACAGCTTGTACAAGGTTGATTAGCTGCGCACTGATTATAGCTTGCACAATTTGTAACTGCACCTGCGGCGCGATTAGCAAGACAACTGGCTCCACTATTACAAAGAGTAAAATTACTATTCGTACAAGTCTGACAAGTATTTGTAGTTGAACAATCAGCTACGTAGGTTAAACAATTAGCGATCGGAGATGTTCCGCTATAGGCCGGGACACAACTTGGCGGAGTACTATAGGTTCCGCAAAGTGTGTCCGCGCCATCACTCCTAGTTATACAAGACGAGCAAACGCCGCAAGTATCAACCGACGCGCAACCATTTATATTAATTGTTGCTGGAACTAATCCAGTACAAAGACTAGTCGCTAAACATTTAGCAGCACCAGATCCAGGAGCGTTGGTACAATACCAATCGTTTCCGCAACCGATACCAGTTCCACTATCATGCTTACATGTATACTCCAAAGCAGCCGCCTGATTAGAAGCAGCTAAAAAAATACCGAATATCAGCGAGAAAAGAAATAGAGTTGTGCGCTTTGATAACATGTATTTATTTTATAATAAAATATATAAAAACTAATATATTAATTACAACAAGCGAGCCCCATAAGCTTATCACAAGTTCGAAGTAGCCCTCTCCCCTTAGTGTATCCTAAATCCGTACCTTCCCAGTATGTTCCATAATTAGGAAAGGCTTCAGTTGTTGTATCCAATGTTCTTGCGTCGCAATCATTAGCACTAGTTGTGTATCCCGGAGGACCATTAACTATCCAGGCATTTCCTTTTGGCATAGTTAATCCAGCCGCAATAGAATTTAACATTTCAAAAGACGTACAAACATGAGCCCCGCTACCATACTGAGTACTGCAAATTGTATTAGCTCCATCATACCCTCCCTGATTTCCATCATAAGCTAAGGTTGTCGTACCAACATATTTTGAGACACTTGAACTTGAAACGACTGCTTTAGTTGCAAAATTAGAATCAACGTAATATTTAGAGGTTGCCTGATCATTGTTTAAAGGAGTTAAACTTAGCCCGCCGATTGAGCCCCCTCCAACGTTTATTACTTCCGCGCTGCTTGAACTAATACTTAATCTAACCGAAGGGCTTGAAGAAGAAATACCAACAAAACCATTTTGATTTATTCTAAAGAAATCTAAAGTGTCGCTATTATTTCTAATTACAAATGGGGAGTAATCAATACTACTTACAATTCTTAAACCCTCAGTACTTAATGGAGGGTTGATTTGAAGTTTAGCGGCTGGGGTTGTTGTACCGATACCAACGTTGCCGCCGTTAAGATAGCTCCAACCATTGGCGTTTATATACACGTTTGTTAAATTTGAAGCATTTTGTAAAGCTAAAATATCGGCACTTAAAGCCGAATAATTAGTTCGACTATTAGAAAAATCATAAGTATAAAGATAATTTTTCACTCCACCACCAAACAAATAAGTTGAGCCACTAACTGGGGATATACGTAGTTGCCCAGAGGCGTTAGAAATAAAATCTACCGAAGTAGAAGCATTGCCATCGTAAGTTAACCTAATTTTATTATCCGTGCCAGAAATTGTTAATTTAGCAGCTGGATTAGTCGCTCCAATCCCAATATTTCCGCCCTTAAGAATTCTCATTCTTTCTATGTTGTTTGTTTTAAATAAAAAATCATAATTATTAATTGAACCTAACCAGGAAGTATCACTAGTTAAAGTATTCCCCGATAATAACCATCCCAAAGACGAGCTCGCTTCTTTTGATAAAAAGTTATTATCAACATAATATTTTGAAGCCGCATGGTCGTTATTAGTCGGCGTTAAAGCTAGTCCTCCAATATAACCCCCTCGAACATCAATAAGCTGATTACTCGAAGAAGCAAATTGAAATTTATAAGACGGGCTAGTTGTGCCGATTCCAATATAATTATCTGGACTAATATTAAAAGTTGGGATAAAAAATAAACTTTGCTTAACGGTCGCGCCTGACGTTAATGAACCTGAATCATAATCTAATTTAAGACTTGGAGCCGAGCCTACACATTCACAAGTTGATTCGTTCCATGTTTGATAACTAGCGCAAGTAACATTCTGACATTCATAAGCATTAGTATTTGATTTACATAACTTCAAGCTGCCACTACAAGTTTTACATTTTTGATCACCGCAATAATTATAATCCGTACAATTAGCAACCGTAATCTGATGAGTAGCTTTTTCCGTACAAGCAGTAGCTGGAGTATTTGGATATGTCGCTGAGCAAAAAGCATAAGTGCTAATACAGGCAGTACAGGAACCGCAAGCATCAATCGTAGAACAAGGAGAAACAACGCTAATACTATTAGACGGACAAAAAGCTGAAGTCATCACCGCTCCAGTCCTACAAGTCCCACCGCAATAATATTGCTGAGACGGCTCACTCGCACAAGCAACCGCTGAAGGACTGGCCGTTGGACAATAAGTTAAAGCCTGCGCCGAAGAAGCGGAGATTACTCCGATGAAAATAAAGATTAAAGATAGGGGAAGTAAAAACTTCTTCATAATAATTATCGACAACACGCTAACTTAGCGGCTTCATTACAATGTTTAACTAATCCACGTCCTTCTGGGTATTGGCCGGTAGGTCCCTGCCAAATAGCCCCATAGGTAATGGTTGATTCGTTACTCGTTCTACCATCACAATCATTAGCAATTGCTAAATACCCCGGAGGGCCAGTAAATATCCAAACGTCACTAGTAGGAATAGTACTACTCGCAACTAAAACCGTATTTAACATTTCAACTGACGAACAAACATGATAGCTTGAAGAAATTGCTTTGCAGAGACCATGAGCAACCGTGTAACCAGTTCCTGCGGCGCCATTGTTACCAGCATAAGACACGGCCGTTGAAGTTACATATTTTCCTATTCCCGCCCCACTCACACCGCTATTTAAATACGACTCAAGATAAGCTTTATTAACAACATCTTCATCGCTAATAATAGAGCTTGTCGCAACCCGCATTTTTATTAAACCAAGTACATCAAGTTTTGAAACCGGAGTAGTTGTTCCTATGCCGACATTACCAGCGCCAACCACACCGTTATAAATATTTCCGTTAATGGTTCCGTTCCAAAGTGAGGAGCTAGCCAAAGTAACTGTGTTTGAATAATTGCTCTTAAGATAATAAAGTGAAACCGCCTGATCATCGTTGACCTGAGTAAGAGAAAGTCCACCAATCTGACCGCCGCCAACGTTAATAACGTCTGCCGTAGTTGAAGAAAGACTTAATTTATAATTTGGGGTACTTGAGCCGATTCCGACGTTACCGCCACCGCCTAAAATTAACTTTTGGCTAGCTGGAGTTACACTAGTTACGCCATATATTAAAGCCGAGCTTCTCCCAAGAGCCTCAGTTGTTCTATCTAAACTGTCAATTATTAATGAGTTCGAACCAGTTTCATATCTTCCTGCAGTATGCCCAATAAAAATATTATTAGTTCCGGTTGTTAAACTTGCGCCAGTAAATGCACCTAATAAAGTATTATAGCCCCCAGTTAATCCGGCAACAGAATTGTAACCAGCTCTATAACCAATTGCTGTGTTATAAGCTGAATTTGTATTTATTAACTGCAAGGCGTTCGTGCCTAAAGCCGTATTATTCATAACGCCTGTTTTTGCGGATGAATTATAACCAGAAAGATAACCAATAAAAATATTGCTACCGCCAGAACTATTTGTTGAGGCATGATAACCAATATTAACAGAAGCTACGCTGACGCCGGTAAATTGTCCGCCATATGTTCCAATAATTACATTTGCGCCACCGGTAGTCCCGTTGGCAGCTTGATAACCAATAACGGTATTATCATTCGCCACGGTAAAACTTTGACCAGCCGAGGAACCGATTAGAGTGCTTCTTCCGCCTGTCGTTACCGCACCACCAGCGCCAATACCAAAATATGTAGCATTAGCATCTAAAGTCATCGCTTTAATACCCCCGACCGTAATATTATTTGAGGTGGTATTCGGCTTAAAATATACAATGCCCGATGAACCGCTTAAAGATGAATCGGCAGCCGTATCAACATAAGTTGTATTGATATTGTTGGCAATAGTCGTTAATAAATATTCCTCCCATCTTCCCCCGCCTGCTTTTACGCGATATATTTTTCGGCCCGTAACCCGAGAATCACTAGAAACGGGAATAGTTAAAGTAACAGTATTATTTCCAGCCGTGGTAGTAATTTGTGTCGCCGAATAAACTATGTGTGTCTCACCAAGAGCGGTTATAAAAGTAACTCCATACCAATGAGCGCCAGTATCAACTGATCCGCCAGCACTTACTACGCCAGTCGGAGCAATTGGGTCAGGTACGGGATAAATATCAAAACCCATCCCAGAACGTACTGCGCTAACAGTAGTAGTTCCTATAACATCTAATTTGTAGACTGGCGCTGTTGTTCCAATTCCAACATTCCCTAGCCCATTACTTCCATTCCAAATATTTCCATTTAAAATTCCTCCCCAAAGAGTAGTCGAACTAGCACTATAGTTTGACTGAAGGTAGCCAAGTGAAACTGCTTGATCAATATCAACCGGAACAGAAGCAAGCCCACCAAGCTGTCCGCCATTAAGATTAAGAACTTCGCCCGTTCCGCCGTCAATATTTAATCTTATTCCGCCGGTCGTGGTTGTTCCTATTCCGACATATCCAGAAAAGTTACCAATGAAGTTTGTCGCCCTAATTGTTCCATTAACATCAAGCCTAGTTCCGTCAACCGGAGCAGTCGTATTAATACCGACCGGCCCAACTAAACTAACCGGCAACCAGGTATTAACAAAGTCAACGAGTAAGCCATTCCATTCGACCGCTTCTAAAGTTCCGCTATGAGGCTTATCATAAGTCGAAGTTGAGTTTACCGCTGAGGCATTTTTAGCAGTAAATATAAATAAAAAAGACGCGCAAATAACAAAAGCGCTTAAAATATTTTTTATTTTTTGTCCTCGTTTAAGGAACATTAAATTATATATTTTTCTCGAATTTTTGATTATATTCGGATAAATAAATTATATCATTTTTTTGAATTTGTGCCAAGAAAAAAACCGCCTTTTTTAGCGATTTTTTTACTTCCTATTTTAGGCTTATTTTAAGCTTATTATAAGCCTATTTACATCGATAATTGAATGCTTCTTTTTGTCTTATTATAAGCTCCGACCGAGTTAAAAAGTATCGGCTTTACTTTGTGCGTATAATATATTTTATAGCTCGCTCCAAAATTTAAAGTTTTATCAAATTCCGTGATTGAATTTTCTAGAGAAACCGGCTGATCAGAGTAAGCCCAAGAGTTTTTTCGCATCTCCCAAAGAACTTTTTCCGCTCCTGATTCCGCTGCAAAATAAGCTCTAGTTGACTGAGACTGAACGCCTGCCGATTTAATTCCTAAAACAACGATATAAGAACCGCTGATAGCCACTATCATCATCCCAGCTAAAATAAACATCGTTAAAGCTAAGGCGCTTCCCCTTTTATTAACTTTTATTTTATTTAATAATTGTTTAATTATTTTAGTCATTTTATTTATAATATCTCGACGTCACGCTAGTCTGCAAAGTCATATCTGACTCAAACTGAGTATTGCCAATAGAGCTAGCGTTCAAATTAATCGTTATCATTGGCTGAGTAGTCGAAGAATTACTACTAGGAATAAAATGGAGGTCATTAATTTTAATTTTTTCTGGGGAAATAAAGTCAACTCGCAGTGCGCTCGCTGGTGCTTGGCGAGAAATCTGAAAACGTTTAATCCCATTATCATCGGCTAAATAATATTTAACACATTCCCCATAATAGTTTTTAAAAGATAGAATATCGCCCTCATCTTCTTCGGTAATAAAAAATATTGAATTAGGATTGCTCATTCCACAGACTCCTCTGTCTTTTTGAGCCATTCTAATTTCTTTAGCCGTTACTTCTAAAAAATATTTCAGACTCTCTTGAACGTTTTGAGTCGCAATCGCATTTCTTTGACCGTCTATCGCTAATTTAAAAATACTGGTAACTGATAAAATAATTACCGCAAATAGCGTTACCGAAATCAAAACTTCGATTAAAGTAAAGGCTGATTTAAATATTTTTTTCTTATTTCCAATCATATAGCTCCGCTTCCAAAGAATAAGAATAATTTTTTCCCCTATCTGTCCAATAAACATTAGATCGAACAAGCATATTTTTATCCGACCCATTAGGATATGAAATGTTTATAATTCTTGAAAAAAATCCCTCCGGCAAATCACTAATTGGATCAGAATAATACATTCCATCATCATCCTGCGATAAGCGACCCGACGCTTTAGTTGTTGCCGAAACAGGAATAGTGCTCTCATAATCCATATAATAATTACCGGCTGATAAATTCTTCTTCCATTTCCCGGCCCCGGTGCCAGTTAGCCAATTTGTATCGCGAACTTTCCGAATTAATTCAATTCCCTCTTGAGCTAACTGATAAGCGACTAGAGTATTTTTATTAATGCTTTGACTTTTGATATTTTGCACTATGAGTGACATAACCCCAGTCATCCCGATTGAAATTACTAAAAGAACCGTAATAACCTCGACCAAAGTAAAAGCCGATTTATTACAAGCTAAATTATTTTTTTTATTTTTTATAAAAAATTTTCTGAGCATAATAAAATTAATCTACAACTTCAACTAAACCTAAAAAATTAACTCTAACCGTCTTAGTTATATTTTCAGTTATATCTTTTAAAACAATCGTTAAATAATTACCTTTATTAACCCCGTCAAAAATATTTGTAGTTGGATCCGGCGGCAAAAAAGTAACATTGGCTAAACTAGTTGGACCATAATTAGTCGTCATTGAATCAATTATAATTCCTGACGGTAAATCAACCACTCTCCCTCCAAGCGCAACTTCTCCTTCGCCCGGCTCATAACTCATATATCCAGCCTGAGCGCTCGTTTCCTGACCCGGTTCAGTGCTGTCAGGATAATTTAAATCGGCAAAAATAGTATATTTTTTGTTTGAATCAAAGCTATTTAAGTCAAAGTTAACTCCCCAACCACCAGATGGAAATTCATTACCATATTTAACTAAACCAAGTGTATTATTCTGCGCTAAATGAATATCGGCAACTAACTTTTGCGCCGTCATAGTAATATCTGTTCGTTTGCTACCGCTCTTATAGTTAGCCACAAAAATAGCCGTCACCATGATAATCATCGCGATGCTCGTCATCATTTCTATTAAAGTAAATCCTGATTTATTTTTCATGATAATTTTTTATTTAGCTTTAATCTCACGCCAAATCGGTAAATCATAATTAATTTGAATTATTTCTGAGGTCATACTACAAACATAATTATCAGGATCAGTTATCTCTAAAGAAACGGTTGTATCAGTGGCTATCATAAAAGTAATACTGGCTATTGCCTGATCAATCGCTGAGAATACTGCGTTTTTATCAGTTGATGTCCATTTATATTTACAAAGTGGCGCATAACAAGACTGCGCTAACTCCGGTTGCGCGCTTGTATAAAAAGTCGAAGAAGCTGAGGTAAATTCCGTACTCGTTCCAACTAATTCTTGAACCGGCCAAGAAAAAAACGGTGATGGAAATTTATGTTTAAAAGTTGTGAAAGTCTTAGAATTATTATCAATATTTCCGTCCGTATCTAAACTAGAGTTTCCGTAATACTGATACCACTGTGTCGGAACATTATACTTATTATACAATCTTATCCACCAATAATAGTTAGTACCGTATTCCATAGGGGTAGCACAGCTAACATGGGGATGGAATGAGCCCGGATTACCTATCGTTGAACCTACTCGACCCGTCTTGCAAAAGGCATTCGCTATATTTTCTTCGCTCGGAGTAGCACCAAAGTCAACATTTTCACTGATGACTATTTCATAAGCACTTTGCTCGCCACTTTTAACACACCAGCCAAGTGTCGCTCCTAGCGCATTGCTAGTACAGGCCTGATCGTACGACCAACTTGGTGCTGTTAATTTTCCTATCGTTAAGGTATCAATATAAACATTATAATTTCTATTAATATCTATACAGTCTAAGCCGCTTTGCTCGGTCTCGCAATTAAAACTTAAACTTCCAATGTCGCTCGACGCTGAACCAACAAAATAGCCCGGATCAACCGAGGGGATAATTGCTGGCGTCTCAGCACAGGTTTGAATAGACACTGGCTTAGCTAAAGCGCTATCAAGTCGTATCCATTCTCCAGTCTTATCAACTCTTGCCCAACCATAAACTTTTTTCTCGGCTTCGTTAAAACAAGACCAGCAGTTATTAGCATTACTACATATAGCGCCGCATCTTGCATTTTGTCGATAATCATAATCAGGCGGAGTACTAGTTCCCGAAAAAGAAATAAAACCCTTAACCTGATTCCAAGCTTGACCACCAAAAATTTCATCCGAATTGAGAGTTACAACATGCTGAGACGAAGCACAGGCCGGAGCATAAAAATGGAATTTATTATCCGGCGGCGCATATTTTCCACTACCCGATAAGTTTCCAATCTCATCAAGTTTATCGCCCATTACATCATCTAAACAATTAAAATAAACATAACCCTTATCATCCCCCCACCAAGCGCTACCACGCAAAGTCGAAGTCGCGGCTGAAGCACTTGAGATATTAATAAAAAAGACTAAAGCAAAAAATATCCCCATTCCAAGAATCGGTTTTATTTTTTTTATGATTGTAAGATTTTTTTTAATCATTAAAAATCTAAAATACTAATATTTCTCTATTATTATAGCATCTTTTTTAAAAAATCTCCCCCTAGCTTAAGCATCTTTAACCTATCACTATCCTTATCATCCTCATAGCCGATTAAATGAAGCAATCCGTGAATAAGTAGAAAATAAAAAATATAATCGACAGATTTTTTAACTTTGAAAACTTCTAAATATTTATTAGCCTTCTTTGTCTCATCAAGATTAATAATAATTTCACCCAGATATTTTTCACCCGGTTCATTCCCGCCCAAACTATCACCAACAAAAGATAGAATATCCGTCGCTTTATCAATTCCCCTATAATCAGAGTTCAGTCGCTTAATTTTTTTTGCCCCAACTAGCGCGAGCGAGACGGTATATGAACTTTTTTTATTCGCCTTTAACCAAGAGTCAACAATTTTTTTAGTTTTTGCTAAATTTATTTTCTGTTTAGTTGTATTATTTATTTCTAACATAGTATTCAGTAACTTTTTATTTTTTGATAAACTTTAACGCTCGCCTTATTCTCCTTAAAAACTCATATAAATTATAAATAATAGGGCGTAAAATTAAATCATAAGTTCCCGGGTATTCCTTAATAAATCCCCCAAAACCAAGCTTAAATCTCGTTACCCCTGGCCATTTATTTTCGTCTATTCCGTAAAAATCGTAATTTTTATAGCCCTCTTTTTTCGCTCTTTTAATCACTTCAAATTGAAGTAAATAAGGCGCCATTAAATTTCTTGTTTCGTTATCCGACGCGCCGTGCATATAAGTTACACGATTATTATAAAAACAAAATAAACCCGTCGCAATATTTTTTCCTTGATAAGACGCGAAAAATAATTTAATATTATCATCGGACTTTAGTAAATTTTTATAATGTTCTTTAGAGTGGAGACGAAAAGCGTCACGTTCGCTAGTAATGTCCATCAAACGCCAAAACTCTAAAAAATCCGCTTCGCTATTTTTTTCACTGCTAATTATTTCAACTCCTTTCTTCTCCGCTAAGCGAATATTATAGCGCGTTTTCTGGTGCATAGCGCTTAATATTTCTTCTTCACTTAAACTCAAATCAATCATTAAGGTTTTTTTTGGCTGAAGATCTAAACTCTTTTTTAAAATAATATTCTTCTCATTTTCAAATATTATATTCGGATTTTCCTCGGGCTCTACTCTTATAAAAACAGCATCAGATTTTTTATTTTTTAATTCCGAAAGTAAATAAGCAATAGATTTTTTATCTCCCCTTGGCCCACGCGGCACGTAGTAATAATAAAAATTTAAAAATAAAGATTTTTTTATTATTAAGGCGCTTGAAATAATTTCTCCTTTATCTTCTGCTCCATATATTTCTAAGCTCTCCCCCTCGCTCTTAATTAGCTCTGCCCAAAAAGACGACTCTAAAAACTCATCGCCGGCCAAGCGACCAATATCTTCTCTATTATTATTAATATCTAAACTGACTAATTTCATATCTAAAATTATAACATAAAAATAAAAAAAAGAGGCCCTATAAAGGGCCTCTTTCTAAAAAACTTAGCAATTTATTTCAAACCAAACTGAGTCGAGGTATTCATACCAGCGGCAAGAGTCCCAACTTTGCTTCCTAAACAATAAGTCAAAGTATAAGAAGGTGTTGTTCCAGCAGAAGTTCCGACTGCAGTGTAAACATATTTATTTTTAGCATCGTCACAGCTAGTACTATCGTATGGCTTTGGAGCAACTGGAACAGCTTCCATATAAACTGTTGCTGTACCAGCAATTCTACCAGGGGTACCAGTTTCTGAGGTTGGGGTAACATCAGTTGAAGTAGCTGGATAAGAATTCATCTCGTTATAATACATTTCTAAAGCCGTTTGAATCTGTTTAATATCAGATACACGACGAGCATCACGAGAACGTGCTCTCGCTGAATTTAAAGCCACGACTGACAAAGTTGATAGTAGACCAATGATGGCAATAACTACCAAGAGTTCAATCAATGTAAATCCGTTTTGATTTTTTTTCATATTTAGCTCTTTTTTAAAGACTCTGTTTTCTAACTTAATACCGGTTATTAAATCAGCAAACAAAAATTTAAATTAATAAGTAAAATTATTTATATCTATATAATAACATAATCTGAAAAGCCCCGCAATACTTTTAACGCCATTTAACTTATTTCAAACCAAACTGAGTCGAGGTATTCATACCAGCGGCAAGAGTCCCAACTTTGCTTCCTAAACAATAAGTCAAAGTATAAGAAGGTGTTGTTCCAGCAGAAGTTCCGACTGCAGTGTAAACATATTTATTTTTAGCATCGTCACAGCTAGTACTATCGTATGGCTTTGGAGCAACTGGAACAGCTTCCATATAAACTGTTGCTGTACCAGCAATTCTACCAGGGGTACCAGTTTCTGAGGTTGGGGTAACATCAGTTGAAGTAGCTGGATAAGAATTCATCTCGTTATAATACATTTCTAAAGCCGTTTGAATCTGTTTAATATCAGATACACGACGAGCATCACGAGAACGTGCTCTCGCTGAATTTAAAGCCACGACTGACAAAGTTGATAGTAGACCAATGATGGCAATAACTACCAAGAGTTCAATCAATGTAAATCCGTTTTGATTTTTTTTCATATTTAGCTCTTTTTTAAAGACTCTATTTTAAATTATTTAGATTTTATAATGTAAGTGTACTAGATTTTCGAAAATATTACAAATTATTTAGAACTGATTAGCCATATTATACATAGGCAAAATAATCGCCGCGACCATAATACCAACCCCGACACCCATAACAACCATGATAAGTGGTTCCATTAACTTGCTTAAATTATCGAGCATGTTAGAAGACTCGCGAGAATAAAAACCAGTTATTCTATCTAATACTACATCAATTTTACCAGTCTTTTCACCAACCGCAATCATCTGTGGAACCATTTTTGGTATATAAGAACTATTTTCCATAACCATCGCAAACGAATTACCATCGTTAATTGATTCAAGCGTTTCTAAAATTAATTCTTTATAAATAACATTGCCAACAACTTCAGCTGTGATCTCTAAAGCACGTGTAATCGTCACGCCACCCTTTAACAGGGTCGATAAAGATCTGGTAAAACGCATTAAATAAATATATTTAAATAGCATCCCAAAAATTGGTAAACGAAGTTTTACAATATCGAGATTTCTTTGACCGGCGTATGTTTTCAAATACAATCTAAGCAAAAATCCGGCCGCCACAACACCAATTAAAACGAAAAGGATATAAGCTTGTAAAAAATTAGATGTCCCGATAACGACCTTAGTCGACCAAGGAAGTTCCATTCCCGACTCGGAAAGCATTGAAGTCAAATTCGGAATAACATAAAGCATTAAAACGATAGAAACACAGATCAAGGCTACTAAAATAAAGGCGGGGTAAATCATAGCCCCCTTAACCTTAGCATTCATATCATAACTTTTTTCCATTTCATCCGCTAAATAATCAAGCACCTCATCTAACTTACCAGACGATTCACCGGAACGAATAATATTAACAAAAAAATCAGAAAATATCTTTGGTCTTTTTGAAAAAGCGTCGGATAAAAATGATCCTCCATCAACCTCAAAAGCGATTTCCGAAATCATGTTTTTAAAAGTAATGTTATTGGTCTGATCGATTAAAATTAAAAGCGATTCAACGACCGTAACGTTTGCCGAAATCATAACCGAAAATTGGCGCGCAAAAATAACCAAATCCTTATTGGTAACCGGAGAAATAAACATCTCGAATTTAGTTTCAAAAGTATCGGTAATATTTATTAGCTCCCGAGGAGTGATATCTTTTTTATGCAACTTTGAGGCTACTTCGCTTTCGCTAAGCCCAACAATTTTCCCTCGTTTTGTTTTTCCGTTTGCATCTTCGGAAACATATTTAAAAATCGGCATATTTTTCTAATAATGAGTTTAAAAATAAAACTCTAACTCTCAATAACTCTTAAAACTTCTTCCATGGTCGTCAAACCTTGGAGAACTTTAATAATTCCATCTTGTTTAATTGTAATGAAATCTTCAGTCTTTTTAACAGCCTCAAGATTAAAGTTCTTGTCACCATTATTAATCATCTCTCTTAAAGAATCATTAATATCAAGAACTTCGGTAATCGCAACTCGACTTGAATAACCAGTATTTTCACAGCGCGTACAGCCAACCGCCTTAAAAACTTTATAACTTCTAAATATTTCTTCGGCGCTAGTAAAAGCCGTTAATTCTTCTTTGGCAACATTAATAGGAACCTGCTTTAATTCATTTATAATCTCTAAATTTGCATCGCCCGATAACTCAGTCGGCTGCTTACAGTTTTCACATAATCGTCGCGCTAAACGCTGAGCAACGACTGTTTTCAAAGTAGAGGATAATAGAAATCTTTCGATTTTCATATCAATTAAACGGAAAACTGCCCCCAGGGCATCGTTAGTATGAAGAGTAGATAGAACTAAATGGCCAGTTAAAGAAGCGTGGATAGACAATTCGGCCGTTTCTTCATCACGAATTTCTCCGACCATGATAATATTAGGATCTTGACGTAAAAGAGAACGTAAACCGGACGCAAATGAAAAGCCAATTTTAGGCCTAATCTGAGACTGATTGATTCCCTTCATTTCATATTCGATAGGATCTTCAAGGGTTGAAATATTTACGCCATCTTGATTTAAAATATTTAACATGGCGTAAAGAGTTGTCGTTTTACCACTACCAGTAGGCCCAGTAACTAAAAAAATACCGCTAGTCTTTTTTACACCTTCTGACATTCTCCTTAAAGCCAGCTTACTAAAGCCAAGTCCTTCAAGTGTTGGCGCACCACGAGAAGTATCTAAAATTCTCATAACTACTTTTTCCTGACTGACTAAAGGCAAAGTTGAAACACGAAAATCAACTTCACGATTATTAACCAATAATCTAATACGACCGTCCTGAGGAATACGGGTTTCATCGAGCTTTAATTTAGCCAAAACTTTAATACGCGCAATAATCGCGTTATGAATACTGCGAGGTAAAGTTAATGAAGTGTGTAGTATACCGTCAATACGATAACGAACTCGACTTTCTTTCGCAAAGGGCTCGATATGAATATCAGACGCCCGCGCCTCAACCGCATGACGAATAACAACCGAAACAATACGTGAAACCGGGGCACTATTTATATCTTCGTCCGTTACTCCCTCAGACTCAGTTTTAACCGCCACGATATCATCCCCTTCTTCTTTTGCTTTAACTTCTAAGGCGCTAGAAATTTCTTCTTCAATCTTCTGGTATTGTTTAAAAACTTTTCTGAAACTTGATTCGGAAATTAAATAATACTGAACTAACAATTTTTCATCGGACGCTAAGAAATTTATCGCTTCCATCGATTTCGGATCCGGTTCAATTAAGCCAATCTTAATATTTTTACCTTCTTGGCCGAAGCAAATAAGATTATAAGTTTTAGCAATCTCTTCAGGCAAAAAATTTAGAATCTTTTCATCAACTTCTTCGTTTAATAAATTATAATAAGGCAAACCCTTAAACTCCGCCCTGGCTTCAGTTAGTTTTTCTTCGTTAACTATTTTTTTATTAACTAAATAAGACGCGAGATTCAAATTATCTTTTTGAACCTCGATAGTTATTTGGGCAACTTGTTCGGCGCTAATTAAATTTTTTGACTGCAAGAGAGCAAGCAGTTGAGCGTTCTTATCCATTAATTTATTATTTTTTAATTGGGGATTTAGTCGGTGCGGGAACTGGGAAAGGAAAATTATTTCCCACTGAACAACTTATAATTATAGTCGATGTTGAGACTACTCCCGTGCTAGAAGTTGATACGACCTGAGTTTGACCAACTGGATTTTTACAAATAGAGTCAAACTCGTATTTACTAACATTATTTTTTAAAGCTAGAAATTTTTGGTTACTAAGCATAGTTTCACCAAGCGAATCCTGGCTCGAACTAGCTATTTTAACAGTAATTGTTTCTGGTGAAGCAACGCCAGAACTTTCACTTAAAAAAGTAAAGGCCTCATCACTTAAAAATAAAAGAGCCAAACCACTAACCATGATAAGGGTAATTAATATATATAAAATGTAGCGAAAACCACTTTTCATAAAATTTAATTAAGACTACTTATTATAATAGTAAGTAGTTAGGCTAAAACTAACGGCGTTAGAGTCCGGTGTAAAATTTAACTGAGTAATATCAAATAAACGTAAATTTGTTTCTAAAAGTTTTAACAAATTTTTAAAACCATTATAGCTAACCGAACCTAGAGATAGCTTAATATTTACTTGAGATACTTTTCCTAAGCCAGCGACTTTTGTCCCGTCAGCATTTTCTCCTTCTTTAGTGACTGAAACCGAATTAAGAATAAACCCATTAGCAGTAATTATTTCATCAAGCTCGCCAAATAGACTTTCTTTAACATAATCATCAGGTAAGACTCCGTTAAATTTTTTTAAATCACTAGGAGAAATCTTGCTATAAAGATCTGAGATAGTTTTTAAACTTTCAAGTTTTTTTTGTTGATCTGTATATATCTTTTGCTGTTGCTCAATATTAGATTTAATCGCGGCCATGGTTTCGTCATACTTTGGTTGAATAACAATAAAATAAGATGCAGCTAAAACGATAATTACAATAAAAACAATAACTATATTAAAATAATCATTTAAAAATATATTTAGGGAATTTTTATTTTTTTGATTATTAGTAATCATAAACTATTTTTTGAAAATATCAGGATTTAGTTCAAGATTCAAAGTAAAAGAAACTCCTTTGGGGCCTTTGGCTGTTTTATCGCTCGCTTCACCAGCGCTAACGCTAGCAACGCTAACTTTTTTTACCATAGGATCGTTCAAAAAAGCCTTAACCTGCCAAGAAGCTTCTGAGAAACTAAGCGCCGTCGCGCTTAAAGTATAAGTTCCTTTCGTGTCTCCGCTAAACCCGGAAAATTTAACCGTGCTTAAAGTATTTTTTTCAATCCAGGCAAAAAATTTACTCCAATAAATATGATTATCTAAAAGACGCCCGACCTCAATTGATTTATTTTTATAAGCTAAAGCCTCGTTCGCTCTAGCGTCAACTTTACTTATCTCTGCCTTAAGTTTCGAAATACTTAAATTTAAAGATTCGGCTCTAACTTTTTCTTGCTCTCCCCACCAGCTTAATCCTAAATAAATTTCCGTTACAAAAGCCGCTACGACTAATAAGGTTACTACTAAAATAGAAATATTTTTTGCCCAATCAAAAACAATCTTGACTTCACCTTTAATCAAGTTAACCTCTAAAATCTTAGGATTTTGCGGGGCATGTTTTTTAATTTCTTCTTTGATGCCTTTTTTTGGCTTAAAGAAAAGCATGGGGATCTATTTTAAATAATTGATCTTTTTATTAATTACTGAATTTCACGCATCGCCAATCCAACCGCAACTGATAACTTTGCGCCAACTTCCGACAAGACCGGCTTTAATTCTTCCGGATAATTAACTCTATTCCAAGAGTCACCAATAATAACTTTAATATTCAAACGTTTAGAGAAATAATCAGCTAAATTTAAGAGCATCGAACCACCGCCAGATAAAATAATTTTTTCAACCTCGCCACCATTCTGAGAGCGAAAGAAATCAAGCATATACTGCATTTCCGTTACGATTGGTTCTAAAGTCTTTCCGATTAGCTGAGGTAGTTCTTCCTTTTCGTCGCCACCAAGAACAATACTTAAATCAAGCTTGAACTGTTCGGCTTGGGCAAAACTCATTCCCAACTTTTCAACGAGAGCGTTAGTCACTGTTGAGGCGCAAACCGCTAAACTGCGATTGAAAACCGGAATACTTTCTTTAACAACAAAAATATCCGTGCTATTAGCACCAATCTCCGCAATCATAACTGTCGCCTTATCGTCGCCGACTAGCGAACGAACAAGAGAAAATGTTTCCGTTTCTAAACTAACTAAATTTAAATTTGCCGCTTTAAAAACATCAACATATTTACGGACTAATTTTTTTGGTGAGCCAGTTAAAAATACTCTCATATTTCCCTTGCTAGGAATTTTACCATTTTCATCGGGGATTATTTTCCAATCAAGAATCATTTCTTCGAGCGGTAAAGGAATAACTTTTTTTGCTTCTTCATTAATAGTTGCAACCAGATTTTTTTTATCAACATTAGATAAATTAATAATCGAAGAAAAAACCGCGAAAGTCGGTAACGACGCGGTTACTTTAGTGGCGGTAATCCCCGCCTCATTTTTAACTTTAAGAATTGCTTTTGCTAAATAATTAATGTCGTCAATTTTTGTGAAATTTACTTCACTAACATTCTCACTAAAAGCATAATTAGAAAGATAAATCTTACGATTCTTTTTTTTGAGCTCAACCATCTTTAACGAAGAGTCGCCGATGTCGATTCCTAAAAAAAGGTTATCACTACTAAAAGAAAATAGGCCCATAAGTTTAATAAAACCTGAAGAGTTTTAATTGAATTATCTTATCATCTGATATATAATAATTATATATTATTGACAAACATTAAACAAGTATTTATATGAACTTTTTCGCCCGCTTCAAAAAGATTTTTTTAATTATTGCTTTTCTCGCGATTGTATTTATACTCGGATACTTTATCTGGAGCCTTTTTTTCAAAACTACAGTTAGCGACGTTATTCAACCTGATATAAACGGAACTATTAATGGCCTTCCCTCGGCTAACCAGGGCGATAATATTACTGGAACTGATCAAACCGGCCCAGACGGGCTTCCAATCGGCGTTGTCCCGACCAATAACTCTGGAATAGGATTAGGCGCGCTCGATGCAAATAAACCCAGCCAAATTGCTATTGGCGGCTTGACTAAGACTGAAGTTCTAAACCAGTCCCCTTCAATGGGTTCAACGCTAAATAAAAATGGTCAAGTCCAGTTTTATGATAAAGAAGAGGGCAAGTTTTATAAGATAGGCTCTAATGGAACTAAAGTTGCGTTAAGCGACAAAGTTTTCCACTCAGTCCAAAACATAACTTGGTCGCCAGACTCTGATAAAGCCGTACTTGAATATCCTGATGGCTCAAAAACTCTATATAATTTTTCTACCCAAAAGCAAGTAACTCTTCCTGCTCATTGGAAAGATTTTTCTTTTTCGCCAGAGAGCGATAAAATAATTTCTAAAAGTATGGGCCTAGATCCAGAAAATCGCTGGCTAGTTACCTCTAATGATGATGGCTCAAAAGCGATCGCTCTGGAAAAAATCGGAACTCAGGACGCAACCGTTTACCCCTCCTGGTCACCTAACAACCAAATCGTCGCCATGTATACCGAGGGTGTCGACTTTAATCGCCAAGAGGTTTTCTTTGTCGGATTAAACGGAGAAAATTTCAAATCAACAATTATCGAAGGTCGCGGCTTTGAATCTCAATGGTCAAAAACCGGCGATAGACTTCTTTATAGCGTTTATAATACTGACGATAATTTAAATCCTCGTTTATGGATAGTTGACGCCAGCGGCGACACAATAAGCCAAAATAGACGCAGTCTTGATCTTCAAACCTGGTCCGACAAGTGTACCTTCGCCTCAAATACGGAAGTCTACTGCGCCGTTCCTAATAATTTAGAGCGTGGCGCCGGCATGATTCCTGCTTTAGCCGATAAAACTGAAGATAGTTTATATAAGATAGATTTAACAACCGGTAGTCAAAAATTAATCGCCGTTCCTGACGGATCATTTAATATAACTAAAATCATGGTTCCTGATAATCAAGATTTTTTATATTTTTCCGATAAATTTAGCGGCTCAATTTATAAAGTTCAACTTCGTTAGAGCTATAAAGTTATAAAAATGTATAAATTCCTAAAAAAGATTGGGGAGTTTATTCTCGATCTTATTTTTCCAATTGAATGCTTAAATTGCCACCAAGAAGGTGGCTATTTTTGTGATAACTGTTTTAAAAAATTAAATTTTAATAAAGACAGTGACTTAAAGCGCTTAAGTTTTAATCTAAAAACCCCTTCTCTCGATAAAATATTTATAGCGGGCGACTACGAAGATAAAAATTTAAAAAACTTAATCATAAAATATAAATATAATTTTTTAAGTCCGCTCGGAAAAATTTTAGGTAAATTTTTAATTATTTTTTGGAAAATGCAAGAAACGGAAGTTGAAACTCTTAATTTTAAAATTTTAAAACCAAATAAAAAATATTTAGTCATTCCCATTCCCCTCTCTAAAAAACGTCTAAAATGGCGTGGCTTTAACCAGGCCGAAATTATCGCCCGTGAATTTAGTAATTATTTTAACCATGAATTAAGTTTAAATTTAAAAAGAATTAAAAACCAAAAACCCCAGGCCGAGCTTTCTGAAAGCGAACGTCTAAATAATTTAAAATCCGCTTTTAGTTGGGAAAGTGAAAATAATGGGCCAGCGCTTGAAGACTATACGATAATTCTAATTGATGATGTTATAACGACTGGCGCAACTCTAAACGAGGCGGCCGAAACCTTAAAAAAGTCTGGCGCCAGTGAAGTTTATGCTTTAGTTATTGCTAAAGGATGAACTTAAGATAATATAGCTAAAATTAATCCTATTATTTTTTCCTTATCTTTAGGGCTACTCTCCGCAACCAATATAGTCAAAGCTGTTAAAGCTGACGGAGTCATATTTTTGGTATTTAAGATTTTAGCTTGATTTAAAAACCAAATAAATGAATAAGCTCCACTACGTTTATTTCCATCAGAAAAAGGGTGGTCTTTTACCATAAAATATAGAAGATGAGCAGCCTTTTCTTCAATCGTAGGATATAATTCTTTGCCATCAAAAGTTTGCATGATATTGCCAATAATTCCAGATACATTATCTTTGGTTCTCTCTAAACCAAAAAGCTCCGAAGCCTCACCTTTTTCAATAAGTATTTGTTTTAATTTCACCAAGCTTTCTTTAAGCTTTCCAACCGTTAAATAAACCTTCTTTTTAGTTATACCTTTTGTTGATAAAGCATCCTTATCGTAAGCTTCAAGAGAAAACCAGGTGCTCGCAAACATGCTAATCAACTCTAAAACATTTTCCGTATCAATAACCGAGCCAGATGGTAATATATGCTTTAAATTATCTACGGCAGCTAAAAATTGCTGATAATTTTTTGCAATTCGATTTTTATTAATCGCATAACCATCAGAAATATAACTATGCAATGTTTTAGTGGCCCATTTTCTAAACCTCGTCCCAATAACTGAGTTAATTCTATAACCGACGGCAATCAAAACATCTAAATTATAAATATCAACAAAGCGCCTAACTCTTCTCCTTGACTCAGTTTGAACTAGTTCCATTTTGGAACTAGTTGCTTTCTTTTGTAATTCTTTTTCTTTATATATGTTCTTAATATGCTTAGAAATGGCTTGCGGATTTACGCTAAACATTTTCGCCATCTGCATTCTGTTAGCCCAAACGGTTTCCCTTGAAACATCTGCGCGTAATTCCAAGGCTCCAGACCTAGTTTGATAAATAATAACCTGTTCATTTTTCTTTGCTTTTTTCATAATAAATATATTAAATAAATTAAATTTATTCATATATTTATCATAGCAAAAACCACATTATAGAAAGTTAAAATTTTGTTAAAATTTTTATGAAATTATTCTCGTATTTACAAATCGCAAAACAGGCGCTATACTTCCTTTATAAAGACTGATTGCCAAGTCTACCAAACTTGGTTAGCTCTCAAGGGCTAAGTAATTCCTAAGGTCAAAAAAATAAGAGTTAGGCATAATTTATGCCTAAAAACTGGGTGGAACCGCGAGACAGAAAATAAGTCCCGTCCCAGTAAAAGCAGATTTTTCTGTTTTTACTAGGAGGGGATTTTTTTATAATTTACATATTTTAATAATTTTATCCAAACATATGAAAGAAGAAATTAACGTTGAAGTAAAACGCCATAGCTTAGCTCATATCATGGGCGCGGCGATTAAAGAGCTTTGGCCAGAGGCGCAACTCGCCATTGGTCCATCGATTGATAATGGTTTTTATTATGATATCGATTTTAGCGAAGTTAAAATTACCGAAGCTGATTTAAAAAACATTGAAAAAAAGATGGCTTTTTTAATCAAGCAGAATTTAAAATTTGAAAGAGCTGAAAAAGATATAGATGAAGCTTTAAAAGAAACTAAGGTAAGCGGCGAAATTTATAAAAATGAATTAATTAGTGGTCTAAAAGACCAGGGCGAAAAAGTTGTTAGTTTCTATACGGTTGGAAAATTTACCGATCTTTGTCGTGGTCCTCATGTTGAAAATACTAACCAATTAAAACCAGGCTCTTATAAATTAGATAAACTAGCCGGTGCTTATTGGCGCGGAGATGAAAAAAATAAAATGCTAACGCGTATTTACGGTTTGGCATTTGATACTAAAGAAGAATTAGATACTTATTTAAAGATGATGGCTGAGGCAGAAAAACGAGATCATCGTAAATTAGGAAAAGAATTGGATTTGTTTACTTTCTCGCAACTAGTCGGACCGGGATTGCCTCTATATACCTTCAAGGGGGCGACTGTAAGACGAGAGATTATAAAATACATAAACGAACTACAAACTGCAATTGGTTATCAAGAAGTTCATACCCCGAACATGAATAAAGCCGAACTTTTTAAAGTATCTGGCCATTATGAAAAATATAAAGAGGACATGATGCGAGTAGTTTCTAACTACACCGATGAAGAGTATTTTCTTAAACCAATGAATTGCCCACAGCATACTCAAATTTATGCTTCTCAAAAAAGAAGTTATCGTGATTTACCAATTAGAATAGCGGATTTTGCTAATTTATACCGCGATGAAAGACCGGGAGAATTAAGCGGACTAACAAGACTAAGATGTTTTTGCCAAGATGATGGCCATAGTTTTTGTCGCGAGGATCAAATCCGAGAAGAATTTGTTGATGTTTTATCGGCTATAAAAAAAGCCATGGGAACCTATAAAATGAAATACAATATCAGATTATCATTATGGGACCCTGGTCACCCAGAAAAATATTTAGGTGAACCAGAGATATGGGAAAAATCGCAGAAATTATTAGAAGAAATATTAATAGAAAATAAAATTGAATATTTTAGGGCCGAGGGAGAAGCCGCTATTTACGGACCAAAAATGGATTTGATATCAAAAGATTCTTTAGGTAGAGAATGGCAGCTTTCAACTATACAGTTAGATTTTATAATGCCTGCTCGCTTCGGATTAAAATATACCGATGAAACTGGAACAGAAAAATCACCTGTCATGGTGCATAGAGCAATAATTGGTTCCCCAGAAAGATTCATGGGTGTCGCGATTGAACATTACGCTGGCGCTTTCCCAGTTTGGCTATCACCAATTCAAATTAAAATAGTTTCTGTCGCCGAAACTCATATTGCTAGTGCCAAAAAATTAGCCGACGAATTTAAGTCAACTGGAATTAGAGTTGAAGTTGATGACGCTAACGAAACTGTTGGTAATAAAATTCG
>JBMOHE010000002.1:0-161512 GCA_049318005.1 Patescibacteria group bacterium
GTTAAACCAATAATAGCCCCGGAAGTTCGCATTTTAACAAACTCAATTAGCATAGGAACTAAAGGAATTAGATAAAGCCAGCGCAAACTCTTACTCTCAGAGCGGAAGAAAAGTAAAATTGAAAAATAAATACTAAAAATAAGGTAACCACTAACGTAGGCGGTATTACCAATCGTGCTATATAAATCAGTCCCAAGTAGGCCAATTAAACTAACTATAGTTGCAATAACAACTGATGCTTGAAAAAATAAACGCCATTCCTTCCAGGTTCTGAAAACGGTAATTAGAATAAAGTAGAAAATTAGAAAATGAGCTAAATGAAAGAAGCCAAGCATTCTTTCGGCGTCACCCCAGAAACTTAAATTAAAATCAACACTAACTAAGCAAGAGGCTAAAATAGCCAAGAAGTAGAAGATAAGACCATAAGAAATATAGTTTTTCTTAGGACGATATTCTGGGTAACGCATTATAAATACTACCCAAATAGCGAACAAAATTTCCATTATAATATTAAATGGAAGCTGCTTTGAGGTAATAAACGGGAAAAGTAACTCTTTGAAAACACAAAGAATTATGAATAAGGAGGCGATAAGACCACCTTGAAGAATTCGTAAATAAGTTTTTGGTGACATAATTTTAATTATTTAGCAATATGTATAACTCAATTATTATAACATAGCCGATAATTAATTGTCGACCGGGTACTTAAAAATATTTTCCATAACAAAAAGAGCCCCCGAAGGGGCTCTTTAAGTTTACAATTTATTAAAGAAAATTGAGAAAACTTTTTGAAGTACTAACTATTAGTTGCTAATAGTTGTGCCGTCAGCCTTAGTAGTGCCCAATCTTAGAGCATTTTTAGCTGAAGCGCCAGTTACTGCATCTGTCCAAGTAATACTGTCAGTATCCAAAGCATCTAAGCTAGCAGTTAGTGAAGAATCACCAGCATAACTAGTCGAGAAGATTGGAGTAACTTTTACTAAGAAATAAGCAGAAGTGCTAGGAGCAATTTGGTAGTCTGTACCAGTTAATCCACTAAAAGTAGCATAACCGCTAGTTAGATTAGTAGATGAAGCAACAGCAGTACCGCCAATTCTTTCAATAGTAACAACAGTAGGAGTTGAAGTGCTAAAAGTAGAACTTGTAGCAACCTTAACTTTAATTGCACTTAAAGAAGCCTTAATAGCGTCGCCATTAGATTCGGTGTTTGAAGAAGCGCCTGTAGTTACCATAATGATAGCTGCATTAGCTGCTTGACCACTATAAATCTTAGTTGCGATTGAAGTACCACCACCATTAGTTGAAACTAATGAAACAGCGGAAATCTTAGAAGCTAAGATACCTAATTCATTAGAAGCTCCTGTAGCAGTAGCATTTTCTGCGGTACCGTCATTAGTAGCATCATAGCTGATTTTTCCTGAAGCAAGAGAAGTTGCAGCTACTAAAGCGTCACCTGAATTATAACCTTGTGCTTCAATAGCGCTAACAGCAAAAGTAGTAGTAGCGTTTAATGCGCCAGTTTGATCTTTGCCGATAGTAGCTAAAGTTGCTTTTACATAATAATTCTTAGCAGCCATTGGAACAATTAATTTATCACCACTAATATCAATAACTGAAGTAGTAGCAATAACGTTTGTTGAACCAATCAAAGTTGAACCATCATATAAACCTAACTCAGTTACTTTGCCGTTAAGGTTAGTAGATCCAGTAATAGTTAATTTTGTAACTTTAACAGTTTCGTTATCTGCTCTTAATTTGAGAGAAGCAACAGCACCTGTTTGAGTACCAGCAACGCTATAAGTAGCCTTGTTAGTTGTTACATCGTTGTTATCCATGGATACATACAATTGACCAGTTCCAGCCAAATTAACTGTTCTTGGTGAAGTTAAAGGTAGTCCAGTTGCGCTAATAGTTTTGCCATCAACATCTTCCATGGTGGCTGAAGTTAATGTAAAGCTAGTAGAAGAAGCGGCTATGTCAGTATTCTTAACAAAAGACATAGTAACCTTGTAACCAACTGTTGTGTTTGCAGGAATTTCTTCATTTAAATCAGTAAAAGTTATTGCGCTTGCACCAATTTGTGAAGAAGACATTGTTTTTACTAAAGAAGTTCCCTTCCAAAGTTTAATATCTGATACTGAATGAGTATCGAATACCAATGTACCAGCAGCCTTAGTTACAACTAAATCTTTCATAAAAGCCTTAGAATTTTGAGCAGCTTTAATGTTGAAATCAGCAATTATAACATCAGAAGTACCAATAACAGCTACGAAAGGAGTTGATAAAGCATTTACAGAGAAAGTAGAGCCAGCAGCTTCAACAGCTACCTTCTTAAGTTCAACTGTATTTGGAGTAATGTCAGAAATAACTGTATCATTACCAGTTTCTTTGATAATTAAATCAGAAGAAGCGCTAGCAATTTTTACAGTATATTCCTGGTTAGTAGCAGATGCTAATGTATCAAATCTTACAACTAATTCATTAGTAACACCACTTGTTAACATTAATCCCATGCTTGTATTAGCATAAACTTTACTATTAGTACCGCTATTATTAACATAAGTTAAATCATAAACAGTATTGTTAGTTTTGTTGTATACTTCTACGTTTTCAATTTTAGCATAAGAAGTTGTTGCAACTGTAGTATCATTAACAGAATTGATAGTTAATCTTAATGTAGAAAGTTCTGCATTTTTACCACTATTAGCAGTAACCTTGAAAGAACCAACCTCTTGATTGTCTACATCAACTCTTAATTTATCATTAGTAGCATTAACTTTTTCAACACTAATAGTACCAGCTGTAATTTCTGCGTTTAGATCAAGAGCTGGTAATGTGATTATTGATTGGTAACCATAATAGTCACCAGTAGCTACAACATCAGAAGAAGACTCAAGAGTAAGACCGATATTTTTACCAGCACCGTCAACAACGTCTGCTGTAACTGTCATTCTCTTGTTTGTTGTATTCTTATTGATTGTAATAGGAGTAGCTAAGTTAAAAGTAACATAACGACTTGAAATAGAAGCTGCAGTAGCAACTGTTACGCCGTCAAAATTTAACTTTAAATTTTCAACAGCAGAGTCAGATGCTGTACTGCTTGAAACTTTCTTAAGAGTAATAGCCTTAACAACAATGTTTTCAATGCTACCGCTATTATCTAACTTAAATTTAGCAATAGTAGCAGCTTTGTCACCTAACTTAACATTAGATAAACCAGAGCCATCGTTATTTAAAGCTAAAGTTCCTACAGTAACGTTAGCACCGGAAAAAATATTACCAGCAACTGGGAACGAACCAGAAACAGTGTTTCCAGCCATTACATCAGCGGCTTTTGCAATACTTAAACCATGCTTATTAGTATCACCAATAGTTGCTCTTACTTCAAAAGTTGCAGTTGTACCAGCATTGATAGTAACCGCACTTGTGAAGTTAATTTGAGCTTCTTTGTTGGAATCAATAGCACGAGCAGTGTTATTTAATTTAACATTATCTTTGTAAATAGAGATCCCAGTAATTTTACTTGGATCACCTAAGCCAATTGCAGTTAATTTTACGCCAGAAATAACAGCAGCGCCATCATTAGCAGCGGTAATATTAAACTTTAATAATGTATTTGATGTACTCATTGGAACATCATTAGCAACTGGAGTCATTGAGCTTAAAGAAACCATAACACCAGAGCCAGTTACAACTGGACCTACAACTTTACCGCCTTGAGCAACGTCAACTAATTCAGCATTAGCAATTGCAGTACCACCAGCAGTTAAAGTAGCTGTTGTTGATAAAACGTTTGCGAATTGGAATCTGTTAGCATTGAAAGCAGCTTCGTTAGCAATAGAACGATAGTTAGTTCCATCATAGTAATAGATAGAAGCTTCACCAGTCTTTTGTACTAAAGAACCAGCTGGAGTTGCACCACTAGCTAAAGCAGTTCCAACAGTGTAATTAGTGAAGAAAGAGTCGGCAACGTCGACAATTCTCTTGTTCCAATTAGTACCGTATAAAGCTGCAGCTTGTGCTTCACTACCAATCTTTCTTAAAACGCCATTTGGTTCAACAGCGTATACAGATGGATCAGTTGTGATTTTTACCATTTTTGTTCCTGGTCTCATTGTTACATTGCCGCCTAATGGGTAGCTTTGTAATTCAGATGCAGGGATAGTTACAACGGCACTGAAGTCGCTGTACCAAGACATGTAAGTATCCGTATTAGGGAAAACATATCTTTTGCCATCGGAGCCTAGGTAATATACAGAAGATAGACCACTCATTTTGATCAAGTCACCAGCAGATGCAGAAGCAGAAGCTGGAGCTACGATTCCAATAGTGGAAATAGCTGTGATTACCATTACGCCGATAACTAAAAACTTGCGTAATTTATTCATATTTATTTTTTATTTCTTTCCCTATGTCTAAACAATAGTAGTTTAAACAATAAAGAAAGAAGAATTGTTCAATTCTCCGCCCTCGCGAAATATCTTTTTTTTCTTATTAGTAAATCAGTCGGAATCCCGCTCCGCCAGCCTGTTTAGACTTAAGGCGCCGCCTAGCTGATCTTAGTAATAAGTTCTGCCAGCCGCGCGTGTTGTCCGCATGCTGGAGAAAAGCTTAACCGATTTACATTTTCGTTAAAATTGATAAATCGTTTACGCAGGAATTGAAATAATTAAGATTTATTAAGGATAAACCATCTCATTCATGAGACTCGGCCTTTACCAGGTTTATCAATCCACATAAATGCGGATTTGTTAGTTTATCTCCGTGGCTTGTCCGTGATAGGATGATGGACTCTTCCAGCCAGGAGTAAGCATAGGGGGAGATAGACTAACAAACGCGCACTTGTGAAATCCGCCTCTGGCGGACGCGCACTTTTTTTATTTAATGAGCTCGTCGACTTCTTTTAATTTATCACTAGCTTTCGTATAATCTTTTTTATCAAATAATACTTTAGCCTCATCGATAGCTGATTTATTTTCTAACACTTGAACGCCGCTAGTAGCTTTTTCATTTCCGGCGATAGAAACAATATCGGTTCCAGTCGCCTTAACTTCTTCGGGAACAGTAACTTTGGCGCTAGGAATTAAATAACTAATTTTACTTTTTACAGTATCTATCTCTTTATCAAAACTTTCATTTAATTTTGCGACCTGATCTTTATTTTCTTCAGTATTAAATTTAGGGTCAGCGAGAACATTAGAGATATCTTTAGCATGGTCGGTTGCAAACTGAACGGCTAACTTATTTCTTTCGTCTGAATTAAACATCGTGTTTAATTTTGCCTTTTCAGAAATTATACGAGCGATATATAAAGAGTCGTTTGGTTTAGCACCACCGAAAACCTGGTGACTAAATAGACTTCCAGTTACAAGAACAAAAACAAAAACGCCAAGCGCATAAACCGGTTGAGAAGCGGCTTTAGCGAAGCTACTAAGATTAATAACAAAACTCTGCCATGCGGATAAATCACGCGCTCCAGAGTTAGAAATTTGGGATAATAAAAGATCCCGATTACTGGTCATCCAGTTAGAATCGGGGTTAATGTTTTTTAGGCTATTTAATTTAGCGATTAAGTCTTTGTCTGTCATATACCTTAATATACGTAATACTAGAGAAAACGTTACAGTTAGTGGGCCGCCCTTTTCTTGGGGTCATTCTTAGACCTAAATAAGCTTATTTTCCTCTTCAACTAGTTCTTTAAGCGCACCAAGGGCTCTATGAAGTAATACCCTAATATTCCCTCTTTTTTTGCCGGTAATATCGGCGATTTCTTCAAGAGTTAAATCATTAATAAACTTCATGATAATTACCTCTCTATATTCTTCTTTTAAGAAAGGCAGCTTGCTTTTAATAAGCTCTAGGTTTGCCTCCTGGTCGATTCTATCTTGAGGCGCTTGAGCCTCGTCTACGATATCAATTTTATTTTCTTCATCATCAAGCGATACGCTAATCTTATTTCCGGTTTCACGATAATGATCAATAATAGTTGTGCGCGCTATTTTATATAATAAAGCACGTAGGGTTTTACTATCTTCAAGGCTATTATTTTGAATATGATTCCAGGTCTTTAGAAAAACCATTGAAGTAATATCATTCGCCTCTTCTTTATTTCCTACCTTAAAATAAACAAAGCGATAAATATCATTTACGCTCTCATCATACGCTTTTACAAAAGCATCCTTGTCGTGATTTTTCAATCGACTAATGGATTGTTTATTCTTAAATTTTTCAACTAAATTATTAGGCATCTATTTTTAAAATGTCAGGTATTTATTTTATGTAATATGTTGTCTTAGCTTAACATATGATTAAGTATAAATCAACTGTTAATAAGCTAAAAATTGGGTATAAATTTAATCTGAAAAGAAGATTATAGACTAATGAAATAAATCAAAAAAAGAGATTAATTATCTCTAAATTTACTACGCAGAGAAAGTAAATTAAATCTTAAATATAGCTATAAGATCCCCGGGACCGGTCTTGACTTATATTTTAAATAGATTAAAATAATAAGACTTAAGTCTAGCTTGTTATGGACTTAAAATATGAAGGAAGAAAATTACTTAAAAATTAGAATAAGAATATTTATACTTAAGTCTAAGCTAGCTTGGACTTAAATACATAAAAGATGGAAAATAGCCATAATTTTCCAATTTACGAAGTTAAATATCCGATTTGGGTTTCAGTATCCGAAGCGGCCGATTTAGGTGGCGTTCAAGGAAAGACTATTAGACGAGCGATAAAATCAGACGCAAATTTAAAGTATAAGATCGTAAAAAATAGATATCAAATCGAGCTCGGTTCCCTTCTAGTTTTTCTAAATAAAAATACCAAGTTAAAAAATAAATTTACAGAATTCGGTTTAGGACAATATGTCAGCGAGTGGAAAATTTAAATAGTGGAAAGCAAAAGTGTTAATCAAAAAAACTGATCTATTGGGGTCAGTTTTTTTGTGGGTTTGGGGTTATCCCCAAGGGTTTATTTTTTCTTTAAATTTTCTTTATCACGACTTTGTTAGCATAAAAATATATTTAATTTATTAATGTATATTTTTATGAAAAATGAAAAAGAAAATTTAGGAGAAGGTCGCTTAGCAATTTTTCAAGGTAAGGAGGTTAGACGGGTTATTTATAAAAACGAGTGGTGGTTTTCAGTTGTTGACGTTTGCGGAGCTCTAACCGAAAGTCCGACCCCAAGACAATACTGGGAAAAAATTAAAACAAGAGAATTTACAAACTTTCAACTGTCCCCAAATTGGGGACAGTTGAAATTACTATCTTCTGACGGAAAATCTAGAGAAACTGACTGCGCAAATACAGAAGGAATTTTCCGCATAATTCAATCAATCCCCTCGCCTAAAGCCGAGCCCTTTAAACGCTGGTTGGCCAAAGTTGGCTATGAAAGAGTTAAAGAGATTGAAGACCCAGAATTAGCCACCAAAAGAACCCGAACTTTATATAAACTAAAAGGCTACGACGAGGCCTGGATTGAGAAGCGACTTCGCGGCATTAATATTCGAGAAGAACTAACCGATGAATGGCAAAAAAGAGAAATAAAAAGTCAGAGAGAATTTGCAATTTTAACGGCCGAAATATCTAAGGCAACTTTTGACATGACACCCTCAGAATATAAAAAATTTAAAGGGCTTGATAGAGAAAATTTACGCGATCATATGGACGGTTTAGAGCTGATATTTTCAATGCTTGGCGAAGCCGCAACTACTAAAATTGCTCAAGTCAAAGACGCTCAAGGTTTCATTGAAAATCAGGCCATAGCAAAAGTTGGTGGTAAGATAGCGGGCGACGCCAGGCGGAAGTTAGAATTGGCCGCCGGTGAGAAAGTTAGCACTAAAGAGAATTATTTAACCAAACCTCAGAATAAGAAATTACTTAAATAACTAATACTTCCCGTAAGTATTATCAGAACGTCTTTCAATCGCTAAAATATTGAAATTATTTTCGTCTAAGCGTCGAAAAATTATCCTCAACTTCCCTTTTCTGACTCTATATATATCCTCACAGTTTTTTAATTTTTTAACATCAAGACCAGCTAAAACTCCTCCCTTTATTTTCAAAAGGGTGTTTTTAATTATCTCTCGCTCTTTAGCTGATAGACTCTCTAAAGCTTTAGCAATTTTATCCATATATAAAATTACAAAGCTTTAAGCAATGAATCAATATCAACTCCACCTTTTTTAATCTTGGTAAAGTTAATTACCTCATCCCAGCGCTCGTCGCCACCATCCTCAACCGGGCTTAACTTGAAAATTGGTTTGCTCTGCTTTAAAACTATAAAAGACTTGCCATTCTTAACTTCATTAGCGTATTTTTCAATATTAAGTCTTAACTCTTTTAAGGCGATCATATTCTCCATATGTATATATTTAATATTTAAGGTTATCTTTAGTTTATCAAAAGATAACCCTAGGGTCAAGCCAAATAAAAAACCACCCCGGATTCCGACGGGATGGCTTTTATATTTGAGAACCTAATTTACTTTCAAAATACTATAGAACTGTATCTTTTACAGCTTTGGCTAGACGGAATTTAACTACAGTCTTGGCAGGGATTTTGATAGTTGCACCAGTTGCAGGATTTCTGCCATCACGTGCTTTTCTCTTAACCTTTACTAATTTACCAAAACCAGGAACGATACATTCACCAGCTTTTTTAACTTCTTTGTAAACTACGTCTGCTAACTTTTCCATGAATCCAGCTGTGTCTTTTTTGCTTAGACCAGTTGCTTCGGATAAATTAGCAATCATTTGTGATTTAGTCATTTTTGACATAATTTTTTCATGGGGCTTTTACCATAATCCTTAATAGGAGTTAGAAGTAAAGGTCCATTATAAATGATTGTTATTTAAATTAATTAACAATTTTTTAAGTGGCCGACAGAATTTAATTAATGTTTATAGTGCTTTTCAACAGGCCTCTTTTTAAACTTCAATGTTTATAAGCTTATTATAGCACACCTAAAATAATATGCCAATAATACAAGGGGTTTTTGCACAGGGCAATTATTTATCAGCGATTATACGTCCATCATCAATTGCAATAACTTTTAAACCTAAATTACTAAACTTTAATGCCTTCCCTGTTTCTCTAATTTTCTTTCGGAGTTCACTAACGCTCGGAATTTTTTTATCGTTTAGAACGATTGGCTTAGCATGAGTATTAGCAAATAAATTAAAAACTTTATTATCTTTTATGGCTTTAGGATATTTTTCTAGTGGTGGTAAAAGCTCTCCTGCGCCTAGCATTTTAAATTTTTGATTTTTAGTTTCTGCGCGACAGAATGTTCCATAACGTTTTAAACGCTCGTCACTCGTATACATAGTTCCGCGACAAAGTAATGATCCACAAAAACAAGTATGAAGTAAATCTCTCTGACCATCGTTATCAGGATCAAAACCGTAATCAATCGTAATTTCTTCACCAACTAAAATACGGCGAAGAGTAAAAAATAGAGTATGGCCAAAGTAATAATAAGTATCACTATTAGGCGCGCAAGAATGATTAATTAAATGAATTCCATTAGCTTTGATATCGACTGGTAAAATTGATAAACCATTATCAGCGTAATCCATTGCATAACAGGCACCATATTTCTTTTCTAAAGCATCAATTTTTTCATCTTTAACTAATAAGCCAACGTAATCACCAAGAATAGTTCCGGCCGGAATTTCTTTAATTGCAAATACGCCGCGGCCCTTTTTATGAACTTCCTTAACTTGATAATAATCCGAAGATAATAAAAACATAAGATTTTTTTAGTATAATTTAGTTTATTTTTCCTTTATAAATAAATATTGTTCTATTTTATCAAAATGCCAAAGATGTTTCCAGCCACAATCACCAAGCCCAGCGTCAAAATAATCAGCCTTATTTTTAATCGCTTCTTCGATATTAATCTTAACAAGCAGCTTTCCTATTCCCGGATAATCTTTAAAATTTGTACCGGTAATTAAATAATGCCATTCATTATTATGCAAAACACTAAGTGATACGGCTTGAACTGTGTCTTTAACTTTCAAAATTACTATTTGCCAATTAAACTCAATGCTCATTAAATCACGCCAGGGCGCTTGGTCATTTTTTAATAAATACGATTCTTCCTTAAAATTTTCCGTATTGAAATTAAAGAGTATTTCCAAATATTTAAGTAGACCGTCTCTATCGTTAATTACTTCGGAAATTATTTGATTATTTTCAACGGTTTCTATTTCTTTAATTAAACTACGACGTCTTTTAGCTTCAAGTCGGGATTCAAGAAAATCATTAAAATTATTAATCCCTTTTAAGGGCAAAACATATTTATAGTCTTCTAAATCAAATTTAGTCGTAAACTCATCATCGCCCGTTATATCATAGGCCTTCCCTGGCCCCGTGATCGCTTTATATAAGTCAGGAATGATTTTCTCATATCCAAATTTAATAAATGGTCTATTTTCTTCACAAGGATCTTCGGCAAAAAATTCAAAACCATGTTTAGGATGAATTTGAAGTGGCATTAAACCAACCAACTCTTCGCCTTCATAAGCGGCTAAAAACTTTAATGGCAAGGGCGCATATTTATAAAAACAATAACGAAAATCCCATTCGTCAAAAATGGTTTTATTCGGAGACAGAGCGCACCAGAGCTTCTCTGCTCCTTCTAAATCATTTACCTCTCTAATACTTAACATAATTACATTACGTTAGCTTGGAGATGGTAATAAGGAGGATTGTCTTTATAACGTTTAATTGCTAAGCGAATAATTTCTTCTAAAAAGTCGCCATAATCCATGCCAATAACTTCGGCCGAAGCAGAAAAAGTTCCTTCGGCGTCGAGCGATGGATTAGGGTTCAATTCTAAAACGTAAGGATTATTATTCTTATCAACTCTAATTTCAATGCGACCGTAATCATGACAATCTAAAATATTATAAGTATCAAGCGCAATTTCTCCCAGGAGCTGCTCTAACTTTTTACCAATATTTTTTGGTGGCCTTTGGACAACAATTTTATTATACTCGCCGCCATCAGTATATTTAGCTTCAAACGGATAAATATGCCATAAGTTTGAAGGTAAATTATCAAAAGTAGAGCGAGCCAGAGGCAAAATACGTAAATCATCCTCTTCTGAGCCAATAATCGGCACATCATACTCATCACCATCAATATACTCCTCAATTAAAGCCGGACGACCAATTTGTTTCAAAACTACTTCTAATTGGCGATTCAATTCTTCCTTATTTCTAACTACCGAATCATTAGTAATACCAATAGAATTATCAGTATTAGCCGGTTTAACTATTAATGGGTATTTTAAATCATCACGAATATCGTCGTCCATAGAATAAACATAATCCCATTCCGGAGTCGGTATTTTATGATAACTTAATAATTTTTTAACCCTAATCTTATCAATACATAAACCAAGCGTAAAAGGATTTGAACCGGTATATGGGATTTGAAGCGTATCTAGAATTGAGGCGACGTGCGGCTCAAGTAAACTAGAATTATTAATACGTTCACAAACATTAAAAACTAAATCTACATCACTATTTTTTAAATCATTAAAGGCTTTTCCAACATCGTTAAAATCAAAAAAACTTATCTTATAGCCTCTTTCACGAAGCGTCTTTTCAATATCAATACCAATAACCGTTAAATCTTTTTCTACAACCGTTTCCTGATCGTCGCCATTTTCTTCATACATATTGCAAGCAATACCAACATGTAAATTTCTTTGGTTAGATATCGCCATCTGACGAATTTTCTCGATTTTAGAACGACGTTTTAAAATATCAACATTAATTGCCGAAGCCGAAAAAGGTGAACGACGAGTTGTTTTACCGATTGAAGAAGCGGGATGAAATTTCGCAACTTCATAATAGATTGCCTTTTCCGCTTCACGTAAATTATCCTGCGCATCAAGAGGATTATTTCCTGATACAAGAACCCAACCTAAATATTCATAACCATCAGGAGGAGACAAAACGGAATCACCAATCTTTTTTTCAAATTCAAATTCTTTAATAAATGGTCGTCGTTTTAAATCTTCATCAATATCTAAGTTAACAATAATGCCAGAATAATCGGAAGAAAATGTTTCCGCCGCTAAATACTCATAAGGACCACTAGGAAATTCGAACTTAGGAATATAAATACCACAAGCAATTTTAATCATGTTTTCAACTAAATCAACGTGCCAAGCAGCCTTAACACTAGGATAAACCTCATCTCCGCCTAAACGAAGATTAATTTCGAGTGGTATAGGACCAGTCGCTGCTAATTTAGCTTCAAAATGAATACAGCCATTTAAAACGCCCAGTTTCTCAAGAGTTTCATCGGCCATAACAGTTAAGGCGGCTTGATGCTTCTCAGGAAGACTAGACGGGGTCATGCGAGTCGTTTCAATAAAGAAAGGCTCTTTTGTTTTTCCATTGTCACTAATTGCACAGAATTTTATTTTTCCATTTTGCACCAAGATATCAAGATCAACCTCATCGCCATCAATATACTCTTCAACAAAAACTTCAAGTCCATCAGCTAAAGCCGATTCTACCTTAGGAGAAATATTTTTTTTAATATAATTATAACTTTCTCTAAGCTCTTCTTCGTTATTAACCTTAACGACAAAAGCACTGGCCGCGCCATAGGCGGGTTTTACAACTAGCGGAAAATTTAAAAGTTTAACAACCTCTTCCAAATCTTTAGTATTTTTTAAAGCTCTAAATTTAATGGTTGGTAAATTATTAGCCGCACAAAACTCACGAAAAGAAAATTTATTTCTAATCTGAGCAGCGACTTTATAAGAAGTATTAATTAAATGGTATTTATCAGAAATCTTAGCAGTTAATAAAACATCATCCTCTAAAAAAGTAACCACACCCGACATTTTAATTCCGGGATTATTACTCAAAAACTTATCTAGAGCGGCTAGCGCCTCAGGATAATTAGCGGTATCAGCGGAAACTGAGTAATCGACATAAGGCTGAAAGCTACTCGCTTCCTTACTTAAAATAATGATTTTAACCCCTAAATTTTTAACTTTTTTAATAAAAAGTTTCTTTGAATGAAGCGGGTCGTTTGCCCCGGTACTATTAACGATTAAAACCGTTTTGCCAACTAAGGGACTACGATTTAAATCAGAATTTCCATTACCATTCATAGTATTTATTTAATGTTATATGTTACTCCAATCTCAATAACAACTTCACGATTACTAATAGGAATACCAGGAATAGACATTTGGCCAGCGCCCATGCCGCCCTGATTATATCCTCCATAAACCGGAACTGGACTAATTAGATTCTCATACCAACCAGTAATATCTTCTAAAATGACCCCAGCTGCGCCCGCCAAAGAATTGCTTTTATTCTTAGCATCGGCAATTGCCAAAACTCTGGCCTGTTGTTTCAAATCATTAATATTCGAAGAGTCAAAATTAAGATTATTAATTTGGTTAGCTCCTGCCTTAGAAGCGGCCGCAATAACTGAATTTAATTTTCCAGCATCTTTGTCATAGTTAGTTACTTTAATAACTAACTGCTGGTTAGCATTATAGCCAGATACAACTGAAACATTATCCTTGTTCATATCATATTGAGGGGAAAGCGAATAATTTTGAGTTTGAATATTTTCTTCTAATATACCCAACTCTTTAACCGCCTTAATAATACCATTAACTTTAACATTTAGTTGATTTAAAGCTTCATCAGCTTTATCAACCTTATCGATTTGCACACCAAGGGTAACAACTGCTAAATCGGGAATATAGCTAACCTTACCTTGACCATTAACAGTTACTGAACGAAATTGCTGGTTAACAATTCTGTCACGAATAATAGATAAGCCAATGATTCCGGAAATAAGAATCATGGCAAAAAAAGCTAAATAAACTTTTGGTGATTTCCAGTCAGTCATATAATTTTTTTGTATTTATTAATTTTAATTATTAAATTTAATTATAGCACTTTTTAAAAAAACAACATCATATTTAGACCATATTTAGGCTACTTATCCACCGTTTAACAAAATCGCAATTAGGCTATGCCTCATCATCGGCTTTAACCTGTTTTTCGCTATTTAGCTCTTTAGAACTTATTTTAACTTGTGCATCAACTAAATCAGGATTTAAATCTATATGGGCATTTTTTATCTCCCAAGCAATAACGGATAAAGCCTCATAAAAAGTTTTTCCGCCGGCCATTTTCTCCTTTAAGCTATCAGGCGAATATACTAATTTAACATATTCGGCCGCTAGACTATCGGGTAAGGCGCCTTCTTGATAATTAAACATCTCAAATATTTTTTTTGCATCTTTCTCGCCTAAATTTTGCAAAATATCGCGCGCTTTGCCAAGCGCATAATCTTTATTATTTAAAACAATTTCTCTGAACTGAATATACAGCTTATCCATCTCTAGCTTAGCGGCGCGATTGTCTTTTGAAAAAGCTCCACCTGATTCATATTTATTCATATATTTTTGGGCTCGATACTTTGATATATCAAGCAATATTTACTTCTTTAAATAATATTCCCTATTTTTTGGCTCTAAATGCTCAATTGCATAACGTAGTGCTGTTCTCGGCATCTCCTTTACGTTTTCATCAAGAAATTTTAATAACTTTTTTCTATCAACTCGTTTTCCGACTTCTCTAAGCATCCAACCCACTGCTTTATGCATCAAATCATGCTCATCTTTTAATAACTTCTTAGCTAAATAAAGCGCTTCTTCCGCTCGTCCTTTTTGAATAAAAGCATAAGTTGAAATCATGGCCATGCGCCGCTCCCAAAGATTCTTTGACTCGGCAAGTTTATCTAAAATATCATTCTTTCCTTCCTCAAGTAATAAATAGTTTCCTAAAATTTTTGCGACTGATAAATCAACCAAATCCCAATTATTAATATGGGTCGTGTGCTTCAAATAAAATTTAACGATATTTCCCTTAACTTTTCTATCATCAGTTTTCTCATACTTTTCAACTAAAATGAGTAAGGCCGCTAATCGAAATTCATGATATTTATTTTTTAATAATTTCGAAACATCGTCCAAATCTAAAGAAACATATTTCTTAGCAATTTTTCGAGTTACCGGAACCTTAAGGCCTAAAAATACATCGCCATATCCGTATTGACCTTTAGCGGTCTTAAAAAAACGCTGTAAATTAGATGCCTGTGGCTTATTTTCAGAAGCCCTTAGCTCTTTTATAATTCCGTTTAAATTAATCATATTTTTAAAAAAATTAACCCCTAAGGATTAATATTAATAATGGTAATTCTTTTTTTGTAAAATCGTAGCGGCACGATATAGCTGTTCTAACATGACGACTCGAGCAAGTTCATGAGGGAAAGTTAGGGGAGATAGAGATAGACCTGGGTAACTACTATATAATTTATCACTAAAGCCCAAGGAGCCACCAAGGACTAAGATCAAAGGTGATTTTTTATTAAGCCAATTAGCTAGAGCAACTGAATCATAAATTTCGCCACGCTCAGCGAGCAAATAAACGGCCGCATTATCTTTTTGCTTATTCAAAAAATTCTCAATTCGTTCTGCCTCAAATTCTTTAGCCTTTTCTTTAGTCTTTTCAGAAAATGAAACCGCTTCAAGCTCAATTACTTTTAGACGCGAATATGGCTTTAGTCTTTTTTGATACTCAGAAGATAGGCCTAAATAGGATTTATCTTTTATTTTTCCGATTGTAACTAAAGTTATATCGAGCATAAATTTACGAAACCGATTTAAATTTATTTACCAGCCGCCACTACTTCCGCCACCACCAGAGCCTCCGCCACCAAATCCTCCAAATCCACCGCCGCCAGATCTACCGCCACCGCCGCCACCCAAAAACCAGAAGCCGCCGCCATTATTTTTTCCCTGCGGCTTAGGTTGAGGTAAAACACGAGAAACTAAATAATCGGCAATTAAACCAAAGATAGCGACTGAAATAGGTAAAATAATAAAATAAACAAAAGTTCTAAAAAATACAGCTGCAATAGTTAGTCCTATAACCAAACCAATAACACCGCCCTCCCACCAAGACTTACTCTTAGCTAAATAACGCCATAAAGCACTTAATGCATAAAAAATTCCAATAAAAATCCAAAAAATAGAATCAATACTGAGATTTTTAAAACTTAACTTAGTAGAAACTGGATCGGCTGTATACTCACCTCGAGTCGCTGAAATTATTTTATCAACGCTCGCGTTTATTCCCTCGTAATAATTACTATTTTGAAAAGCTGGTTTTAAAGTATTAGTTACAATCTCGTAAGCCGTTGCGTCTGGCAGCGCTCCTTCAAGACCATAACCAACTTCTATTCTCATTTTTCTATCGCTTAGCGAAATAAGAAGTAAAACGCCATTATCTTTTTTATCTTTCCCAATCTTCCAATCAGCAAACAATTTAACGGCATAATTTTCAATCGTATCGCCCTCAAGAGTATTTATAGTTACTACCGAAATTTCATTACTCGTATCTTTACTAAACTGGATTAGTTTATTATTTAATTCAGATACCTGAGCCGAGCTCAGCATTCCAGCATAATCATTAACAAAACCGGCCGGTTTCCCTGGGTTAGAATAAGCCCGAGCGGAAAATCCGACCGATAAGAATACGCAAAAACAAAATATGTATAAGAAAAACTTTTTCATCAGTGAAACCTACTTAGTAACTTGAAGATCAACTTTTGGTGCTTCAGCGGCTACTGGAGCAACTTGGAAATATGCTTTCTGAGAATAATTAAATATTGAAGCCATTAAACTCATAGGAAAACGCTTAACTAAGATATTATAGTTTCTAGCCTCTTCATTGAAGCGACTACGTTCAACGCTTATTCTGTTTTCTGTTCCCTCTAGCTGAGCCATTAAAGTATTTACCGTATCAATAGATTTTAATTGAGGATAGTTTTCCATGATAACGAGTAATCGACTTAAAGCGCCTTCAACCTGAGAAGCAGCTTCAGCTTTAGCATTGGTAGTATTAGCCCCACTATAATTTTGACGAGCAGCGGCTAAATCACCAAAAACTTTTTGTTCTTGACCCATAGCGCCTTTAACAGCTCCCACTAAGTTAGGGATTAAATCAAAACGTCTTTGGTACTGAACCTCAACTTGTGCCCATTGTTGATCAACCTGCTCATTAACAGTAACGAGAGTATTGTAAGAACTCCAGAACCAGCCAATTAATAGAACAACAATGCCTAAAATAGCCAGTAAAATAATTGAATTTTTTTTCATAATTTCGTAGTCCGCGATACGCGGATATTATTATTTATTTAATATTTAAGATGCCTATATTTTAGCACATTTTTATGAAAAAATCAACAAAAGCTCAAAAATATTGGGATTTTTACGTGCGGCTGTAACGGTTCCCTCCTTTCAACGTATTATTATATGAGTATAAATAATATGAAAAGAATAAATTGGAAAAAATCTCAAGCTCAAGAATGTGCAGCTCACGGCTACATGTTTTTTACTATTAATTTAGTCGATCCAAGAGCCGGGATTTTTAATGATTTTTATTTTAAGATATAAACTATAACTATTAAATATAAACAATCAAAAAAATCCCGACTATAAATTAGCCGGGATTTTTTTAAATTAAACTAGAAAGGAGTAAAAACATGAAAAATTTAAAAAAAACCGCCGTAAAATCGCTAGTAAACCGTTTCTTAATCTTGTCCTTTTTAATCGCCCTAGTTGGCTCAGTTTCCGCCGCAACCTATGTTCTATTCTTAAAAAGTAAGGGGCTAGATCTTCTACAAGTAAATATAATTAATGCCTTTTTCATGGCAACGATTATCTTAATGGAGATGCCAACCGGATCATTCGCTGATAAATTCGGTCGTCATCGCTCAATCACAGTTAGCTTTTTCTTATTTACGATTGCTCTCGTTACTTATTATTTCGCTGATAGTTTCTGGCTCTTTATTCTATCTGAAGTAATTGCGGGTCTGGCTCTAACTTTTTCTTCTGGCGCGCTAGAAGCTTGGCTAGTTGATTCACTTAAATTTCACGGTCTTGTTCATTTAAAATTTAAATTATTTAGAAAGGAAGCTTACTTTGTTTCGGCCGGATTAGTTATTGGTAGCTTATCAGGATCATATCTTGGTGACTATGACTTATCTTGGCCTTGGATTTTAGGCGCTATTAGTTCACTATTAGCAGGAATATATTCTTTATCAATTAAAGAAGACTATCACGAAGCAGGAACTAAACGAGTCAAAACGGGGCTAATAAAGCAAATAAAAATTGCTAGTCAACATGGTTTCAATAATCGTCATATTGTTATATTTATGTTTCTGGGGGCGATATTTAATCTATCTATTCAGGCACTTAATATGCAATGGACACTAGTATTTCAAAATGTATACCAAGTTGAAACAAAGTATTTAGGTTGGATATTTGTGGCCACGGCAATAATTATTTCTCTAGGCAGCACTTTATCTAAATATAGTCTTAAATATATTAAAGATGAGAAGAAATCATTAGCCATCACTCAAATATTAACGGCTATATTTATTATCATTCTAGCTTTATCTAGCAATTTAATTATGGCCCTAAGCTTCTTCTTTCTTCATGAACTAACACGTAGTTTCTTCGGTCCTATAAAGAAAAATTTTCTTAATGATCACATTCAATCAGAAACCAGGGCGACGGTTCTTTCCCTTGATTCGATGATGGCAAAAGTTGGAAGTTTAATTGGGCTTATTTCAAGTGGCTGGATCGCTAATAACTATTCAATTAAAACTGCTTGGCTAGCTTCCGGAATATTTCTCTTGGTTGTGCTCCTAGTATTCTTAATAGCAAAACCAAAAAACAAAAACGGACTTTAAAGTCCGTTTTTAATTTATCTAAATTTTTAATACAGAGACATCTCCCAGTCCTTAAGCCAAGAAATGAAAATTGCGCCCGACCTATTATCAGGCCTAATCCTTCTCAAAATCCATTTATTTTCTTCCCCCTGTCTTGAACCAGGGATAACTGAGACGGCCGTTAAGTATGGAGTTGAGGAAGCAAGCGCAAAAAACTCTGGTTTATATAGGCCAAAAGGATAGGCGAAACTCAAAACTTTTTGGCCAGAAATTTGCTCTAATTTTTGACGACTAGCTTCTATTTCAAATCTTGCATCTTTAAACTTTAAATTTCTTAAATCGGGATGATTAAAAGTATGCGAACCAATTTCCACTAAACCGCTTGAGGCCAATTCTTTTACCTGGGTTTTAGTTAAGTATCCCGGAGTGTCTAGAGCATTAATAATTACATAAAGAGTCGCCTTATAATTATACTTTACAAGCAAAGGGTAAACTTTAGTATAAAAATCTTCATAGCCGTCATCGAATGTCAAAACTATATTATTATTACTCAACTTGTTTTTACTATTTATACTACTAGCCACATCAGAGATAAATAGCGAACTGTAGTTATTATTTTTAAGTTCTTGAAGCTGGCCTTCAAATATTTTTGGATCTAAATATAACCCTTTTAGAGTGGACGAGGCCGGCGCAATTCCAATATAGTGATACATCAAAATTGGCACTGTTTCCGAGAAACCATTTAGTCTTGTGCTTTGTTGCGCTAAAGTATCGGTTTTTAATTTTGTCAGATTATTTATTAGCGGTAAATTTTCTTTAGTATTGGTCTTAGTCAAACTTTCATAAACTTCTATATTAGAGTTTGTAATCGTTTCACTGGGCTTTAAAATTTTTCTACTAAAAATATAAAATATAATCAATAAAAGAATAACTAAAAATAGACTATAAATTATAACTATAGCCTTTTCTTTTTTTGATTTTTTAGACTCAAATAATTTAAACATAGACTCGTGTTTACTACATCTTAATAGATATATCTCAAAAATAAAAGACCGGTCTTTTAAACCGGCCTTTTAGCTTTTCAAAATATTATTTAAATGGGGTAGTAGTAGAAATTACCTTTACTCCAGTTACACCAGTAGCTCCCGTTATAGTTATAACTTTGCCCGGTACTTGAGATTGTTCCATCATTGGACAAATTCCTTGTGTAGGACCATTTTCTCGAGAATACTGGCATCCTCCTTGAGCACCGTTTTCTTGATTAAATTCTTTATTCATTTTTTGACATCCACCATGAGCACTATTTCCTTGAAAATCGCCACGACTACCGTAGCCCATCATTGAACCGCGACCTTCATAGTTTCCAAAACGCTCAGAATGTCTTTCGCCAAATCTTGCTCCAATACATAAAAGAGTTAAAACGATAATCACCGCTAAAACTATCTTCATAATTTTATGGCCCATAGGACAACATTTATTCATCAAGGATAGAGATTTTTTATCTCCACAGCAAGACTTTTGTTCACAACAGTCTTTCTCCTCACAACACCCCTTATCTTTACAACACTCTTTTTCCTCTAAATTTTTAATCTCTTCCATAAATTTTTTTTAAAAAATAAGCTTTTTTAAAGCTGTTTTTAATTATTTTTTTAAATCCTTAATATTAATACGCAAAGCAAGGCTTTTTTCTTTTAAATAGAAAACTTTAACTAAATATGCACTCCCTATTCCTAAAATCGCCCCCGCTAAAATATCACTCGGATAATGAACCCCTGAGTATATTCTCGCCAAACCCATAAGGCCTGAAGCAATAAAAAAGGCTAAACCCAACTTTTTGTTTGAAAAATAGACAACCATTGATAGAGCAAAATAGATGAGTGCATGGCCCGAGGGGAAAGACTGTAAATTTTCACTCAGCGGAACAGTTACTAGTTGATGAATATTATTTAAGGCAATAAAAGGACGTGGACGACTAATAAATATAACTATAATTGGTTTTATAAAAACTATAGCAAATACACTTGATATAGAAGCAAACAGAACTAATTTCAAGGCACTTGTCTTTACTAGAGACTTATCTCTTAGGGCCAAAATAATATAAATTAAAAAGACAACTATTAGAACATAACCTAAATAGTCGGCCAAAAATATGCCAAAATAATCAAGCCAAATATTTTTACCGGCTAAATTATTAAGGGCAAAAAAAATAATTAAATCGAAATTCATTATATAATTGTAATACAATCTGATAAATTATTACAATGGACATAAATTTCTAATGGTTATATAGTATTTAAGGTGGGTTTAATTAAAATTTTATTAAAAATTATTAAAATATAATTTTATGGCCAGAATTATTGCTAAAGGATATTCGTTTAACGACGTCCTTATTTCTCCTAAATATAATAAAATTGTCTCTCGACGGGACGTAAAATTTGAGACTCATATTACTAAAAATTATAAATTAGATATTCCTTTGGTCGCGGCCAATATGGACACTATTTGCGAAAGCGAAATGGCTATCGCCCTGGGTCGATTAGGCGGTCTCGGCGTTATTCATCGTTTTTTAAGCATTGAAGAACAAGCTGAACAAGTAAAAAAAATTAGATCCCAGAATTTAATTGCGGCAGCTGCAATTGGCGTTAAGGATTTCGAAGAAAGAGCGGCCGCCCTTGAAAAAGCCGGTGTAAATATTATTGTTTTAGATGTTGCCCATGGCCATTCAAAACGGGCCGGAAAAACTCTTGATTATTTAAAAACCAATCATCCTAAAATTGATATTCTAGTCGGCAATATTGCGACTAAAGACGCCGCCGAGTATTTTATCAGTAAAAAAGCTGATGGAATTAAGGTCGGTATAGGCCCAGGATCAGCTTGCACGACACGAATCATGACTGGAGCTGGTGTGCCCCAAATTACGGCCATTATGGACGTCTACGAGGCCTCTCAGGGGAGAGTTCCTGTTTGTGCTGATGGCGGAATAAAATGCCCAGGTGATATCGTAAAAGCAATTGGTGCTGGAGCTGATACTGTTATGAGCGGCTCGATATTTGCTGGCTGCGATGAGACTCCGGGAGAAATAATTGAAAAAGATGGCGAGAAGGTAAAAGAGTATCGCGGTATGGCTAGTTTTCTAGCAACTGTTAAAAAATTAAAGCTTGATGGCCAAAAAATAGAGGAGGACGTTCATGTTGAAGGTGAAGCATCGGTTGTTCCCTGTCGTGGTCCAATTTCTAAAGTCGTACACCGCTATTTAGGTGGTTTAGCCTCTGGTATGACTTATGTAGGGGCGGATGAAATCGAAAAGTTAAAAGGCAAGGCTGACTTTATAGAAATATCAGCAGCGGGATATGCTGAAAGTGTGGCTAATATAAAAGCTCAAGATTAAAAAAAATTATTTAGACAAATAAAAAAAGCCAGTACTGATGTACGGGCTTTTTGAGTTTTAAGCTTATTGCTTAAGCTTTTTACATTTACATTTCAACTAAAGATACTTTTCAGCTAGTGACGCTATGAAGCCACGAAGAGTTTGAACAAGCGTTACGGCGGCAATTTTCGTTGACTTATCAGCCAAATCCTTAATCGCATGGGCTAACCCGGAAGAATATTTATCCAGGTAATGACTGTCAATTTGAGCAAGGTCGCCGGTGAAAACAATCTTCGAATTTTCTCCAACACGAGTTAACATTGTTTTTGTCTCATGTAAATTCAAATTCTGAGCATCATCAACAATAATAAACGCATCGTCAATTGTTTCACCTCGAACGTATTCTAGAACCGCAACTTCAATTCCGTTTTGTTCAAATATTTCATCAACATGCACCTCAAGATTAGAGGTTTTTTTACTGACTGGAAGCGGTTGAGAGGTTTGTCTTACTTTTTTCTCACTTCTTTCCGGTTTTGAATCTGCGCTTATCTCCTCTCTTTCCAGTTTGATCAACGTTTTATCGCCCTTCAAAATTTTTAAAAGAGCTTGTTGAATTGGGCGAAGATAAAGACCAATTTTTGCACCAGCATCACCTGGCAGCAAACCAAGAGTTTTCTTGGGATCAACCGGAGCCGGAACACGATAAATTAATATTCGAGGATATATTCCCTTTCGTCTTTGTTCAATGGCTGCGGCCATAGCAAGCAAAGTTTTTCCCGAACCAGCACCACCCTGCATAAAAATACATTGGTAAAATGGATCCAGCAAATAAAAAAGAGAAGCTGCTTGTTCCCAATTCGGTCGATTGTACTCTGGTTTTGTTTTTGGATGTATTCCGCATGATTCAATTTTCGGATTAACAATTTCGAAAATATCTCCTCGTCTAATTGCAACAAATTCACCTTTCTTGGCATTCTTTTTATGAGAATAACCTATAAACGGCGAGCCATCAGGAACCTTTTTCGACCAACCATTAGATGGAAAAGTAAATTTCTTTTCCCAATTACCGTGAACTTTATCAAGAGGCACAAAAAAACTTGGTATATCCAGATCCTTTTTGTCAATTTTGGTTCTGGTTTTTTGATACATTTCAATAACTAAGTCTTTTTTATCTACTATTCGTCTAGCGACAACTTTAGCCCCTCTATCATTAGTAATAAACTTTACTTTGTCGTAACCGCGATATGGTTCGTGGCCCTTTGCGAAGTGATATAAAACGTAATTCAAAGTTGCAACAATCCGGTGATCTGGTTTGTCGGGATTAAGATTTAACTTACTAAAAATCATACCTGATTCTTCAATAAAATTTTTATCTCCGATTTCCTGGAAATGATCCATTTGTCGAATCGCCTCACGACATTCAAAACCAACTCTTTGATCATATTTTTTTCCATCTAGTTCGTCGGTTGTTGTAGCCGGAATAACTAATAGATTACCGCCTTTGCGAAGTATTTCGAAAGCTTCGGTATCGTCGATCGGAACGTTTGTATCAACAAGAATAATATTTTTTCCTGTCGGTTCAATTGGCCTAAGTGGCTCTTTTTTCTGTGCTCTCGGACGACTCTGTGAATTCCTTTTTTGATTATCCATTATCAGATTTTTTTAATTTACAATTACAACTATTTTTCAAAATATTAGTCATGCCCCCTCCAGTTGGCGTTTTTAGTGGTTAATATATATTATTTATTCATAAATTGTTAAAGAATGTTTATATATAATCTTATTCTTTATTTAAAAATATTTCAAGTCTAAAAAATAGCTAATAAAAGCCCTATTTTTAAGATATTTTGACCGAACGAAAAACGCAACGTATAATAAATATATATAAATTATTATGCAAACTCCCTATCGCCGCAAAGAAACCTATGTGAAGCCAAAACCGGATCCCTTTTTAACCGAGGCTAAGTTTTTAGAACTCAAAAATAAATTAGAACGCATGAAAGCTTCGCACCCCGCTCTTGCGACTGAAGTTAAGCGCTTAGCAGAAATGGGCGACTTTTCTGAAAACGCCGGTTATCAAGATGCAAAACATAAACTACGAGGTTTGAACCAAAGAATTTTAGAACTCGAAGCTCATTTAAAAGTCGCCGAAATTTTTCATCCTAATAAAAATATTAATAAGGTTCAGTTAGGACACCATGTTACAATTGAAACTGGAGGCAAAGAAAAAACCTATACTATTTTAGGCGGGTCAGAAACTGATCCAACGGCCGGAATAATTTCTCATAGCTCACCAATTGGCGCCGCCATTTTAAATCATAGCGTTGGCGATATTATTAAGGTTATAATTAATGATAAAGAAAAAATTTATAAAATATTAAAAATTTTTTAATAATATTTAAATAAAATATCAAAACAAAAAAGAAGGGATCAATTCCCTTCTTTTTTTATAAACTTTTTTTAATTTTATTTTACTTCGTAAGTTAAGGTCACATCGACTTTAATTTCATTCTGACCTGATTGAATACTAGGAGAAGTAATTCCACCACCAATTGCGGCTGAATCCATCTTAGCATTAGAATAACTCATCATAATTGGCTGACCTTGATCAGCGTTTTCATAAACGCCTTTTAACTCACCCAATTTTAATCCAGACTGTTTGGCGATTAACGCTGCTTTTTCCTGAGCTTTTTTAATAGCTAACTCACGAGCCTGATTCTTTAAAGCGAACTCATCGTCAATCGTAAAGCTAACATTACCGATTTGGTTAGCGCCTTTTTCGGTAGTTTTAGAAATTACATCACCAATTTTACTTAGATCTCTAATCTTTAATGTTAAATTCTGAGTAACTTCATAACCAACCAACTCTTGACCCTTTTCATTAGTATAATTATAAACTGGGCTTAAGCTATAGTTTGAAGTTTTGATGTCTTTATCTTCTATTCCTAAAGTTTTTAAAGCACTAATAATATCATTCATTTTATTTGTACCTTCGACAGTCGCTTCAGCTGCAGTTTTTTTAGCACCTGTTTTTAAACCAACTTCAAGATTAGCAATGTCCGCTTTAGCATAAACAGTCCCTGAGCCATTTACAGAAAAACGTTCTTGATTATTAATTCGATTAGCCATAACAAGCGCAACGATAACAATCGCCGAAACAGCTAAGACCCCTAAACTAATCAGAAAGATTTGTGATTTTTTCATATAATTATTTACTCCGCCTTAAGCGGAAATTTAATATTAACAAACATATTATAGCACAAACTGGTTGATTCTGCGAACAAATAAAAAAGAAGGGGGGCCCCTTCTTTTATCAAATCTTTATCATGAAATAACAGGTCACTTAAAATATTTTGAGCCCTTAGCGAAACAAATGCAGGCCACGCAAATGCAAGTAAATGCCACCATACCAATACCACCAAATAGCATTAAATCAAAATTTTCTTTCGTATTTATGGCATGCGTATACATTACAAATTCTGGAGAAACACGACATATTATCGAAAGAATTATCATAAGTATTCCTGGAGGGCATAAAGTTAGTAGAATTGGACGACTACCTTCCATTCTGTCCAAAAAAGAATTTAATTTTTTCATTACCAATAATTTTGAAGTTATACAATTATTTTATAATTTGTTAAAGTAATAGATAATATTATAATAGTATACGTATTCTGTCAATAAAAAAACCACCTTTTTTAAAGTGGCTTTTTTTATTCATCTTACTATTTCTTTAAAAATGGGAAGCTAACATATTCTGATTTGCCCTCAAGTTCGGCTTCAATCGCCATTAAACGATTATACTTAGCTGTTCTTTCGCTACGAGCTGGTGCGCCGGTTTTAATTTGACCAGTACCAAGAGCAACAACTAAATCAGCAATGAAAGCGTCTTCTGTTTCACCGCTACGATGAGAGATAACCGCTGTCATACCGTTAGCCTGAGCTTCATTTACGGCTTTAATAGTTTCAGTTAATGATCCAATCTGATTTAGTTTAATTAAAATTGAGTTAGTAATTTTTTCGGCGATCCCCCTTTCTAATCTTTTAACGTTAGTAACATATAGATCATCTCCTACTACTTGAACCTCCCAGTTAAACGCATCCGTGAAAGCTTTAAAACCAGTCCAATCATCTTCAGCTAAAATATCTTCAAATGATAAAATAGGATGACGTTTACTTAAATCTTGATAGAAAGAAATTAATTCCGCGCTAGTCATTACTTTATTTTCTTTTTTCAAGTGATAGGCGTTATCAGAGAAAAATTCAGTCGCGGCTGCATCAATACCATAAACAATATCTTTGCCCAATTCATACCCAGCTTTTTTAACCGCCTCAGTTAATAAATCAAAAGTTTCTTCGTTAGATGATACGGCCGGAGCAAAACCTCCTTCGTCGCCAACACTAATACTATATCCTTTATCTTTCAAAACTTTTTTCAAAGCTTGATAAATTTCCGCACACATCTGGACTGCTTGAGAAATTGATTTAGCGCCAACTGGTAAAATCATATATTCTTGAATATCAGTTGCCCAATTAGCATGTTTACCGCCATTTAAAACATTCATCATCGGCACAGGCATTTTATATGTTCCAGAAAAATTAGGATTAAACTTTGATAGATATTGATATAAAGGCTGGTTTAAACTAGTCGCCGCTGCACGAGCCACCGCCATGGAAACGCCTAAAATAGCATTAGCTCCCAAAACTGCTTTATTCTCAGTCCCGTCTAGATTAATCATAATACTATCAATTTTTTCTTGCTCAGTTGCATCCTGGCCGATTAAGGCTGGAGCAATCTTTTCTTCGATATTTTTAACCGCATTTAAAACACCAGCGCCACCATAAACAGCCTTATCGCCATCACGAAGCTCAACCGCTTCATAACTCCCAGTTGAAGCGCCACTTGGAACCGCCGCCCAACCACTAACACCGTTTTCTAAAATAACAGTTGCGGATAAAGTTGGATTCCCTCTTGAATCTAATATTTGAAGTGCTTTAATTGATTTTATTTTCATAGATTTATCTATTCCGCCTCGAGCGGATAAATTTATTAATTTTTAATCTGCAATATATGTTTTTTGCAAATATTCTTCAGTTCTCACTATAACTTTCTTTAATGTTTTAACCGCCGCAACACAATGATCCCCAACAGTTGTTTCGTCAGACAACATAATCATATCAGCCCTATCAAAAACTCCATTAGCAATATCACTAATTTCAGCGCGAGTTGGATGTGGGTTTTTAATCATTGAAGTCATGACCTGAGTCGCTAAGATAGCTGGTTTATTGTGCCAATGAGCATGTCTAATTATATTCTTTTGGATAATAGGCAAATCTTCAATCGGTACTTCAATTCCTAAATCACCACGAGCAACCATAATAACATCAGAAGCAGTTATAATTGTATCAATATTCTTTAAAGCAATACCGCGTTCAATTTTTGAAATAATTTTTACCTTACTATCCTTGCCTAACATTTTTCTTAAACGATTAACATCATCTTCAGTTTGCACGAAAGACAAAGCAATGTAATCCATTCCCTCCTTTAAACCGAATTTAACATCTTCTAAATCTTTAGCAGTCATTCCGCCCTTTTTAATATTTGTATGAGGGACATTAATTCCTTTATTAGAACTTAAAACGCCACCAATAATTACCTCGGCAGTAATAACTTTATTTTTTACCTCTAAAACAGTTAATTCAATTGCGCCATTACATAAAAATAATGACTCGCCTTTTTGAATATATTTATATAAATCAGCATTATCGATTGGAATAATACCACCGTCTTTATATGGTAACTTTGAATAAGAAAACTTATGAATCTCGTCAACGTGTAACATAATTCCATTTTCAGGCATTTTGCCAACGCGAATACGTGGACCCTGAAGATCAAGCATTAAAGAAACTTTTCTGTCTTTATGTTTTCTATTACGAGAATCAATTATTTTCTTAATTCTCTTATACTGCTCGTAAGAAGCATGGGAAAAGTTAACGCGCACCATATCAACGCCAGCGTCAATTAAGGCTAGTAAATCTTTTTCTGATTCAGTCTTTGGGCCGACTGTAGCGACGATTTTTGTGTTCATAGTCAATTTATATAAAATATTATTAAATTTTTACCTCTCTTAGTATAAAGTAAATTTACTTTTTTGCCAAGGTTTCTTGATTTTTAATAAGTTTAATATTTCTCAAACCTAGAATTAATGAAGCAAGAATTATTAGCTTTAAGACATAGTGTCCATTTAAATCAATAAAGTCCTTAAACATCTGAGTCTTAGCACTAAAAATGAAGTGAAATATAAGCCCAATTGGTAAGGTCAAAAATACCCAATTTAACCTTGGCACGTCTAAATTTATTTTTTTACACCACTTTGAAAGACGAGGCGCTAGAAGATAAATTCCAATGAATGATACGACTAAATCAAAGATTGCATAACCCCCTAATCTAAACTGACGTATAAATTCAAGTACATTCATGTTTGATATTTTATAATTTAAAGACTAGCTGAAAGCTTATAAGCAATTTTTGCGATCTCTTCCATCTCGTCAGTCTTAACAACTAAAATCTTTACCTTAGAGCCAACTTGACTTAATTCAACTTCAACGCCTTCTGATATATTATTTAATTCCTTATTCAACTCTACTCCCAAAAATTCCATATTCTCACAAATTCTTTCACGCATAACAAATGAACGTTCGCCAACAGTTCCGGCTAAAATAATTAAATCAACTCCGCCTAAAACAGCGGCCATACGGCCAATGTATTGCTTAATGCGATTAACGTAAATTTTTAAAGCTAAGGTTGAATCAGCATGTCCAGCCGCTTCGCTGGCAAGTAACTCTCTAAGATCATCGCTCTTGCCAGATAAACCAAGCAAACCGCATTCATTATTAAAATACTTTCCTAACTCTTTATAATCTTTATTTAATTTTTCCGATAAATATAAAACGGCTCCCGGATCAAGATCGCCAACTCGAGTAGCCATAACCAAGCCTTCAAGCGGCGTAAAACCCATTGAAGTATCAATACTTTCACCATTTTTAACAGCGGTTATACTGGCGCCGCCGCCTAAATGACAAACAATAACTTTTTCAGGCAGCGCTCCTAAAGTTTCGGCCGCCTTAGAAACAACAGACTGAACTGAAATTCCGTGATAACCGAAACGACGCAATCCTAATTCTCGTGAATCTTTAATCGGAATAGCATAATAACGAGCCGCCTCAGGAATACTAGCGTGAAAGGCGCTATCGGAAACGCCAGCTACGGGATGATTATCGCCAAAAACTTTTTTCAAACATTTGATTTCTTCAAGCGCCGGTGCTAAATGAAGAGGAACTTTTTCCAGGGCAGCGCTCGCCATTTCTAAATACTCATTATCAATGATTTTATTTGTTAAAAAATACTCACCCGGAGCGACAATTCTAATACCAGACAAATCAACTTCTTCACGCGAGTTAATTAATTTATTTCTAACTAATGACTCGGCAATAAACTCAACCGCATTAATATAAATATCTTTATCAATTGTGGTTTTTACAGACTCGTTATTAAATTTTTCCGCAACAACATAGATTCCGTCCTCCATCTCAAAATGCGCCGTATAAACTTTTTTCTCATCACTATAAAAGGAATATTTTTTAGATGTGCTGCCGGTGTTGATAATTAAATATTTCTTAGCCATAAAATATACTTAGTATGAATAAAAGAGTGATTATTCATCACTCTTTTATAAATATATCATTATATTTGCCAAATTACCACTCTAGGCTCCCCGTTGAATATTCCTTTACCGTCGACTCAAAAAAATTACTTTCTGTCATATTTCCCTGAGTAAATTCATCTAACCAAGAAAAAGGATTTTCGGAGTTCCATTTTTTAGGTAAACCAAGTGCTTTTAATCTTAAATCGCCAACGAAATGGAGGTAGCTCGTTAAATTATCTTTATTTAGACCGAGAATACCATCCTGAATGCAGGATATTCCCCAGGCAAGCTCATGATCAACTGCCCCTTCAATGTTTTTAATAATCCTTTCTTGAAATTCCGGTGTCCAAAGTTCGGGTTGCTCATGCTTTATTGTATTTACAATATTAATAAACAGTTTTAGATGCATATCTTCATCACGATTTATAAACTGTATCATCTGAGCGCTACCGGGCATTTTATTATTACGACGTAAAACATAGAAATTTAAGAAAGCGCTATAAAAATAAATGCCTTCTAAAATAACATTCCCTACGCATGCCTCTAAAAATAATTGATCATTTTCAAAACTTCCAGTTTGAAAAGTTGGGCTACCAATTTTATTAATAGCTGATAAAACATACTGATTTTTAGAATATAATTCCTTATCGTTCTTATACATTCCGTATATTTCATCTGGATTAAAACCTAAAGCTTCAATCATGGTTGCATAACTATGCACATGAAGCGCCTCTTCAAAAGCCTGTCTAACGATTGCTAAAATTATTTCTGGTGACGTTATCTGATTAACAATATTTGTCGTTAAATTACCAGTTTGAATTCCATCTAAATTTGAGACAAAAGATAAACTGCGCATATAAACACGTCTTTCATTTTCTGTTAGAATATCTGTTTTACGCCAAGTTTCAATATCTTCCTGGAGATTAACTTCTTGCGGTACCCAATTATTCTTTAACATCGTCTTAAATATCTCATCAGCAAATGGATGCTTTAAGGGCGCAACTTGCATTAAGCCATCGTCTTCCCCATTTATAACGCGTCTATTATTTATTACCTCAGCATTCGACAAGGTATTCATCTTTCCTATTACTCTTCCCATATATTTATGTGCTCGCCTAGCGCAAGCTTAATTTTAATTTATTACTGACAAGCCTCACAATCAGGATTATTTATCAGACAGGCTTTAGGTTCAACTTTCTCAACTGGCGCAACTACTTGCTCTTTGGGCATTTCAATAGTTTTAGAAATCTGAGAAGCCGCTAAGGTTCTTAAATAATAAGTTGTCTTAAGTCCCGTCTTCCAGGCATCAATATATAAATCGCTCAAGGCCTTACCACTACTAGTTGAAACAAAAATATTAGTCGAAGCACTTTGATCTATCCATTTCGCTCTATAAGCCGCCGCTTTAACAACCCACTCAGGCTCAACTTCAAAAGTTTCCCTATATTTATTTTTTAATTTATTTGGAATAGAGCCAATACTTGCAACAGATCCATTATTGTATTTTATCAAATCAAGAGTGGCTTTATTCCAGAGACCGGCCAAAATTAAATCATCTACTAAATATTTATTAATAACCAAGAAGCTACCAGACATATTCTCCTTACTATAAATATTTTTAAATATTGGCTCAACGCAAGGAGCCACGCCGGTAATATTTGAGATAGTAGCCGTCGGCGCGATTGCTAAGCAGTTAGAATTTCTCATTCCCTGACTCTTAATCTTTTCTCGTAAAGCGTTCCAATCAAGACTAGAATTTTTATCAATCGTTAAAGCTAAGCCACGTTCTTTTTCTAGTATATCTAAGGTATCAATAGGTAAAATTCCGCGACTCCATTTACTTCCCCTATAAGTTTCATAAGCGCCTCTCTCTAAAGCTAAATCCGAACTGGCTGAATATGCATAATACGAAATTAACTCCATTGAATAATCAGCGAATTTTAAATTTTCATTACTAGCAAAATCAATATCAAGCTGATAAAGAGCGTCCTGATAGCCCATCAATCCTAGTCCAACCGGTCGATGACGATTATTAGATTTTTCAGTTTCAGGGATTGTATAGAAATTTATATCAACTACGTTATCAAGCATACGCATGCCCGTTTTAACTGACTCCCTTATTAAATCACTATTGAGCTTTCCGTCTTTAATCATTAAGCTCAAATTCAAACTAGCTAAATTACAAACTGCTACTTCATCAGCCGAATTATTTAAAGTAATTTCTGTGCACAAATTTGAATTATGAATCACGCCAACATGATCCTGCGGCGAACGTAAATTACAAGGATCTTTGAACGTAATCCACGGATGACCAGTTTCGTAAAGCATAGTTAAAATTTTCTTCCATAATTCTTTAGCCGATATTTTTCGCGCCCCAAGGATATCCTTTCTTTCATATTCTTCATATTTTTCCTCGAACTTATGTCCGTATAAATCATGAAGCTCGGGAACGTCGCTCGGAGAAAATAGAGTCCAATCGCCGTCACTCAAAACTCTTTTCATAAATAAATCAGGAATCCAACAAGCGGGATGAATATCATGAGACCGGCGACGTTCGTCTCCAGTATTCTTCTTGAGTTCTAAAAACTCTTCGATATCGTTATGCCAAACTTCTAGATACGCCGCGAGCGCTCCGCGACGTTTTCCGCCCTGATTAACAGCAACCGCGATATCATTAAAAATTTTGATGAATGGAATTATTCCTTGAGAGTCACCGTTAGTTCCTTTTATTTTTGACCCCATTGATCTAACAGGCGTCCAATCGGTTCCTATTCCGCCCGACCATTTTGACAAACGAGCCACGTCAGAAAATGATTTAAAAATCCCTATTAAAGAGTCGTCGACCGTATTAAGGAAACACGAACTTAATTGACTATGGATGGTCCCACTATTAAATAGAGTTGGCGTTGATGGAACTAGTAAAAACTGAGACATTAAATTATAAAACTCAATCGCCCTATCTTCGCGCTTATCTTCTTTTAAGGCTAAACCCATAGCAATTCGCATCCACATCCACTGCGGCAGTTCAAATATATGCCGAGGCTTAGTCGGTGTTTTTAATAAATATCTATCATAAATAGTCTGGGCACCTAAGTATTGAAAATTATTATCGCGATTTTTATCAAGCGCGCCGGATAATTTAAATAAATCAAACTTAGCTAGCTCTGGATTTAGTAGTTCGTATTTGATTCCTTTAGAAATATAATCAATAAACCCTTGTCTATGCTTTTTAAGGCTTAAATCTTCACCTAGCAGCTCTTTGTCATAATCAAGTCCAAGGACCTCCTCGCATAATTCATCAATTAATAAACGGGCTGCTAAATAGGAATAGTTATAATGTCTCTCAATCAAGAAAGTCGTCGCATTAATAATCGTTTTTTTAAGTTCGCTAACTTTAATTCCTTCATAAAGATTCTTATTTATTTCTTCGAGAATAATTTCAATATCAATGTGCTCGAGATCTTGCGATATAATTTTCAATTTTTCTTTAATTTTATCTTCGGAAAAATTTTCGACACTGCCGTCGTTTGCAATAATTTTATGGATACTCATATGAGAATTCTTTTTATATAAATAAATACTACACATTGTGGTAGTAATTAATATTATACCACAACATATAGTACTCGCCAAGATGCTAAAACATTAAAAAAAGAGCGATATTTTAAGTCGCTCCGTTTTACAAGTTTAATTATTTAACTTTTGATTTATAAGTTATAATAACTCTTCCATCTTTTGGATCCCAAATTACGCAATCATCATCCTTCTTGAATATCTTCCAAGAGGCATAATTTATGCAAAATTTCCATCCATTTTCTTTGAAATACTCTTCTTTGAGTATTTGGTCCTCAAAAACCTCACGAGGTTTTACTTTTTTCTCTCCGGGATCATCCATGAATTAAGTTGTTATATTCGATTAATACTATTATTTATAAAATGAACTAAAAATAATATATCATATTATTTATATTATGTCAATATCTATTCTATTCTTAGGGCTTCAACCGGATCTAAATTAGCTGCCTGCTTAGCTGGTCTATAACCAAATAACAGACCGCATAAAATTGAAAATAGTAAAGAAGCGCCAATTCCCTGCCAAGGGAAAATAAACTGCCAATTTAAATTAAAATATTTAGCCAGTAAGGTTAAAAGAAAGGAAAAAATAACTCCCAAGATAGTTCCTAGCAACCAGCCCCAGAAAGTAATTAATAATGATTCAATTAAAAACTGCCAGACAACATCTTTTTTAGTTGCGCCCAGCGCTTTACGCAAACCAATCTCTGGAGTTCTCTCAACGACAGTAACATACATAATATTCATAATACCGACTCCTCCGACCAACAAAGAAATTAAGACAATCGCTAGTAATAAATATGTAACGGCATTAGTAACCGTTCCCAGTGTGTTTAACATTTCTTCCATGGTCGAGACCCTGAAATCATCTTTATCGGGGTTAGTGATATTATGGCGCTCGCGCAACAAACCTTTAATTTCTTCGGCCGTCTCGGGCGCTCGATTAACATCCCTAACTTGATGCATGAAATAAATTGCATAATCAATGCCCAAGATACTTTTATGGAGAGTATTTATAGGAACATAAACAATATTATCGAAATCAATGAATGCCGCTCCTCCTCCCTGAGCGCTCAAAACGCCAACGACTTTAAATTTCTTACTACCTAATTTAATTGATTTTCCTACCGCCTCCTGATTACCAAATAAATAATCTTTTAAAGAAGCCCCTAAAACGGCGACCATGGCCTGACTTTTGTCATCATCTTCACTGAAAAATTCCCCTGATGCTAATTTAGTTTTAGAATCTATCTGTGCATAAGGAGCGCTAGTTCCAAAAATAAATACTTTCTTACTCTGCGATTCATAACTAACCCTCTGCTGCGCCAATGAGGCGGCATAGCTCATTGAAACATTACTAATTCTATTAATCGCCGACATGTCATCCATTTTCAAAGAAGTAACTTCAACCACGCCATTAGGGCTATTACCTGGAGCCTTAGCCTCGGTCTGGATAACATTAGTTCCATATGATTTAATCTCGCCTGAAACAAGATTGCTCAACATGCTCCCGGCTGAAAAAACAATAATAATCGCCGAAACTCCGATAACCACGCCTAAAACAGTTAAACTTGTTCTAAGAAGATTCAAGCGTAATGATCTGTAAGCTAATTGGAAGGCAATGATAATCCGCATAATTATTCGTAACGTAAGGCTTCTATAGGACTTAAGCGACTAGCTCGTTTAGCGGGATAATAACCAAAAATAACTCCAATTAAAGTCGAAAGGCCGATAGCAACTATAATAGAAGATAAAGATACAACAAAATCCCAACGATAGCCCAAGGAGCGTACAACAACGGCCGTTAAATAAGATATAAGTGATCCCATAAATAGACCAATTAAGCCGCCAAACAAAGTCAAAATGATTGCTTCAAATAGAAATTGATTTAATACCTGGCGATTTGTTGCGCCAAGTGCTTTGCGCAAACCAATTTCCCTGGTTCTCTCAGTAACACTAACCAGCATTATATTCATAATTCCAATACCACCAACAATTAAAGATAGACCAGCCATGGCTGCTAGAAAATAACGAATTGAATCAGTTATGGTTGTAATTAGAGCGAGCGCATCACGAAAACTTCGAACTGAAAAATCATCGTCAGCTGGATTATCTATTCCATGACGCTCACGTAATGTCTGACTAACATTTTCCATTACCTCGTCAATATTAACAGCGTTATCAACCTTAACTCTAACAGCACTTAAATAATTAATTCCGGCAATTTCTTTTTGTGCGAATAAAAGAGGCGCGAAAACTAAATTATCATAACTTTGAAAACCAACCTGCCCTCTTTTTTTCATTACTCCTATTACCGTAGCGGTTTGATTTTTAATTTTTATTTTTTGACCTACCGGATCAGTTCCACCAAATAATTCAGTGGCGGCCGTACTTCCTAAAACCGCTAAACGTAAATCGGATGAAAGTTCTTCTTTAGAAAAAAAGCGACCTGACTCAACTTCTCCACCGTCAACTGCCAAATAATCACCATATATTCCCTGCAAATTTGCGTCATAACTTTGATCACGCCAATAAACAGTTGCGCTAGATTGATAATAAGCAAAAACGGCCGAAACATGCAAAACATTTTTAGGATCTCTAAAGGCCTCAGCATCGCTAAGTTTTAAACTTGTAACCTTAACACCAAAAACAGACGCTGGTGGTCCTTTCTCATCAGACTGACCTGGCAAAACCCCTACCAAATCGCTACCAAAACCCGATAACTGACCAAGAATTAATGATTTGGCACCAGCTCCCAGCGACATGATCAGAACAACGGCACCAACGCCAATAATAATTCCCAGCATAGTTAAAAAACTCCTGGTCTTATTACCAAGCAAAGAAATAAAAACTATTTTGAGTAATTGGCGAAAATTTTCTAACATAATTATTTCAAAGTTTCACCTTCAGTAGCAAAGCGTCTATGCTTGACTATCTCATCGCCAACTATTTTTCCGTCATGAACTCGAATAATGCGCTTAGCATGTTCAGCGGTATATGTTTCATGGGTAACCAAAATAATTGTTTTACCCTGTGCATTTAAATCTTGTAGAATTTTCATTACCTGAATACCGGATTTTGAATCAAGGTTACCGGTTGGTTCATCAGCAAAAATAACCGAAGGATTATTAACCAAAGCTCTGGCAATTGCAACTCTCTGCTTTTCCCCGCCAGAGATTTGATTAGTATGATAGTTAAGTCGATGATCAAGGCCAACGCTTTTTAAGACATCGGCCGCTCTATCGTCCATTTTTAATTTATTATCGGAATAAATTAAAGGCAACTTAACATTATCTAAAACACTAGTACGTGCTAAAAGATTAAAGGCTTGAAAGACAAAGCCAATTTCCTTGTTTCTTAAATGTGCTAATTCTTCATCATCTAATTTACCAATATCACGACCAGCAAAAAAATAATGACCTAAAGTCGGACGTTCTAGTAAACCAAGAATATGCATTAAGGTTGACTTGCCAGAACCAGATGGACCCATAATAGAAACGAATTCCCCTTCTTTAATTTCAAAATTTACATCCTTTAAAACTTCAGTCGTCAAATCTCCAGTAATATACGTTTTTGTGAGATTGCTAATTTCAATCAAAGCTTTTGTCATAATTTTATTATTTAGCTGGAGCTGGGGTAGTTGTTTTAATAAAAGTTATCACATTGTCACCTTCTTTTAGACCACTTAAAATCTCAACCATGCCCTCATCTCCTCGTAAGCCGGTTTTAACAGCAACTTCCTGAACCAAGCCGTCCACCAAAAGACGGACGATAGTTTGCGAGTCTTTTTCAATTAACGATCGGGCTGGAACCTGCAAAGCCTGATCTCTCTTCTCTGTCATAATAACAACATTAGTCGTCATACCGGATTTAAGGCTTAAACCCTTAGAATCAAGGAGACTAATTATTTCATTGATATTTGTAAAATCAATTTTAACTTTATAATAAACAACGTCTTGAATTACGGTTTGAGCGGGCTCGATAAAACTTACCTGTCCCTTCAAAATTAAATCTCCCGGGAAAGCATCAAGAGTTAAATCAACTTGATTGCCAATCTTAATTTTACTGATGTTTGATTCAGCAATATCAACTTCAACATTAAAACTATTATTCACCAAAATTGAAACCATTGATTTAGCACTTGGAGAAAACTGTTCACCAACTTCAAAATTAACCTGGTTAACAACGCCATCTAAAGGAGAAACTAATAAAGAATCTTTAATTTGTTGATTAATACCATCAAGAGTTGCTTGAGCTTGATTAACTTGAGCTTGGGCGACAGAAATATCTTGGGCACGAGCCGGAGCAACGGTATTAATATATTGTGCCTGAGAAACCGCAAGACTATTATTAGCACTATTTAGGCGAGCCTGAGCAGATGAAATCTGCTGATCACCACTTAGTTTAACGCTACTCAAAGCGTTACGAGCGGCTAGTTTAGCATTATCAAGATTAACTTGGGCCTGTCCTAAATTATCTTCAGCGCTAGCAACACTTGTTTGCTTATTTAAAACTGCATTATGAAAATTCTGAATAGACACTTCTAAGGCGGAGCTAGCTCCATTAACCTGGCTAACTTGAGAGCTTATAATAGTTTTATAGGAATCTAATTTAGTTTGAGAGAATGAAGAGCTAACTATACTTGATTCAAGCATAGCGTAAGCATAATCAAGCGCATCATCAGTAGCAATTAAAAGCTTCTTAACAGCTTCTCCGGCCAGGCTAATAGAATTTTCATCGTTCTGTTGCCTAGCTTTAGTCGCTAACGATTCGGCGGATGGTATTAAAGCGAGGGCCGCCAATCTAGCGTCTTTGGCTTGGTTTAGAGAGGATGAATTTTTGGCGCCTAATACATTCGTCGCACTATCATCAGTTAAAAGCGTATTTATATTATCAAGCGCAATTTTCGCGTTTAATATCTTGTCGTTGATAGTTAAAACAGCTGAACTCCTAGTATTATCAATAGTTTTTTGACCATTTTTCTGTGCATTATCAAGGGCTGTTTTGGCTTGCGCAACTGATTGTTCTTGAGGGGTAATAGTTGATGAGCTAGTCGATTCTAAATCAGCTGAAGTTTTTTCAGCTTGGCGAATATTTTCAGCGACAGTTTTTTTGATTTTTTCTAAATCAGTTTTGGCTGAAGCAATTGTAGCTTGAGCCTGAGCAAGACTTGAACGACTAATGTTAACTGTTTCGCTACTTGCACCAGCCATAAGCTTTGAAAGAGTCGCCTTGGCCATGCTAAGGCCAGCCTCAGCTTCTGTTTTTCTAACCTGCAAAGAGCTATCATCGAGTGAAGCCAAAACTTTATCTTTAGTTACTTTATCGCCAACCTTTACGTTTACAGTTTTAATTCGTCCTGAAGACAAAAAATTCAAGGCAATTTCCTTAATAGGCATAACCGTTCCAGATTCATTGACGGTTTGAAGCAATGGGGCTGATTTCACTAAAATAGTTGAATAATCAACTTTTTTATTCTTACTTGAAAGCCACCACCAAATACCAATAATAGCCAAAATTACTATAACTAAAATCCAAAGCCAACGCTTATTTTTTTTCATAAAATCAAATATATATTCATTTATATTATAAATACTTACGATAATAAAATACCATAAATACACAAAAATAACAAAACAATCGACAAAAAATAGCTAGTACATATGTCTGAATATATACTCTTGACAAATAGTGATTAATTATGCTAAGTTAATCTAGCAACTTAACAATTAATATTACAAACAAAAAAATGCAACTGCGATGACTAAAGAAACGGAATTAATCCCTGTAACCAGAAAAACTTACGAAATTATGCTCAAAAAAGAAAATGAACTTAACGAGCTGATTGGCGATGGACAAAAAGAAAAAGCTCTGGAGAACGAAAACAGAAACGAGAATTTACAAGATTCAACCGCCGAGTTTCATGAAGACTTAAAAGTGTATCGATCTCGTCGTGAAGATCTAAAAAAAGATTTAGAAAAAATCGAAGTGATACAACCGGAACCACAAAACAAAATTGTAAAAATTGGTAACGCCGTTGTCTTACGAACAAAAACAAATGAAGTTGCGACCCGCATTCTTGATGGACTAAGTTACTCAAAAAATGTCTGTAGCTTAAAAAGCGCCCTCGGGAACCTTATTTACGGGAAAAAAGTTGGCGATATAGTATCTTTAAATAACAAAGAATATACTATCCAGGAAATACTACTTCCTGAATTTTAAATTTTTTCTTATTTAATCGTATTTATTGCCTCATTAAAAGAGTCTCCTTTCACAGGAGGCTCTATTTTTTTATAGAAACATATACCAAGCTATGGTATAATTAATATATAAATTTATTAAACATTAAAATATGTCGATTGAAAAAATTACAACTGCAGTTATCCCGGCTGGAGGCTGGGGCACACGCTTTATGCCGGCCACTAAAAGTATTCCTAAAGAAATGTTCCCTCTTGGCAGCAAGCCAATTATATTACATGTTGTTGAGGAATTAGTCGCTTCGGGAATAACTAATATCATTTTTGTCGTCTCACACCACAAACAGTCTATTGAAAGTTTTTTTGCTCCCAACGAAATACTCGAAAATTATATATCAAAGATTAGCGACAAAAACAAAGGTGACGAATTAAAATCTATTCCAAATCTAGCAACCTTTGATTTTGTTTATACTCATGAACCGATGGGAAATGGTGGCGCTCTAAGCTCAGTTAGACACTTAGTAAAAGACAAGCCATTTGTCTTAATTTGGTCTGACGAAATTATCTTATCGAAAACCAAACCACGGGTCGCGCAATGCCTTGATGCTTATTATAAATACGGTAAACCAGTTATCTCCGCTATTAAAATTGAAGACCCATTTAAACGCTCAAAATATGGGATGGCCGAATTAAATGATTTAAAAGGAGAAACAGAGATAAAAGAAATAAAAAACATTATCGAAAAACCAGCCTTTGGAAAGGCGCCGTCTATGTATGCAACTCATGGCGCCTACGTTTTAACTCCAGCTATTTTTGATGCCCTAGATAAGACTAAGGCCGGAGCCAATGGCGAAATTTGGCTAACGGACATAATAAATATTATGAGGAAAGAAACCGGACTACTAGCAAAAATAATTAGTGATGGCCATTACTTAGATTGTGGCGATCCTATGCAATACTTATTGTCACAAGTCGATTACTTTATTAATTACTCAGAATTTGCTGACGAAGCACTTATGGCTCTGGCCCAACCAGTTTGTCATCGTTAATTTTCTTATGCAAGGTATAAAAAGAAAATTAATAACCTATATATCATATCTATCTTTAGTAAGTCTATTTTTTTATTTCATTTTGAGAGTCTATATTTATTATAGTCAGAGTTATGGATTTATAAATTCTCTTTTTGGCGCGCTATTACTAGCCGCTGAAACGCATTCCGTTCTTCAGTCTTTAGGATTTATCTCAAATATAATTCGCTTAAGAAAAACTGGGGTTAACTATCAACGACACGTTAAACTTGATTTAAAAAATCTACCAGAAGTTACTATTCTTGTTCCAGCAAGAAATGAGCCACTAAAAATTCTCGAGGAAACTTTTATTTGTTTGAGGTCTTTGAACTACGACGCTAAAAAAATTATGTTTCTAGACGGATCAGATAAGGAATACCTAAAAGAAAATAAAAAATTAGCTGATAAATATGGATTGGAGCATTTTGTTCCACGCGTCCCTTCTAAAAATAAAGCAGAAATAGTGAATCTTGCTCTAAAAAATATAGATACTAAATATCTTTCAATTTTTGACGCCGACCAAAATCCGATGCCAAATTTTTTACTTGAAACGGTTGCTGTCGCGGAATATTCAGAAAATATATCATTTGTTCAAACACCACAACTCTACACAAATATCAGCGTCGGTCCGATTGCCAAAGGAGCTGCTCTGCAGCAGTCGATCTTTTTTGAAAATATTTGCGAAGGTAAAGGCACTAGCAACGCCATGTTCTGCTGTGGCACAAATTTTCTTATGCGAACTAAAGCTCTTAAAGAAGTTGGTGGTTTTGATGAAAATTCAGTAACTGAAGATTTTGCAACCTCCGTTAAAATACATGCACTTGGCTATCGATCTGTTTACTATAATCATGTTCGCGTTTTTGGTATGGCGCCGGAGACTCTCTCAGCTTACTTTAAACAACAATATCGATGGTCAGCGGGAACTGTCGGTGTTGTTAGAAAATTAAGCTCTGAAGTCTATCACGGTCGAATTAAACTAAATTTACGCCAAGTTTGGGAGTATTTTTTATCGGCGACTTACTATTTTACTGGCTGGTCTTTCTTTCTATTAATTATGTGTCCGGCCCTTTATTTACTATTTAATATTCCATCCTACTTCGCCAACCCTATCTTTTATCTAATCACTTTCGTTCCCTACTATATTTTAACAGCCACGGTTTTTTATGCGACCATGAAAGGAAGAAATTATTCGATGAAAGATGTTTTTACAGGAAATATTATGAGCTCATTAAGCTTTCCGATTTTAATGCAATCAACCCTATCAGGCATATTAAATAAAAAAATTTCATTTCAAATAACTGATAAAGGTAAAAGTGATATTCTTCCTGTCTGGAAATTATGGCCCTGGATAATAGTTATCCTATTTAATCTGCTTGCTATCATAAAAGGTTTTTCCAGATTGCAAGAAAACTACTACGCGATTGGGATTAATATGTTTTGGTGCACTTATCACGTTCTTCTTCTGTCTAACATTTTTAAATTAAATAAAATTCCTAAATATAAATAATATGACTAGTAAAAAGCAAGCCGTCATAGAAAAAATTAACGAAGCCATGATAAAAGAAGAGCTGGCCATTCCCTTATACGTTAGCCACATTCAGCAAAGTCTATTTTGGTCAGGTCTAAGCAAGAAAAAACAAGAAACTATTATTATAGGTTTAAAAACATTAGCGGCTGAATCTAAAATGCATGTTACATACTTAAATAAAGTTTTGGATATTTATAAAAAATCAAAATAAATATATGTTTAATAAAAAAGATTACTTACAATACTTTAATGAACTATACGAGGTTGAGACAGTTATGAAAGAAGAGATGAATGATTTACTTAAAATAATTGAACTCGAGGATGCCAGAAAGATTATCAAACAAATAAAAAAAGACGAAATCAGACATGCAAAAATTGTCCAATCCCTAATTAAACTTATTTAATTTCAAAAGCTACTTAAAGAGATAACTAGAAGATTTAACCTGGAGAGAGTCACTGAGACGATCCCAGGTTTTATTATTATTAAGCTTATAAAAAAGACCGCCGTTGTTTTGCAAGATTGTTCCTGTTTGGTTTTCGGAAACCAGGTCTGTTTTTGGAAGGTTATTTAATAAGCTTGCCTGATTTAAATTAGCCGAATCAAGAGGATTGATTAATAATAATCTTTTCAACAACTCAGACAAAGCTAAATAACTCACTCTTTCATTAATATAGCTAGTTTTGATCTCACTACTTTCATTAAAACCAGGTCCAAATATTTTAATTGCAACTGGAACTTGAGTAATTGAGGGTAGTGGAATTTCACGAACCGTAGCTGTTTGAACCGCTGAGCCGCGAAGAGCAGCGCCATGTTCGCCAATTACAATAACAATTGTCCGCCTATTACTCTTTTTTATGTCTGAAAAAAAACTATCCAGGTCACTAGTTAAATTATTCAAAGCTAGATTATATTGATCAACACTCGGCAAGTATTCTCCGTCAACATAATAACCGCCGGTATGAAGAGTGATACTATTATAAAACAAGGCTGATTTTTTATTATTATCTTTTTCTCTAGTTACAGACCAGAGATTTAAAGCTTCTTTATCGCTATAAACCGGAGTATTATCAAAGCTATTTTCCTTAGCCTTAAGTTGTGAATTATCTAAAGGCGTGTCAGCATGACCATACTTTAAAATTGCATCTCTAAAACCAGAGTAATAACCATCGTGATTAATACTAGTATAAGTCGAATAGCCTATATTTCTAAGGCTATCAATTAAATAGCATTCTTTATTGGCCTCAGCAAATAAGTTTCCCTCGGAAACCTGACCACAGGTAGAGCGCAAAAGGCGCAAGACGGCTGGATTACTATAGGTCGCCGCGGAATTAAAATTAGTAAATACAAAATCAAACTGTTTAAAGAAAGGCTTCATGTCTAAGCTTGCATAATCAAAATCATCCCAAGAGAACGAGCATAACTGAAGAATAACTATATCATATTCACTTTCGGGATTATTTATTAAACTAATATTCTTTTTCGCCTCGTCAGAATAGAAATTACCTAATAAATTATCTTTAAGCGACTTTACTTCCGTAAAACCAACCACAAAGAAAAAAATTATAAAAAATATTGATGAATATTTTCTTAACCTAGTAAATGAAATTAGATAAGAGAATAAAAGCAGGCTTAAAAAAAAGGCGATTAGCTTAAAATTAAAAATAGATAAAATAAAATGCCAAACAAACGCCGAACTTGGCTGAAGAGAATTAACGGTTAAAAAATTCCAAAGAACACTAAAAGATGGCAAATATGACTCGTGCCATAACAGGACAATCGCTAGAATAATTGCGACGCTATTTTTAATTAATTCCCAGAGTCTTATTTTCTTCAATCTTTCCGAAATTGGAAAAAATATAAAAATAATTAAAAAAAGATTAAAGAAAGCATGGGCGGCAATTATTCCTAAAAGATGCAAAGAGAAAACTAATAAAAAATATAAGCTCCAGAACATTAACTTAAAACCACTAACTTTATAATTCATAATGTAAATATTATAACAAAATAAATATAAAAAGTCCCTAACTCAAAAATATATATAAAAAAAGGAAACCAAAACTGATTCCCTTAATAAGCACTAAGAATTGTCTAATAAAAGATTAACCGCTTGAAGTAAATGATCGCTTTCCCTATTCTTTAATAAAAAAAATATCTTTGGATCATTTTTATAAATTACTTCTTCCCTGCCAAAACCTTCTTTTCTAAACCATAAAATTACCGGAAGGCTAAATTCCTTGAGCTTCTCTTCGTAAAGCATTAAACCAGTCTTCGTGTCGACTAATACCTCCTTGCTAGAAAAGTAAGAAGTGGGACCAATTTCAAGAACAACTAAATCATAGCAATTCTCCCTGTTCAAGCGAAGTAAGGCGCTGCTAGGATAGGTAAATTCGTCAACTAAGTACTTATCTTTTAATTTTTCAATATATGAAACATCTCCGATAAGCCTACTTGCAATCAATAAAATCCTTTTCATGATGCATGTTTTTTAAGGTTAATATATGTGTTTTTACAACTTTTCCTTTTTTTTGAATTGTTAAGGTAATTAGTCAATATAGACTATTTATCAAAATTGGTCAATAATCATTTATTTATTTTTCTTTAACTGTTCTAGGTCTAAATTTATTTTCATTAGATTGTCCTGAATGTCTTTCATCAATCGTCTATCAGCCTCTTCCTCGTTTTCCTCCTCAGCATCTTCCTCCTGGAGTTCTTCGACATCTTCCGCAATTTCTTCGACGTCTTCAGCAATTTCATCAACATCTTTTTGAATCTCATCAATATCTTTTTCGACCTCTTCTAAGCTCTCAGTATTTCGATTAATAGACATCTGAATAAAGATTGCCAAATATATAGCCTCCAAGGAAACAAGCGTCGTAAGCACAAGCAAAATTGTATCCCAATTCCCCCAAACTAATCCTGCCATAAGACAAGACAGGAACAATAAAGTATGTATAATTAAGGAAGTAAAAGAACCAACCCATTTAATAAATGAGTTTACTTTTTCATCAATAGATTTAATTTTTTGTGGAGTCATTTTTTTAAAAAATAGTTATTTTATTTGCAGAAAACATTGCTTATATAATTATAGCACAATATGCCAATACAAGCTCTTATAAACAGCATTTCTTAGATAAGGGGCATTCTTTTAATCTAATCAAATTGGCTAATGATTTTTTATATATATCAGACTTCGATTTTTTATTGTAAGCCGCCATAATTGAGGCTTCTAAGATAATCGAATTTAAATATACATTTTTAATATTTATTTTTCTTCTACTCAATTTCTGATAATAATTAATTATTTCTATGCTCAAGCTTGGACTAGTTGAGAATAGATGAGAGAATTCCCTGTCTATATTTTCAACGGCCACGTCACTAAAATCAAAAACTCCTACAATATTCTTGTTTTTCCTATCATAAGCGATATTATCGCCGTGCAAATCATTAAAAGCAATAATAAATTTCAACTCTTGTCGTCTTAAAATCTGATATTCCTTTAAGGCTAGTTTAATAAATGCTAAAAGTGAGCTATCTTTAATTGTATTTAATAAATATTTTCTTATAATTAATGGTCGCCAAGTTTCACCGTCTTTTTTTAAATTAAATTTTTTGATCAATCTTATCGGCAACGCCTCATGAAACTCATAAAAGAATACAGCAATACTTTTAGCCAATGCTAAACTTTCTTTTTTGTTAAGAGAAAGTATAACTTCAGGAGTCAAAGAATCGCCAATTATTTTTTTATAGCCAACATATTTAATTTTTTTGCCAACAAATTCATAGTTAGGAATTTCCAAAGTAATTTTATCTTTCAAATATTTAAGAACTTCGATTTCTTTATTCAAGTTAAATTCATCTTTTTTGGGAAAACGAAAAATATATCCTTTATTTATTTCAAAAACAAAATTATCCCAACCACCCTTTAGAGGCTTGATTGATTTAACTTTAAATTCCGAATAATCAGATTTCAAAACTTGCTTAACTTTTGTAACTGAAATTGTTTTCATTTTTTCAAAACTTTTTTATATATATCACTGCCACGAACATTTAAACCTTTAGTCTTAGCTTCATATTTAAGTTTCAAAATAAGATATTTATTATTTACAGTTATTCTCGACTTAACCAGGTTAATGAGTTTTTCGGTTGGTTTGAAAGCTTCATTAATTAGCCAAACATCAATTTTCCATTTTCTCTTTTTAAACTCAGTCTTTAATCCAATATAATAACCCCTAGGAAAACCAACGTGATATTTTTTAGTCCAATCATAATATAAATATCCCTTGAAATCCTCCTCCATTATTAAATGTTTTAGAATATCGATGCTCTTCTTTTTATCTATATTTTTATTAACAATAAATAAATCTATGTCACCGTCCATCATTAAATCAAGGTAATAGCTACCACTAATAACCACCTTCCCAAATTTGGAAAGTTTTTCTATTAGTTTTGTCTTTCTCAATAAATTATCGGCGTCTCCATGAAGAGAGTTCGACAATTTTATTAAATCTAATCCCATATATTTAATATATTAACTCTAATTTTTCTTTTCTAGATAGTTTTTTTAATTTCATCTCAGCCGAAGTAGCCAAGGAACGACTCTGAAACTTTTTAAAATATACAAGCTTGACTGGTCTTCTTGACGAAGTATATTTAGCGCCTAATTTAGAAAAATTATGCTCATGAACCCGCCGTTTTAAATCGAGCGTAATCCCGGTATAAAGAGTCTTATCAAAACATTCAAGAATATATAAAAAATACATTTTAGGAAATTAATTATCCAGCTTTATGACGCCGTTATAATTTTCACTAATAATTATTCCTGAATATTTTGGCAAAGCTTGCGTCCCCTCTAAAGGATACCTTTTTGGCTGAGAAAAAAATATTCTAGAAACACAATTTTTCTCTAATAATTTATCAGCGAAAGAACATTTATCCAAATCACCGGAGAAAATAACTAATTTTAAATCTTTTACAGCTTCAAATATTTTTTCACTATAATTCTCCATATTTTTTATTAGAATAACCCGTCCATCTAAATTCTCAATCTTTTCAATAGTATCAAGAAAATCCTGCTCTTCGCCAGATTCAATAATTATGGCATTGTCCTCATTATTAATTATCTGCTCTCTAAAAGCTTCTTTAGCGGCAGGATAAGCCGAAAAAAATATCACCTTTTTTCCTGAATTTAATAAATTAGCTATAAGACAAATGCTAAAAAATGATGTTCCAGTTTTTTCGGCCCCAGAAATTAATATCGGAAAATCACCACTAGAAAAATTTGTCTCTTGGTTATTTACTAAAATATTCATATTTTTTCTATATTATTTTACTAAATATTTTCATATTATTTTCAGTCTTACCAATAGCCTCATAGCCCATATTTTTATAGAAGCCATAGGCAGTGTCCTTATAACGCTCCGCACTCCTAATAAATAATTCCGTATAGCCCTGATTCCTAGCCTCCTGCTCTAAAAATTCTACCATCTGTCTTCCGGCGCCCTTGCTCTGATGAATACTATTAATATATAATATTTTAATTTCTCCTGGTTTTTTAGACTTCGATAATGATAATATTTTAGGCAATGGCTCAGCTAAGCCGCCAACTCCAATTACAAATTTTCCGTCTTTAACAACCCAGAAGTTCATAGAATATTCTGTATACCCATTAATTTCTGATTCTATTCTGGATAAGTATTTTTCAACCTCTTCTTTTTCGGTCCACTGTTCTAGAATCTGAGCTATCGCTTTTAAATCTTCAATTTTTGGTTTTTCGATTAACATATTTTAATTATATAACTGCAAAAAGTTATTTAAAAAAATCATCATTAACATCTATCAACTCTATTAAATTTCCATCAGTATCTCTTAAAAAATTCTGCAAGTTATCATCTGAAAAATCAAAAATATTTATACCTTTATTCTTTAAATTAATTTTATAATCAGTTAAATTATCAATTTCAATTGCAAAATGATAAAAAGTATTAGGAACGGGAACGCCAGAATTCTCCGTAATATGAAGATATTGCTCACCGATTTTTATCCAGAGCCTCCCTCCGATTTCTTTTGACTCAAAGCCCAATATCTCAGTATAAAATTTCCTTGATACATTTTTATCTTTGACGAGTATTGTAACGTGATTAATTCTCATATTTTTAGATTTGTTCTTAGTCTAATCATATTATATCCCAAAAACTACTAATTTAAAAACAAACTACCGTCAGCAAAGTAGCCGACGGTAGTTTAGTATTTTTATATTTTTGAGTTTATTTTTTACCAACTACTTTTTTACCAACCACCTTTTTTGCAACTTTTTTATTTACTTTTTTATTTTTTACGGCTCCATTAAGTGTTTTCCAATGTTTCTTTAATTCTTGAGCTAGTTCATTTACTTCTTTAGAGTTTAACTTCATTATTTTTTCATGTTTGGCGGCTACCGAATCAATAATTTCATGGTATATTGGCTCCGTAACATCGCGAGCGGCCTCAAGTTTCTCAACTACATCACCCTTCATTTTAATCGCCCAAGCTTTAGCATATTTCTGGTTTTCTTTTCCTTTGGCGCTAAGAAAAAAATAGGCACTTGCAGCTAGTCCAGCTAAACCCGCTCCTAAAGTCAGTAATGTAGCCGCTCCCGAACCATTCTTCTTAATCATTTTTTTCATACGTTTGAAAATTATTTAATTTAATTAAATATAACTATTATTTAAGTGATAGTAACTATTAAATTCTTTCTAATTTTGTCATCGAGCGTAAAATCTTTAAGTTTACCAGGTTTACTAGCCAAATTTTCAATGCCCATCTTATTGTAACGTGGAACTAAATGCCAGTGAACGTGATTAATTTCGTCCATATAGAGTAAGTATACTTTTTTGACTTTCAGGGTTTTCATCATGGCCCGTCTAAGCTCGCTAACTCTATCCATTAAATATTCATAGTCTTTACGGCTCAACATCTGTAAATCTTTTATTTCCTTATTCCAAACAACAACTACGTGACCACGAACAATAGGACTGTTAGCCAAACAAGCGTATAATTTATCATCTTTATAAATTATTGCATTCTTAAAAGGTTTTGGAAATATATTTTTCATAACTAAATAATACCATTTATAGAATATATTAACAAAAAAACAGACTTTTTTAAGGTCTGTTGATTAGAACGCAGTTTGCATATTTAAATAGCTGGAAAGCCGTATTCGTGGTTGAATACTTTTATATTTTTTATGCCGGTTGCATTTAAAAGCAAAACAATATTATTTAAAATACTTTAAAAAATTAATCACTCCGGTCATTCATTATATTACCACCCCCAAAAAAGGAATAGCTAATCTTTTCCTGGCCGTCTCTCCTTGGAAAAGATTATCCTTGCGCTCGGCTGCTATTTGACGATCTCCTTTGTGCTGATTCTTACTCATAGCCGATAAACTAGAGCCAAGAAATAAAGTGTGTTTACCGTAACGTTTAGAAATACCGTCAACGCTACCAAATATTTTAGAAATCTTCTCAGCCATAACTACTTCATTAAACAAATCGGCCTGCCTTGATACATTCTCAACTAAATCAATTAAAACTATGCCGCTAGCTCTAAATAGCTTACCAGCTGAGAATACTGAGTCAAAATACTTATCAATCATTTTAATAATCTCAACCGGATTATCAGTCGGGCGAACAAGTTTAAACTCATAACCTTGGCAAGCAAAATCTTGAGTCTTTAAAAAGAAGAACACCTTCTTGGCGGCTAACTTATAGCGTCGTAATTTAATACAAGAGTTCTCGGTATTTTTAGAAAGCTGACTAAAAACATACTCTCTATCGTTAGATGGCGGAGTAAACGTCTTAGTCTTGCTTATCGATTGATAGCTACTCTTTTTCCCGGGATCAACTTTATAAATCATCTGCCCTCTTAACTCCTGCCATATTTCTTGATGCGGTTTAGTTAATTTATTTTTAATCCAATCCTCATCTTTTTCAGCAAATTGCAGAGCAGTAGTAATTCCCAGTTTATTTAAATAAGCAGTCGTCTGCGGCCCAATACCCCAAACAGATTCAATTTTTAACTTGCCAAGGTAACTATTGATTTCATTACTAGGAATAATAGTTAAACCGGACGGCTTCTTCCATTTAGAACCTAACTTAGCTAGAACTTTAGTCGGCGCTAAGCCAACCGAGAAAGTAAAACCTAATTCACTGTCTAAGGTAGCTTTAATCTTCTCGGCCATCTTCTCGTAAGACATCTTATTAGGCCTCTGCAGTCCCGTTAAATCCGCAAAGCATTCATCAATACTATATTCTTCAACATCTGGCGTAAAGCGCCTAACTATACTAAACATCCTTAGAGAATAAAGACTATAGGTCTCATAATCAGAGGGTAAAAATATTACATCAGGGCAAATCTTTTTCACCTCTCTCGGCGACATCGCTCTTTTAACTCCTCTAGCTTTTGCTTCGTACGTTAAGGAAGAAACAATGCCACGTTCTAAACCAGTTACTACCGGCTTTCCTTTTAACTCAGGATGACGAGCAACTTCGCAGGAAGCAAAAAAAGAATCCGCATCGATATGCAAAATCGCCTGCGGAAATGATGACAAACTATAAGACATATTAATATTTTCTAACAACTGCTTTAACTACCGCAGCAATCTTTAATTCCTCAGTCGGATAAATATTTGAAAACTTTTTATTAGCCGGCTCTAAATAAAATTCTTTACCATTTTTACGTAAATATTTTATAGTCCATTGATTATCAATTTCAGCAATTACTATATCACCGTCAGTCGCCGTTGAGCTTCTATCAACCAAAACCATATCGCCAGGCATAATGCCAGCATCTTTCATTGAGTCGCCGCTAACCTTTAACATATAAGTAGCTTCTTTATTTTTTATAAGATACTCATCCATACTCATAGTATCAGCCAATTCTTCTTCGGCCGGAGATGGAAAGCCAGCTTCAACCTGCCCCAAGACTCTTAATTCTCCATAGAGATGTTTTGGAATTAATTTCCCTTTCTCGTCTTTAGTTAAAAAATTATCCTCTTTTAATTTATTAACTAATTTAAAAACAGCGTTCTTAGATTTAAAACTTAAGAGCGCCATGATTTCGCCATAGTTGGGCATGCGTCTATTTTTTTGATAGAAACGAATAATTTGTTTTTTATACTTCTCTAGCATATGTTTTTATATATAAATATAGTATAGTAAACATTCGTTCACCTGTAAAGCAAAAGTAATAAAAAAACCCTGCAACATTTAAGTTACAGGGCTAATGCGATATTAAGGTATTATCCATAGAGATATTACCCATATAGTTGATTCAGAAAATGCTCCTCAACTATGTCCACCTGACTTTCAAGTTCTGGATTAGCTTTAAGAAGCTCTTGAACCTCTTTCTCGTATACACGATGCTCTTCTTCAGCCTTTGTATTACCAAAGCTTGCTCTTTTCCAGGCTTTTTCTCTTTTACCAATTAACGTGTGCAGTTGCATTCTTGGAGTATCCATTATTTCGTGTTTTTTTAATGTTCGACAATCAAATTTAACTAAAATTATTATATCACATATTTAAATATTTGTCAATATAATAAAAAACCCGTTCGTTTTATTGAACGGGCTAATATAAAGTTAGTGGCTTCTACTTGTATTTAAGAATAAAGATTGTTAATTGCTTTCTCAATATTTTCTCTCGCTGTTTTTTCATACTTCTCTTGAAAAAATTCAGTTAGATAAATACTTGGCCTATCCAAAAACGATTGCAAGATATTTGATCTACCACTATTAAACGCATTTTCCGGGGCAAAAGAATATTCTTCCCGTACTAATTTATTAGTTTCTTTAAATTTATCAGCCGAACCAATATTAGATATATCGATATCTAACATTAACTTCGCATCAAAACTCTTAGGAACTTCAAGGTGTTTTGTAGCGATTATTATATCACGAACTTTCGTAATTAAGTCTTCAGCTAATAAGAAGTCTCTCATTACTCCTTCAACTAAATCAGCGCTGCGTTCTTCATTATCATTAGCACCAATATCATAGATTGCATCATGATACCAAATAGCTAGCGCTAGAACACTTGGTTCTTCGGTCCATAACCAAACTGAGTTAAGCTCCGCCAAGCAGTGATTAATGTGCCCAAGGTTATGATATTTACGATGCGGCTCATTATAACGTTCTAAAAGATCTATGTAGGCATTAAAAATCTTGTCGACGGAGCAAACGCCTAATCCACGCCAAAGCCTTAACCAATGCCTTTTGTCGCAAAAATTTATACAATTCTCCATTAATTTAATGTTTTAAAAGTTCAAAACAAATTTTAACTATCAAAGTAAAATACCACGAGGCATGCTTTTTGTCAATGTAATAAAAAAGCTCAATCTTGCGAAAGAGCTGTTGACTTGAATAATTTATTTAACGCTTAATACGCTTAGCATGCGTTCAATAATCACATCAAATTCTTTTTGCTTTTTGCGATCAAAATTGCTGCAATAGAATTGGGATGGGTTCTTAGCGTCTCTTTTTAATAACAAGCTTTTTTCTTTTTTTGAATCTTTAATACCGTAGCGAATACGAATTATAGAATCACCCTGAACAGTCATTGCCATAATTAACTGCCTGTTACTGTCATAACGATAATAACTTTGCTCTCTGGCTCCATCTTTCGAAAAATAGTCAGAGAATTTACTCGCGTCTACATAAACCGGTTTTTTAGCGTAGCCAGAAGCAGGTAAACATAAAAATGCGACAAGCAAAATACTTTTAAAAAGGACTAACTTTTTCATGATGAATATAGTTTTTGTGTGAATAATAATATTTTAAAGACCAATACCTACTCTTATAATAAAATAATTTATGCTTTTCGTCAATTTTGTATGATTTGAGTTTAATATTTAAATATATGCCACTTACCAATCTTTAGCACATTCAATATATTTCTCACCAATATCATATTTCTGTTTTTTATAGAAATCCAAGGTTTTCTTATTATTAGTAGCTGCATAAAGAACTGTCCAGGAGCAGCCATCTTGCTTAGCATTTTTTTCAAATTCTTTGAGCAGTTTTTTACCTATTCCCTGACCCCTAAATTTTTTATCTACCACAATTACCCAAACAATAGAACCGGCGGCTTTTAACTTCTCACCAAAAATTAGACCAATAACTTTTTTATCTTCTTCGGCGATTAAAAAATAATTCTTGTTTAGAAGATGCTTAAGATGGCCAACAGTAAAATGTCCGCCGTTAGGATAAAATAATTCCGGAGAGTTACATAAATCTTCACACTGTTTTAAGTCAATTGTTTTGCATGGCTTAATATTCATAATCCTCATATTACTCATAAATTATATCAAATTTTTTTGGAAATAAAAAACCCTGAAACTGCATTAGTCCCAGGGATTAATTTTTACGATTTTATCGTTTCTCTTACTTAATAAGGCCGATTTTTTTCGCGCACCGAATGGACATACAATATCCATTAGTGTATTTAAATTCCGAAAGAGTTCTGGCTTCAGGATCAACAACGAATGCCCAGGCATCAATACACATTTCAACCAGTGCGGATTTTCTCAAATTTTTCAAAGCATTATTTAGTGACCAGCGCCAACTATTTGCTAATAGATTTTCTGCCACATATTCTTGAAAGCGAATAATATCTCCCTCCACTTCCAAGGCCTGTTCGCAAACCGGAGTAAACGTATGACATTCATCTAAGCGTTTTTGGGTAATAATGTCTTCAAAAAGACTTCTTTTCATTGACCAACTATTACCATGCTTGGTAAATATCTTAATGATAATATCCAACATGCCGTCATTTTCGACGCTATAAAAAAATTTTTGATTCCAGCCCGTTTTTACATTACTCGGACTATTGCTTTGCATCTTCATCTTTTACTAGTATTTGATTGTTGTTAATGTAATAAAAAAACATACCATATGGTATGTCTTTTGTCAATACTTCTCCGCGAACTGAATCTTATTAGAGCTTGTTTAATTAGTTAATTTTACCCCCAGGGTAACTCACTATATATTAGTCACGATAGCGTAACCGCTTTTGGTTTCGCTAGCAATATAGAGAGAGGTGGTAAAAATAAAAAAGAGAGGTCTATTGCTAGCCTCCCTGATTTTAATTTTAATTAATCATAAATTACCAAGCGCTTTTCCTAATTTATCCAATTGATCTTTGCTATACCCAGCCTGAGTAAAAGAATTAGGATTGTCAAAGTCTGATGGATGAGATATATGACGGATATGATACCCCTGGCCACCACAATCCGTACAAGTTTGTTTTCCGCTTCCATACTTTTTCCAGGAAGAAGTGTCTCCGCATATCCATTCAAAATTTCTTTCTTTACCTGATCCATTACAGGTAGTACAAGTTACCTTTTTTTCCATGACAGTGTTTTTTACAAGATTAATACTAATACGTTTTTTAACGATTTAATAACAAATTAACCAAAATAATTACTGTGTGTAGTCAGTGTAAGTAGTGCTTACTGTGACTTTACGACGACCATCACATTCTGTACAAGTAACTTGTTTTGGTTTCTCATCCCAATAACGGCCACCAAAGCTGTAATGCCAGTTAGATATTTTACCTACACCATTACAACGTGAGCAATTTTCTTCTGTAACAACCAACTTTTGTCTCATCTTATTTGCTTTTTAAATTAGTACTTATTAAATTTTTAAAGTTCTATTAGCTATTAACAAATTATTTTAATACAAATATTGAATAATGTCAAACAAAATTATTGACTAATTACAGATAATGAATTATATTAAATAGTTGAGTTATATAAATAAAACTTACAAATTTAACTAGTTTTTTTAACAATTAAATACTTATTAAAATGGAAAGAGTAATTGTAGATTTTAGTGTAGATTATAGTATTTCACTTGAAGACATGATTGACGATAGCTCATTCGTGTCACAAGGCAGCGGAGCTCATTGCCTAAAAGAAATTGATTGTGATTTATTTACTCACCCTAATGAATTAGATGGCAATACAGATTATCTTGAAGGGACACTATTCAGTTTTTATCACTCAGCTCACGGTATGCATGTAATTCCAGAAGAAAGAATTATCGAAGAAATGGAGCGCGAGGGGTATCGACCAGCTAACGTAGCCGAACTTTTAGCTTATTGCCAAGCTGCTTTAGATGATAATTTTTTAGAAGAAGGCTGTATTATGGCAGTAGGACAAAACGAAACTGAGGCAAGAAGTACTCGGTGGCCATGTATTAACTTGGAGGAAAAAACTATTTTTACTGATCTTAATTTGTATTATAAACATAGTTTTCTGGGCGTAAGATAGAATAAAACATTAATAATTTAAAAAGGTAAGCAATGAAAACAGTTATTGTAGTAATTGACAAAGTTACCATGGAACCAATTCCTGGTAAACGTATTGTACTGGGATTTTCCTGGGGTATGAGTAAAACAGTTTATACCGATGATGACGGTGAGGCTGAAATCGAACACACTAGTTCAGCAATGGCAGAAGTTTATATTAACGGCACTTATGTCGACAAAATACAAACTCCGACCAGAAAAAAGTTTTATGTGAAAAATTAATAACCGTTTAAAAAACAGATCATGGACACTAAAAACAGCTACTGCCCAAGATGCAGTAAGGTTACCAGTCAAACAAAAGTTAGCAAAAACACAATGGATTATCGTTGTGATGACTGCGGAAGAGTTTCTTAAGAGTAAAGTAAATAATTAAAACCGCATTTATGAAAATTAAATGCGGTCTTTTTTTATTAAAAAAGGAGACTCAACTATAAAAAATTTACTATTTTACTTTTTAAAATACTTATATTTCAGTCACAATAACGTCACACTTTGATATTTTAGGCAGTGTATTTTACGTGTTTACAACAAAAAATAGGCTAATGTTAGCCTATTTAATGTTTGCTCCGCGAACTGAAGCTTATTAGAACCTGTTTGATGAGTTAATCATACCCCATGGTAACTCACTATGTGTTTATTTTAAATCACCCACATCTATTTTTCTAATATTTTCATTACTTATTCCAAGAGATAACTGTCTCATTATTTGATAAGCAGCCTCTCCGTTAGCGAGATAATATCTGTAACCATCAGTTGGGTTAATATACCAGGCTTCCCCGTTATTTTCTACTTGAAGAACTATTCTGCCTTTTAATCTATTAGTTAGAGCGGTTGAATAATTAGTATTCTTGATATAATCACTTGGTAAGACAGAAGTAGGAGCAACTGGTATTTTGTTTAAATCGGCATTAGTTATTCCTAACCCAAACTTACGTAGAGCTTGATAGGCAGCTGGTCCATCAGCTAGATAATATCTTGATAAAGAGACCTTGTCTAAATACCAGGCTTGGCCTTTAGTTTCTACTTGGAGTAATATGCGGCCAGCTAGTTTAGTTGAAAGCTTCTTATCTATTATCTTAGATAGTAGTGATCTTTCATATTGATAGATGCTGGAAATATAATTATTAGCCTGACCATCTTTGGTTGGCTCATTGACTTCTGGGGTAGTAGGGGATCCGCAACTTCTTTCAGTGAGAGCTCTTTGCTCAGCTGTTAGTGAGCAGAAGTTTGGAGATTTAGCTAGAACGTTTCTAAATTGTTTACCGCCGATACAAGTGGTTTGCCAAGCGTCGTAAGTTACTTCAGAGCAGCTAGAGATAACTAGAGGAGAATATGAGCTGCCACTTGCAGGGCTAGCTACTGGATTATTACCAGTATAGACAACGTATTCGGAAAAGTGCTTAGTCCAGACAATCAAATCGCTGCCAACATTAATTTTACAATCGCCATTAGCTATTAAGGCGTCACCGTCTAACTGGGAATCACCGGAGCAAGTATTACTAATTGGCCTAAACTCTCCCATATTGTTAATAAAGCCAACATTATTACCAGCCTGACCGAAGAATGTCACTCTAACTGCTTTATTTAGAGTTAAGGTGGCGTTAGGGTCGCCGATTTCGAAAATGGAGATAATGTCACTAGTTTTAAGAGATATGGACCCCGCTGCTTTTTGCTGAGGCAAACTAAATACCTCCGACCAAGCTAAAGTATTAGCAGTCATAGTTGTTCCACTAAATACTTCCAAGCGAATATCTGAGGAGATATTAGCAATTAATTTCTCAGCGAAAGTGACTGTTTTACTACCACTAACAGTTTCAACGACAGAAGAAAGGTCAAGAGATATTTTATTAACACTATCAACACTACTAATTGTTGTTTGGGCATGCTTCATGTCTGGTGAAAATGCGATAGCTTGTGAATTACTAGTATTTATGTATATAGGCTGAACGTTTATTAAAGTAACTGATTTAGCAAAATAGTTAGAGACTAAACCGCTACTATCTTTTGACCAGGCGTAAAGATTGTTTCCAAACGATGAGGTATAAATATTATTTCCAGATACAGCAATCAGGTCAGAGCCTCTATTAGAAGCAGCGACCAAAGATCCACTAAGGGTAGAATTAAAACTAGTCCAATTAGCGCCACCATCTAGAGACTGGTAACCATTACTTCCAGACAAAGCTATAATGTGTTTATCATCCTCTCCTGAGATGATAAAGGAATTAATAGATGTGTCTTGAATCTTAAACTCTGTCCAAGTATTACCATCGTCTTCTGAAAAATACTTACTATCAACTCCGTCATTATTAACCGTCGCTACTAATTTAGTTCCGTAAGATGAGTATTTCAAACCGCCGCTAATTAGTGTTCCCGATGGACGAGTCTTTTGCAAATAGTTAACACCACCATCTGTTGACACCCAGATAAAATTACCAACTTCAGAATTACCAGCCGCAATTTTTTCACCATTTCTAGTCATTGTGATTGCTAGCCAGTCACTAACAGCCACTGATGAAGAAGCCCAGGTGGCTCCACTATCACTGGACATATAGATGTCGGTAGCGTTACCAGTAACAACAATCTTTGAGCCATCAGAAGATGAATCTATTACTCTGAAATTTCCAGTAGTAGCACTAGACCAAGTAGAGCCGCCATTAATAGATTTCGAAACACCGCTTGAACCAGCTAGATATAATTTTAGGCCATCAGCGGAGGCGCCAAGATCATACCAAGTACCAGCCTCTGTGCTTACAGAACTCCATATTTGACCATAGTCAGAGGAAGTTGAGATGGTGCTGTTATTTATTAGAGCAAAAATCTTCTTACCATCAGCTGCGCTAATTATTTTCTGAATAGCGTTAGAAGTAGTGGTTGATAAAGTCCAGGTAGCTGGATGACTTGGCTTTAGACTACTAAAGGCGTGGCTGGTTGGCGCCTGAGATCGCCAGCGAGAATTATTAGATAACGGCTTTTGATCTGTTTCGGTTAACAGATAGGCGGCAGCATTAGTTACTGGACTGAGGATTAGAGAAACAACTGAAGAGCTAGACACAAGAGGAATAGACAAAGAATCGGAATTGGAAGTAACTAAAATTTTCCATTGGCCATAAGCTGTTTCTTCGTTATTAGTAGCATAGGCACGGTAGTAATAGACAGTACCAGAAGTTAATCCCGACAAATCATATGAATAGTTACTATCAGAGAATGGACTACTTTCTGTAGTAGTGGCATAGTTATTAATACTTGCCCCCCAGTTGAATCCTCTAACCGTTGGATCAAAAACATCTACATATTCAATGTTACCATTAATGGTTGCTGAGCTTGATTCTAGATTAGAAACTTCATCTGTTATTATCTTTTCAGATTTAAACTTGATTATGAAGATATCCATATTTCCATCTGAAACAAGATTAGAAACACCATATCCTGTGTCAAAATCGACGGTACCAGGAAAATAACCAGTGACATAGACGTTACTCAAAGAATCTACGGTAACTGATTCTCCATAATCATTACTAGTTGCACCAATACTTTTAGCCCAGGCGAATGCTCCATCAGCATTTAATTTAGAGATGAAGATATCTACATTGCCAGCTGAGACAAGATTATAAACACCAGACCCTGGGTCAAAATCAACAGTACTAGAAAAAGAACCAGTTGTATAGACATTGCCTGAGAAGTCTACAGTAATTGAATGCCCAGTATCATAACCAGTTCCACCCATCTTTTTTGCCCAAACAAAATTACCATTACTATCTAATTTTGAGATGAAAATATCATCACTAGCTGAAGTGAGATTATATACCTCCTCTCCTGGATCAAAATCACCGACGCCACGAAAATAACCAGTAGTATAAATATTACCTAAAGAGTCTACAGTGATTGAGTTTCCTCGATCATCACTAGTTCCGCCCATCTTTTTTGCCCAAACAAAATTACCATTACTATCTAATTTTGAGATGAAAATATCATCACTAGCTGAAGTTAGATTATATACCTCCTCTCCTGGATCAAAATCACCCGTACCAGAAAAATAACCGGCGGTATAGACGTTACCCAAAGAATCTACAGTGATTGAATATCCATGATCATTACTAGTTGAACCAATCTTTTTTGCCCAAACAAAATCACCATTATTATCTAACTTTGAAATAAAGATGTCAGCACTACCAGTTGAAACAAGATTGTAAGCGCCAACTCCGGGATCAAAATCAGCGATATAATCAAAATAACCAGTGGTATAGATATTGCCCAAAGAATCTATAGTGATTGATTTTCCTGCCTGACCAGAAATTCCGCCAATTTGTTTAACCCAAATAAAATCACCATTACTATCTAGTTTTGAAATAAAAATATCACTTTCACCAGATGAAACAAGATTATGTGTCCCCTCTCCTGGATCAAAATCAACGGTACCTCGGAAAGAACCAGTAGTATAAATATTACCAAAAGAATCTACAGTAATCGAATATCCATGATCATCACTAGTTGAACCCATCTTTTTTGCCCAGGCAAATGTTCCATCGGCGTTTAATTTAGAGATGAAAATATCTTCATTGCCAGCTGAGACAAGATTATACACGCCAGATCCTGGGTTAAAATCAACAGTATCAGAAAAACTACCAGTAATATAAACATTATCCAAAGAATCTACAGTTATTAAGCGTCCATTATCACCACCATTTCCGCCAATCTTTTTTGCCCAAACAAAATTTTGTTCATAATTAGGGGACTTGGTTTTGAATACCGTCCAATCCCCATAAACAGTGTCTTCATTATTACTAGTAGCGTAAGCCCGATAATAATATATCGTATCAATTTCTAGATCAGTTAATTCATAAGAAAATGTTCCCGCTCCAAATGTACCATTCTCTGTAGTTGTGGCAAAAGTGCTAGTACTTATTCCCCAATTAAAACCCCTAGTCGTTAAGACAATTGAGCCTATTCCTAAAATATCACCCCTAAGAATGGCTGTATGTTCATCAATACTGTTTAAAATTAGCGCTTCTACGGAAAAGCTATTAAAAGATTTCCACTCGCTATAACTGGTTCCCATATTATCAGTAGCATAGGCCCGGTAATAATATATAGTACCAGGAACAAGATTTGAGAGATTATAAGAATAAGTTCCTTCGCTGAAAGTGCCATTCTCTGTAGTTGTGGCAAAAGTGCTAGTACTTGTTCCCCAATTAAATCCTCTGACATTCGGATTACTTTCACCAATAGATAATATATCGCCATTTAAGATAGCTGAATCTCTATTTAAGCCACCGACAATTGAGTTAAGTTCTAAAACTCTGTTAGTAGTAAACGAAGTCCACTCGCTATAACTGGTTCCCATATTATCAGTAGCATAGGCCCGGTAATAATATATAGTACCAGGAACAAGATTTGAGAGATTATAAGAATAAGTTCCTTCGCTGAAAGTGCCATTCTCTGTAGTTGTGGCAAAAGTGCTAGTACTTGTTCCCCAATTAAATCCTCTGACATTCGGATTACTTTCACCAATAGATAATATGTCGCCATTTAAGATAGCTGATGATGTGCTAATATTATTAACAGTGGAAGAAACCATAGCTAAATCTATTTTCCGTATTTTTAAAATATAAGCATCAGATAGACCGGCTGAGACAAGATTGGAAACACCGACCCCTGGGTCAAAATCAACCGTGCCAGAAAAATAACCAGTGGTATAGAGGTTACCCAAAGAATCTACAGTGATTGAATATCCATGATCATTATTATTTACACCAATATTCTTAGACCAAATAAAGTTACCACTGCTATCTAATTTAGAGATAAAGACATCGTTGCCGCCATTTGAAGTCAGATTATATACTCCACTTCCTGGATCAAAATCACCTGTACCAGAAAAATAACCAGTGGCATAGATATTACCCAAAGAATCTACAGTGACTGAGTTTCCTTGATTGCTATTAGTTGAAACTATCTTTTTTGCCCAAACAAAAACGCCATTACTGTCTAACTTGAGAACAAAAGTGCCACCGTTCATCAGACTAGAAACACCAGTTCCTGGGTCAAAATCAACCGTGCCAGAAAAATAACCAGTGGTATAGACATTTCCCGAGGAGTCTAAAACAATTGAAGCCCCTCCATCTACTACAAAAGATTTGCCAATTTTCTTATACCAAAGAGAATTCCCATTAATATCTAATTTGGAAATAAATATATCAGATCCATTCTCGCCAGTTATATAGGTATTTCCAGATGGATCTACGGTGATTGATTTTCCTTGATTATAATGACCAGCGGTAGATCCGCCTATCTTTTTGGCCCAGGCAAAAGTACCATTAGCATATAGCTTAACGATAAAATCAGAGGAGTCATTCGTCGAAGTTAGGTTAAAAACACCAGCTCCCGGATCAAAATCAACGGTGCCTTGAAAAAAGCCAGTGGCATAGATATTACCCAAAGAATCTACAGTGACTGAGTTTCCTCGTCCTCCATAAATTCCGCCGCCCATATTCTTAGCCCAAGCGAATGTTCCATCGGTATTTAATTTTGAAATGAAAATGGAATCGGCGCCACCAGAAACAAGATTAGAAACACCAGCTCCTGGGTCAAAATCAACGGTGCCATAAAATACACCAGTTGTATAGACATTACCCGAGGAATCTAAAACAATTGAATGCCCAGCATCATAACTAGTTCCGCCCATCTTTTTTGCCCAAACAAAATTACCATTACTATCTAATTTTGAAATAAATATGTCATAATTACCAGCTGAAACAAGATTAGAAACACCAGCTCCTGGGTCAAAATCAACGGTGCCATAAAATACACCAGTTGTATAGACATTACCCAATGAGTCTAAAATGATTGAATATCCAATATCATCGCCAGTTCCACCAATCTTTTTAGCCCAATCAACAGCAACATCTTCCGCTAACGCTGGCCTAGAAGAGAAAAAAATTAGAGCGAAAACTAAAATAAAAAAGCATTTTTTGAAAGTTTTTAAATTCATAAAGAATATACTATTTTATTTTAACATATATATAGATTTATTTTAACATATAGAATTAAAAGCATCAAAAAAATTAATTAAACAAAGATAAAAATATTCTAAGATAGGAGTGGTAAGCTTTTATTAAACCGTTTTACTAAAATAACTTAAATATAGCAAAAACAAGCATTTCTTCCTATTTTTGAATTACTAGCTATGCGAACTGAAGCTTATTAGAACCTGTTTGAGGAGTTAATTATACCCCCAGAGTAACTCACTATTGTTTTATTCTAAGTCACCAACACCTATCTTTCTAATATTTTCATTACTAATTCCAAGAGATAACTGTCTCATTATTTGATAAGCAGCCTCTCCACTGGCAAGATAATATCTATAACCATCAGTTGGATTAATGTACCAGGCTTCCCCGTGGTTTTCTACTTGAAGAACTATTCTTCCTTTTAATTTATTGGCTAAAGCGGTTGAATAATTTGAACTTTTTACATAATCACTTGGTATCGCTGATTTTGGCGCTACAGGTATTTTAGCGAGATTGACATTATTAATACCTAAACCAAACTTACGCAAAGCCTCATAGGCGGTTGGGCCATCAGCTAGGTAATATCTCTGTAGTGACACGGCATCTAAATACCAAGCTTGACCAAAACGCTCTGTTTGCAGCAATATCCTGCCAGCCAAACGTTTAACTAGGTTTTTATCAATTTTTATTGTTAATTTTTTTTCGTCCAATATAACGCTAGACGTTTTAGAATTGATAATGTTACCTAAATTTTTTATTTCTAAAATTGATTCAGTGGACGTTGCTTCTTTAAGTATTTGTTCAGTTGATGTGGCTAATTCACAAATCCTACTAGATGCTATTTGCTGAATTGTGGTTAATGTACAAGAAGCTGGAGTACTAGTTAAAACTTTACGAAATTGTTGATTGCCAACGCAAGTCTGCCAAGGAGAATAAGTTATATCCGAACAATAAGTTGTGGCTGGTCCACCACCGCCACCGCCACCTCCTCCGCTTGTAACGGTCGCTGTTTGAGTATATGTAGCAAAACTAGTAAAATGCTTAGTCCAAATTACTAAATCTGAACCTGAATTTATTTTACAGTCTCCGTCAATAATTAAATTTGCATCTGCCCAAGTTTGAGAGTTTTCTCCGCAAGCAGTTGATATCTCAGTAAAATCAATTTCTGTTCTTATCATGTTTTCTTGCATTTTGGCTTGTTTCCGAGAAGTATCTCGGTCAACAGCACAAAAAATGTGTTGGCTCCCAGGGTCGGATTCGAACCGACGACCAATTGGTTACACTTATCCAATAGTTTCCTAAAGGGGTGGACTATATCATCATCCATACGCTTATGGATGCAAGGCGCTTCGGGCCGTCTACCGACGGACCTACTCCCTTTCGGGATAGTCTCTGAACCTTCCCTAAACTCTAGGGCTTGGCTGCTGATTACCATATCCTTACAGATTTAGGCTTCCAGACAATTCACCTTGTTTTTCGACCTCAATTACTTGAGGAAGCTGCGTAGAACCTTCGTGCACTTCACGATGACAATTTGCACATAATAGCATACATTTATTAAGCTCTTCCTTTATCATTTTCCAACTTCTTGTATATCCTTTTGCAGATATACCAAAATCTTTTTTATCAGATTCTAGATGATGGAATTCAAGAGCTTTTAAACATTTACTATAACCACAAACTGAGCATCTACTGCCTTTGTATTCAAGAGATAATTGACGAATCTTTTTACGTCTTCTATCAACTGCCTGTTTTAAATACTCGGCACGATCGGCATATTTTCTTTTATCTTTTGTCATACAAATATATAAATATATTCATAGTAGCTAAAGATAAAAAAGAGTTCACAGCCAACTGCGCTACCGCTGCGCTACCTGGGAATATTAAGTTGTCTCAAAAAAACAAAAATGTTTTTTAAACATCTTACTATCATATTTTAGCAGATGCCAATATTATGTCAACATTATAATAAGCTTAAAATACGCATCTAAAAACCTAATTTTAAGGTCATATTTCTATATTATTGACATTTTAGTATAAATATGTTATAATTATCTTAGTTAATTAACATTAATAATCAATCTAAAAACCCATAATAGATAATGGAACAATCAATAAGCATTATTCTTGCAATTTTACTCCTTGTGTTTATCTTCAGCCCTGGTAAGAATACCAGCAAGCACCTTAAGGGAATTAAACTTCCCTCCTGGGCCAAACGCTTAAAATCATCTGATAGATGGACAATCAGCGGACGCGAAATATTCGCACGTCTTCGCCTGGTAAAATGGTTCCTGCTCGCAATCCTTAAATTAGCGCTCATTAGTCTTTCTTTGACTATTGCTCTTTTAAAGGTTTCATTGTCGGCAGCGATAAATCTCATGCCGGGAGTAAAAAAAGTTGCTAAACCATAGTGACTAGCACAAAACAAAAAACTGCCTTAAAAAAGCAGTTTTTTCATATCTAAAATATATTTCTTTCTTAGTAATCTCTTAACTTCTCAAGCCCCTTAAACTTTCTAATTTTTTCTAAAGCCTTAGACTCAATCTGACGAATACGTTCACGAGTAACTTCAAACTCCTGACCAACTTCTTCTAAAGTATGCGCAACACCGTCAACTAAACCAAAACGCATTTCTAAAATCTTTTGTTCACGAGGCGAAAGTTGAGCAACAATGTTTTTTACATAATCTTTTAATAACTGAAGAGCGGCGGCGTGATCCGGAGTAACGTTCTTAACGTCCTCAATAAAATCTTCTAGAGTTGAATCTTCCTCATCGTCTCCAATAGTAGTTTCAAGAGAAATCGTGTCTTGAGAAATTTTCATAATGTATCTAACCTTCTCAATTTCCTCTCCCATCTCAGCGGCAATTTCATCGGCTAGCGGTTCTCTTCCTAATTCTTGAATTAAATTTCTCTGCACCTGTTGGAATTTATTGATTGTTTCAACCATATGAACAGGAATGCGAATTGTTCGAGATTGATCAGCGAGCGCACGAGTAATCGCCTGACGAATCCACCAAGTAGCATAGGTTGAAAATTTATAACCTTTTCTATATTCAAATTTTTCTACCGCACGGAATAAGCCAATATTTCCTTCTTGAATTAAATCTAGAAGACTCATGCCTTTGGCGCCAGCAAATTTTTTAGCAATAGAAACAACTAAACGTAAATTAGCTTCAATAATTCTCTTCTCTGCTTCCTTATCACCTTTTTCTTTTCTCTTCGCAAGTTCTACTTCCTCTTCGCCAGTTAAAAGCGCGACTTTACCAATCTCCTTCAAATACATCTGGATTGAGTCAGCGCTTAATTTTGATAAATCGATATTCATCGCGTTATGGTGAGCTAAAGCTTTTCCAGTTAGCGGCGGTTCATTGGCTTTCTTTTCGGCCATATCTAAAATTCTTCCTGAATCTTCGGCAATTCTAATTCCATTTCTCTGAAGATCACCAAGGAAAACATCATAATCATAAACATATTCTTCAACTTCCGGAAATAAATATAAAAGCTCAGTTTCAGTTATGAAACCACGTAAACGTCCTTTATCTATTAAACGCTTCATCGATTCTTCTGATGGTTTAGCAACTGGCTTAGCCTCTCTTTCTTGATGTTTAACCAGCTTAATAGTTGGCTTATGCGCTTTTTTTGGCGCCACCTTTTTAACAGTTTTTTTAGCAACCGGACTTTTCTTCTTTTCAATCTTTTTGATTACTTTTTTGACTGTTTTTTTAGCAACTGGAGCCTGCTTCTTCGGCGTGGGTTTTTTAATAACTTTCTTGGCCACAGTTTTAGAATTGGTCATTTTTTTTACAGATTTTATAATTTTTTTTGGCTTTTTTTTTGCCATATAAATTTTAACCTAAATTAATCATTTTTATTTGATCCATCAAACTTTTTAACTCTTGCATTAATATTTCTAAATCTTCTTGACGCCCATCTTTCTCCGCATTCATTATCGTCTTCTCTAATTTTTTTATTTTCTTCTGCAAACCATATTTCTTTAACTCAACAATAATCTTAATTATTTCTGATTTAGCCGCCATGGCATCGAAATCATAAAAATCTTTTTCTCCTAAAAGAATAAGCTTATCTAATAGCTTTTCAGCCTCTTCTCCTTGATCCTCTAAATATACTCTAAATTCACCATAATCTAAAGAGGCAGTCTTATTATAGTAGATTATTAGGCTCTTGTAAATTCTAATATCCTCTTCTCCGTTTAAAAAATCCGGCTCTAAGTTGCTTAAAGTATATCCAATAAAGTCGGGAAATTTAACGATTAGGGCTAGTAATAATTCCGATAAACGCTCTTCTCTTGTTCTATACTCGGTCCTAACGTCTGGTTTTTTTTCTGTTTTTAAAACACTAGGCTTTTGCTTATTTACCCAGTCCTTAAACTCGTTTCGCATGTCCTCCTCGGAGAATCCAAGCTCTTCGCTAATCTTTTTTAAATAGAATCCTTGCTCGGTCTGATTTTTAACTAAATCAATCATGATAAACATTTGATCACGTATCTTAGTTTTATTATCAAATTTTTCTAAATCTAAATTAGCACTTATTTTTTCAAAATAATATTCAAGCATCGGTTTGGCGTCCGTAACTGCTTGCTTAAAATCGTCGGGATTATTACGCAAACATTCATCCGGATCTTTTCCATTAGGAAGCACAATAATTTTTAAACTTAGCTCTTGAGCCAATACTTCTCTTATCCCTCTATCAGCTGCCATTTGACCGGCATTATCCATATCAAAAGATAAGGCAACGTTACTAGTAAATCTTTTTATTAAAGTAACTTGCTCAGTTGTTAAGGCTGTTCCTGATGAGGCAACTACGTTCTGAAAGCCGTGCTGATGGCAAGAAATGGCATCCATTTGCCCTTCTACGACAATTGCGAGATCTTCCTTCCTAATAGCATTTTTAGCCTTATTTAATGCAAATAGGACCCGGCTTTTATCATAAACTTCAGTCTGGGGACTATTAATATACTTGCCCATTTTTTCCGTCAGTTCCTTCTCTGGATTAATACGCGCCGTGAAAGCAATTAAGTTATTATTTACATCCCAAATTGGAAACATTATTCGATCACGGAATCTATCATAGTAACTTCTTGAGCCTGTTACCGCTCGGTCTTTCTTAATAATTAAACCTGCGGCTAATATTTCATCGTCCGTATACTTTTTTCCAGTTAAAGGACGGGCTTTTAAAAAACTATATAAACTATCCCAGGAATCAGGGCTATAACCAAGACTCCATTCACTAATCGTATTTTCTTTTAACTCACGCTTGGCCAAGTAATCTTTAGCAACTTTTCCAGTCGCATTATTTAAAACATGCGCATAATATTTTCCAGCTATTTCAAGGATATCAAGTAGGCGATTACGCTTCGAATAATTATCGGGATTTTCATATTGAAGGGTTACCCCAGCCTTTGGGGCAAGTAATCTCAAGGTCTCCATAAAACCCAATGACTCTTTTTCCATTACAAAAGCTAAAACGTCTCCCCCGCGGCCACAACCGAAACAATGCCAAATCTGTTTATCTGGCGAAATCACAAAAGACGGTGACTTCTCATTATGAAAAGGACAAAGAGCTTGAAAGTTAGCGCCCACAGCTTTAACCGGAGTGTATTCACGAATCACCTCCACGATATCGAGTTTAGATTTTATTTCTTCCGCTTGTCCCATATTTAAATTTTATAAATTTAAAGTAAAAAATCCGGTAATAATAAACTTTTTAAACGATCAATTTCTCCTTCAACCAAATCTCCATCATATTCCGCATTATGACGATTTTGCCCGGCGTATCCCGGACGCTTCTGATCAAGATGTAAATTAAAGGTTACAATTTCATCCCCAGTCGTCGTCTTCTGTGAAGTAAAGTAAATATGAAAACGCGGATAAAAATCACGCGACATGCGACGCGCAAAACTTGCTTGACCGTCTTCGCGTTCAGGAATAAAAGTATAGCCTGCCGATCTAAGCCAAATCTCCGGCGCTTGCGATAGAAGTTTTTTGTTCGTTATTAATTTCATGTTTGACGTTTTTAAAGACTACTAAGCGATAAATAAAAAAATTATATATTCCAATCACTACATTAACTATAACTTGGGATAAAAGATACCAAATATTTAATTCAACTACCAGGGTGTGCATGAAAATTCCATTTAAATTCAAAGTTACAAATGCATTAAGCATGTAGAGTGCAAACTGGCGCGCGGTTTTATTATTATTAAAATTCCTAAAAGTCCAAAATTTCTGAAGATTAAAACTAACTATAAATGATAGAATAAAGGCAAGACTAGTCGATACAACAATCCCCCAATGAAATAAACTATGGAAAATATAAAGAAAAACTAAATCGGTCGTACTCGCTACGCAACCCGCGAAAAAAAATTTAATAACCGATTTACGATTATCACAAAAACAATATAATTTTGGGTGCTGACAAGATAAAAAATTTCTGAATTTAAAATATAATCTATTTATATGGGGCATAAAAAATAAAATGCTTAAGGACGCCAATCATAATTATTAAAAACCCAGTTAACTAAACTCTTACTTTCTTTAAAACGCTCGTTTTTTCCACTACTATTTAAAACAACTGAAATTATCTCACGTCCATTACCATCTTTAAATCTTCCCACGAAGCAATAGCCCGCCTTATCTGTATATCCAGTCTTCCCCCCTAAAACGGAAAAATTGTTTTTTTCTGAATCAAATAATAAGTTATCGGTTGATTCAATTTTTTTTTCTCTTCCATTTAGAGTCTTAAAATTATACTCCTTAGTTTCGGTTGCCTCTCTGATTTCTTTTTTTGATAGTGCTTCTTTCGCTAGTAAAGCAACTTCCTTGGCGCTAGAAATATTATTATCGCTAAGACCAACCGTATCGACAAAACTTGTTTTTTTAAGACCAAGCGCGAACGCTTTCTCATTCATTTTTTTTATAAAATCATCTTCACTTAATCCACTTGAATGAACCAGCGCGAGAGTTGCTCCATTATCAGAGGCGATTAGGCTTGTCTTAAATATATCTTTGATTTTTAACTCTTCCCCAATAAATAAGTTCAATCGTCCACCCTCGACACTATCTTTATCAGTAATTGTATAATTTGTTTCCCAACCAGGATTATTTTCTAGAAAAACTAGGGCGGTCATTAACTTACTTATACTAGCAATTGGCTGAACGAGATCAGAATTTTTACTGTAAAAAAACACCCTATCATTAACTGATAATACCGCCCCCTTGTCTGCACTTAAAGTAAATTCTGGAGCAGCCGGATTAAGCTTAATTATTTTAAAATCATTATTAACTAGAACGTTACCATTTGATTGTAATAAAATTAAACTTAAAATTAAATTTGAAAACCAATGCCACATTTTATTTTAGTTTAATTCTTCTCAATTTCTAAGATCGTCTCTATTACTTCGTTAACCTTCTCGTCAGCTCTAAGTTTTTTATATTCAGGCAAATCATCGACACTATTTATTCCTAAAAATCTGACAAAATCATGCGTTACTGTATAATAATTTTCTTCTTTACTCTTCTCAAATTTTTCTTCAATTAAACCGCGTAATAATAAATTTCTTAAAATCAAACTACAGTTAACGCCTCTGATTTTTTCAAGCTCTAACTTCCCAATTGGGCCACGATAAGCAATAATAGTTAGCGCTTCTAAACTTGGCTGAGATAATTCGCCACTTGTTTCGTCTTTTAAAAATTCTTGAATAATTGCAGCGTTAGCAGGAGAACTTGTTAACTGATATTGATTATTATTTTTTATTAAACTCAAACCCCTTTCTTCCCCAGAATAATCTTTCTCAAGATCAGCTAAAGCTTCTTCGACTTCCTTATTTTTCGTATTGGTAAAAGCGGCCAGTTCTTTTATGGCTAGTGGTTTAATAGCAACAAATAATAGAGACTCTAGTTGTGATTTTAAGGACATATTTTAATTTTAATTTTTATTTTAATTTTCAATCTGCTCCTCAAAGCGGGTGATATTTATTTCTCCAAATAGCTCATCTTGTTCAAAGTTTAACTCTTTTTGTTTGGCTAACTCGAGCACCGCTAAGAAACTAACTATTACCTCAGTTTTATTCTCAGCCGCCGCAAGCAATTTAGAAAAGTTTATTTTTATTTTATCAAGCAACATTCTTTTTATTGATAAAATTCTATCTTCAATATTTATTTTAGGTTCAAGATGCTCTTCTGGTAATTTTTCTTCCTGCTGTTTTTCTAGAACGGTTAAAAGTTTAATTAAAACTTCATGTAAAATCTCTGGACTGACTTTTGTCGGAGCGGTAAAAACCGGAAGATTAAATTGATGACGGCGATTTTTAATTAATGGTGGTAAAAATAGGAAATTTTTATTTAAAATAGTTTCTTTTATTTTTTGACTAGCCGTAACAAACTCTTTATACATTCTAAGTTGCCTCTCTAAATCCTCAACTTCAACTTCATCTTCTTTGGTATATAAATAAGGTAAAAGAGCTTTTGATTTAATCAACAATAGCTTCGCAGCCACGACCAGAAAATCAGCCATCTCATCAGGATCAATATCTTCAGCTGAGCGGATATAATTAACATACTCATCAGCAATTTTTGCCAAAGCAATTTCCGTTATATCCATTTCCTCACTCTCAATCATGCTTAAAAGCAAGCCGAGCGGTCCAGAAAATTTTTCAGTCGTAAAATCCATCATAACTAGTTAACTATTGTAGTAGTGGCTGGCTCTGCCTTAATAACTGACCAAAGATTTCCTGGTACACATTGATAACCAGCGGCATGATTTTTATCGCCAGGAGAAGACGGATAGACCTGATAAGGAGTAGCAACATCGCGACCACTTGAATCTTTTCGGCTATCGGTTCTAAAAGTTGCGCAGAATTTAAATTCAGTCTCACTTACTTTTTGATAAACGATCGCTTGTTTTGTTTCTGGGTCAACTAAGGAAAAATTATCTAAATAAAAATTCTTCCCCGTCTTAAGGGCTTCTAAATTATCTGGTAACTTTTTATAGCTTTCATAATAACTATTAACTGAATTTTCTAGATTAGAAATATTGTTAATAACTTTTTCATCAAGTAGACGATTTCTCGCATTTTTAGGAGATTCAACAAAAAAGAAAGCAGCAATAAAAGCAGCCACTACTAAGGCTAAAGATATAATAAAGAAAAGACGAATTACTAAATCTTTTTTAATTAAATCCTCTCTCTTAATATCATAAAAATAGAAAGAAAAAGAACTAGCTGAGATTATAAAAACAGTCAGCGCTTTTAAAATAAAGCGGCTAGTAAGTTCACCGGATAAAAAATTATTTATAACGCTAATTAAAGTACCAAGAATAATAACTGAGGAAACTAGAAGAATAAAATAAGTTAACCAGCGACGAACACCAGAATCTTTCTCCAAATCGCCTTTTTTAAGACCTCTTAAAATTAAACTGGAAAGAAAATAAAAAATAGGAGTAGCAATAATTAAGGCTGAAATTGCAAATTTTAACTGGCCATCATAATTTCCATAATAAATATACAAAGCATCAGGAACGGTTTTATCAATTATGCTATAAACAATCATCCCAACTGAAATTGAAACAAAAATCAAGGCAACTAGTGACAACAAGTAGTAGAAGGCGTATTTGGCGTTTTGTTTATTATTCATATATTTTTTGTTATATGTTGATTTTAATTTATTTAATATAATGTTTAATTGCTCTGGATATGTTTTCGAAGCGCATATGATTTCGTACCGCAAAAACGAACGTCAGTGAGTTTTTGCCCCAGAAATCATCTAAGCGCAGAAAATAAATCCAGAGCAATTAAAATTCAATAGTTAAACTTCAATAATTAAAACTCAGCATTCTTAGGCGTACGTGGAAAAGGAATAACATCACGAATATTGGCCATGCCAGAAAAATACATAATCAATCTTTCAAAACCAAGCCCAAAGCCAGCATGCTTAACTGATCCAAAGCGACGTAAATCTAAATACCAGTCATAATCTTCTTGAGACAAACCAAGTTCTTCCATTCTTTTAATTAAAACTTCTAAACGTTCCTCTCTCTGACTACCGCCAATAATTTCACCAATTCCAGGAACAAGTAAATCAACAGCCGCTACAGTTTTATTATCATCATTAAGGCGCATGTAAAAAGCTTTAATTTCTTTTGGATAGTCAGTTAAAAAAACTGGACCACCTACGACCTCTTCACAAAGATAACGTTCATGTTCAGTTTGCAAATCAATCCCCCAAGAAACCGGATATTCAAATTTCTTCCCACTCTTTTCTAAAATATCTATTCCCTCCGTATAAGTCATGCGACGGAAATCAGAGTTAGCAATTTTATTTAATCTTTCAAGTAAAGTGTTATCAATAAATTTATCAAAGAATTCCATCTCTTCAGGAATTTCTTTTAAGACATAATTAATTAAATATTTAATCATTTTTTCTTCCATATCCATATCATCATTAATATCGGCGAAAGCCATTTCTGGTTCCATCATCCAAAATTCAGAAGCGTGACGAGTTGTGTAAGAATTTTCAGCTCTAAAAGTTGGGCCGAATGTATAAACCTTATCAAGGCCCATAACTAATGCTTCAGCATTTAATTGACCACTAACAGTTAAACCCGCTTTTTTACCAAAAAAATCTTCTTTGTAATCAATTTCTCCTTTATCATCAGTCTTTGGTTTTTTCAAATCAAGAGTAGTTACTTGAAACATTTCGCCCGCTCCTTCAGCATCGCTAGTTGAAATTATTGGTGTATGAATATAAGAAAAACCTTGTTCTTGAAAAAACTTATGAATCGCATAGCTAAGAGTTGAACGAAGACGAAAAACCGCTGAAAAAGTATTGCTTCGTCCACGTAAATGAGCGATGGTTCTTAGAAATTCAAAACTATGTTTCTTTTTCTGAAGAGGATAATTTTCTGGGGCTAAACTAATAATAGTAATTTTGGTTGCTTTAAGTTCAAAAGCCTGACCAGCGGCCGGCGATTCAACTAAATCACCTTCAATTTCAAGTGAAGAACCAACACTAACTTTTTCTACTTCAGAGAAATTATTTAAATTATTATCAAATACGATTTGCAATCCCTTAAAGAAAGAACCATCATTTAATTCAATAAAACCAAATTCCTTTGAGCTTCTTGACGTTCTTACCCAACCAGAAACTAAAATATTTTTTCCTAAATATTTTTCTGTTTCACGATATAATGATTTGATTATAATTTTTGACATATGTTTATACCCGACGTAAAGGGTTTTATTTATTTGTTTTTTACTTCTTTGATATTTATTGAGAGTTCATCAAGTTGATTAGGATAAACTTCGCTCGGACTATCCATCATTAAATCTTTTCCATTTCCATCTTTTGGAAAAGCATAAATATCGCGAATAGAATCCCAATCATTTAAAACCATCAGTATTCTGTCGACGCCAGGCGCATTACCTCCATGAGGTGGGGCGCCATAAGAGAAAGCGTTAATCATTCCACCGAATCTATTATCGACTTCCTCACGACTATAACCAGCGATCTTAAAAGCTTCATACATTATTTCTGGTTCATGATTACGAATAGCGCCGCTTGAAACTTCAAAGCCATTTAAAACTAAATCAAATTGAAAAGCTAAAATATCAAGTGGATTTTTTTCTTGCAAAGATTTTAAACCACCTTGAGGCATGGAAAAAGGGTTGTGACCGAAATCAATTCTTCCCTCTTCGATATCTGAATAATCATACATCGGGAAATCAACTACCCAGGCCCAAGCCGCTTTAGAATTATCCTTAAGACCTAAGCGTGTTGCTACTTCATTTCTAATAACGCCTAAGACATTACAAGCTGTTCGCCAAACGTCAGCCGCAAAGAAAACAATATCGCCTTCTTTAACTTCACATTCTAGGGCTAAAGAATTTAATTTCTCTGGGCTTAAAAATTTTGCAAATGGTGAATTCAAAGCTCCTTCTTTCATCGATAAATAAGCCAAGCCTTTAGCGCCACGTTTTTTTGCAATTTCGGTTAATTCATCAATTTCTTTACGAGTAAACTTTGCCCCGCCATCAATTTTCAAAGCATGGACAACGCCATTATTTTTAATTGCTTCTTCAAAAACACTAAAACCGCAATCAGCAACTAAATCACTAACATTTTTAATTTCTAAATCAAATCGTAAGTCTGGCTTATCAACACCATATCTTTCCATTGATTCCTTCCAAGACAATCTTTTAAAGCGACCGGAATCTAAAAGTCCAACAATTTTCTTTTCACTAAATTTATCAGTTAAATTTTTTGCGAATGGTTCCATTAAAGCAAAGATATCTTCTTGATCAACAAAACTCATTTCAATATCTAATTGATAAAATTCGCCATAGGCCCTATCCATACGTGGATCCTCATCTCTAAAGCATGGGGCAATTTGAAAATATTTATCAATCCCGCCCACCATTAATAATTGTTTGAATTGCTGAGGCGACTGAGGGAGAGCATAAAACTTACCTGGATATAAACGAGAAGGGACTAAAAAATCACGTGCCCCTTCAGGAGATGAATTGGCTAAAATAGGAGTCTGGACTTCAATAAAACCATTATCATGGAAATACTCCCTGCAATAAGTAAAAAACTTATCTTTAACGGCTAACATTTTCTGAAGTTTAGGGCGTCGCAAATCTAAATAACGATATTTTAATCTTAAGGCTTCATTGGCCTCACCATTTTTATCTTCATTAAGCTCAAAAGGCATAACCTGAGCCTCACTTAAAACTTCAATACTTGAAATAATTATTTCAATTTCGCCAGTGGCTATTTTTTTATTCTGCATTTCCTGTGGTCTAGCTTCAACATAACCTATAATTTTTACAACCCATTCGGAATGTAATTTTTCTGCAATCTCAGCCGCCTCTTTATTTGTAGTAGGATCAAGTTTGGCTTGAGTTATGCCATAGCGATCGCGCAAATCAATAAAAATCAAACCACCTAGATTACGCGCACTAGCCACCCAGCCAGACAAAGTTACAGTCTCGCCAACATGACCCGTATTTAATTCTCCGCAAGTATGAGTTCTTAACATAAAAAATTAAACGAAATTTGTCGTTTTTTATCTTAAATTATATATATTCAACTACCTAAATTTTAACTTATTTTAGGCGTCTTAGCAAGAAAAAACGACCCCAATTTGAGGCCGTTTTTACTTAGAATACTAGAAAATATGTTAGACATGAAAATTTAAAAAATTAGTGGTTAAATTTGACAATTCCTTGATAACCTTTTTATCCAATTTTAATTTTTTAGCCATATCAAGTTTATTATCCATAATGAAACGCATTAACTTGATACAATTATCAGATATTGTCAATATTTCAGCCGCTGAAAATACTTGTGTCTTGCGTTCTCTCTCAAGGCAAGGCCCACAAACCAGGCCACCATTTTTTAAATTAAAATAATTCTTACCTGGCTCAATTAAATTTCGACAGTTTAAACATTCATACATTTCCGGCTTATACCCTAACTCGGTCATTAGTTTAAGTGCAAAAAAGATAAAAAATAGTTCCCCATTCTCTTTAGTAAAATCGTCTTCAAAATACTTATCCGTAACCTCTAGCCAGCGCTTTAAAAGAAGAAATAGGCGCTCGTCGCGCTCACCATCACGCACTAAACGACTAAACCAGCTTATTACTCTACCCGAATAATATATTTTATTTAAATTATCCTTCAAATTTAAATACGCATTCTCGCCTAGCGCACTACCTATATAATCAAACCCCTTCCCCTTGATAATTAATATGTTTACTAAACTAAATGGCTCTAAATGACCCGCTAATTTTGAGTTTATTTTTTTTGTTCCTCGTGCCACTAGAGATAATTTGCCGAATTCCTTAGTATAAACCGTAACTAAAGAATCGCTCTCGCGATAGTCGGAGCGATTCAAAATTATTGCGCTTGAAATTCTAGTCTCGTCCATCTTAATTACTATCTAAATAGTCTTGTAAAATAATAGTCGCCGCAATTTCATCGCGCTCAGCTTTATCTTTTTTTTCTCCACTTAAAGCATCGGCCGCTAAGCTACTGAGTCGCTCGTCTAAAAAATTTATTTTCTTGCCACTCTTTATTTCTAATTGCTCAACAAAGTTTAACCAAAGTGGGTTATTGGCCACATCGCCATTCATTTTCTTAGGACTGCCAATAACTATCTCATCAATTTCTTCTTCTTTAATTACAGCCAAAAGCTCAGTCAAGCTACTCACCGTTTTAAAAGGCAAAGCTAAACAAGTCTCCTCGTCAGCCAAGGCAAGCCCGATTCTCTTTTCACCCCAATCAATTCCTAAATATTTTTTATCGTCCATATTACCTAGTTAATATCTCGCATCCATGACCAGTAACGGCCACTGTATGCTCGAAATGAGCGCTCAGAGAATGATCATTGGTAACAACAGTATAGCTGTTACGCGCCATTTTAACGCGATAATCGCCGAGATTAATCATCGGCTCAATCGCTATAACCATTCCCGGTTCAAGAACTATATTTTCTTTGGCATCTTCATTAATTTCAAAATTAAAAACATCAGGTTTTTCATGAGCAAAATATCCAACCCCGTGTCCGACTAAATCACGAACCACTCCGTAACCATATGACTCAGCATAATCTTGGACAGCCCTCGCTAAATCATTAATTGTATTTCCTGGCTTAACTTTTTTAATTGCTCGATATAAACATTCCTCGGCAACTTGTAAAAGTTTTTTTGCGTCTTTATTTATTCTACCTGCTGGAACAGTAGTGCACATATCTGTAAAAAAACCACCGCCTTTAGAATGCTTATTAATAGGGGCTTTAAATTTTTCCCTTAAATCAGGGGTCATTGGCCATTCCATACCAATATCGAGATCAACTATATCTCCTTCTTTAATAATTCTGTTAGGAAGAGCTGCGCCGTGAACAACTTCATTATTTATTGAAACACAAACACCAGATGGAAAAAATATTCCGCCACCCATAGGATAATTTTTAAAAGCCGGGCGGCCACCAATTTCACGAACCATTTTATCAAATAGCTCTTCAATCTTAGCCGTCTCTGCTCCCGGTTTAACTTCTTTGGCTAAGCAAGATAAAATTGCGGACAATCTTTTTCCGCCTTCTCTAATAATTCTAATTTCTTCCGTCGATTTTATGTAAACCATATTTACTTTAAGATATAAATGTTTCTAACAGATCTTTTAAATCATCCAAATCAGTTCGGCTAAGGCCAAGCTCCAAACGTTTTTCGTAAAGATGATACATATCGTCACGAACCGTTAGGCGAGATGATTTTATTCCATGACGACTTTTGTCTTTATATTTCTTAATAATGTTAAAAACAATTTCTCGATTATCACCCAGATTCTTAAAAGATGGATTCTTACGAAAGAATTCGTCTAGTTTTTGATCTAAGCGATAGTCAGTCATTTCCTTAGCGTTCTTAGCAATGTCGGCTAAACTCATATGATTATAATTTATTAATGTTATTATTGCTATTATAACATAAAAAAAGACGGCAATAAAGCCGCTTTTTTATATCTAAATTTTAAAAATTTTTTAGAGTCCGTCGTATTCACGCATTGTTAGCTGTGCTTCAATTTGTTTAACAGTTTCAATAACAACCGAAACTACGATTAATAAGCTTGTACCGCCGACTGCGAACGCTTGAACGCCGGTAAAATAGCCCATAATTAATGGTAGAACCGCAATAAGACCAAGAAATAGAGCGCCAACTAAAATAATTTTATGGGTAGTTGAAGCTAGGTAGTCGCTAGTAGTTTTTCCTGGTCTAATTCCAGGAATAAAACCACCTTGTTTTTGAAGATTTTCAGCAATTTGAGATGGGTGAAAAATAACTTCAGTATAAAAATAGGTAAACGCAAATACTAAAATAAAATAAGTAATTCCGTAAAATAACTGATTATTAAATAAAGTTATTGTGGCAGTTGCAGCGTTAGCTACCCAAGCAGTTTTTGCATGAATTAAAAACTGAGCAATCATCGAAGGAAATAAAACAACGGAAATAGCAAATATAATAGGGATAACACCGGCCATATTTACTCTTAAAGGTAGATGAGTGCTGGTCCCGCCGAAGGTTCGATTACCTCTAATCTGACGAGCATATTGAACGGGAATATTTCTTTGGCCTTCGTTGATAATAACAACTCCAATAACTGTAATTATAGTTATTATAATGAAACCGATTAACATGAAAAGTTGAGTAGAATCAAAGGTTATAAAAATCTGTTGCACCATTTTTGGTAAACCAGACACAATACCAGCAAAAATTAATAATGAGATTCCGTTACCAACTTTCTTTTCAGAAATAAGTTCTCCTAACCACATTAAGAAAATAGTTCCAGCGCTGATAGTGATTATCATGACCGCAAAATCAAAAGTAGTAATTTGTCCTAAAATACCAGACGTACCTCTATTAAGCAAAGTTATCATTCCATAAGCCTGCATGGCAGCCAAAGGAACTGTTAACCAACGGGTCCACATATTTATTTTTTGACGACCAGATTCTTCTTTTTGCATTTCTTCAACTGACGGAACAATCATTCCTAGTAATTGAAAAATAATTGAAGAGGTAATATATGGAGCGACGCCCATCATAACAATAGAGAAAGTTTCCATTCCTCCGCCGGAAAATAAATTCATCAAACCTAAAATTTGGTTAGAAGCAAATAGATTTTTCAAAGCAACTGCATTAACACCAGGAACGGGGATATGGGCTGCAAAACGGAATATAACTAACATCCCCAAAACGAAGAGGATGTTATTTCTTAAATCTTTAGCCTTCCAAATTTGTTCTAATTTATCGAACATATAGTTCTAACTTATTTAATTTGGTTTTTAACTGGTTCACTTAAAGAAATTTTTTCAAAAGTTACTTTAACGGTTAACTTTTCTTTGCCCAAGATTTTAACCGGCAAATCAAGTGAGCCAATTAATTTCTTTTCGAACAAAGAGGCAGAATTAACAACTTCATTGTCTTTAAAATTATTGTTAATCGCCTTAACACTTACAATCTGATTCTTTGGTTTATGGGATTTAAAACCACGAACTTTCGGAATTGATAATAACTGTTTGCGCATACCTAAGCGTTTCAAACCGCTAACGCCAGAACGAGATTTCTGACCTTTTAAACCGCGGGTACTATAAGTACCATGTCCGGAAGAGTTACCGCGACCGACACGTTTTATGGCTTTAGATGAGCCTTTAGTTTTTTTAATAGTATTAAGTGATAACATATAGATTCAATTATTTGAAAATTATTTTTTTTCTACCTTAACTTCTTCTTTTTTATTCTCATCCTTAACTTCAGTACGACGTAACTGACGAAGAGCCTCTATAGTACAACGAGCATTATTAACTTTGTTATTTGAACCAAGAGCCTTGCTAGTAACGTTCTTAACGCCAGCTAATTCTAAAATAATACGAGTAACGCCACCAGCAATAACACCACGTCCTTTTTTAGCTGGTTTAAACAACTGTTTAGCAGCACCCATTTTTAGACGAACTTCATGAGGAATAGTTTCATTAATCATCGGGACGTTAACCATAGTCTTCTTGGCACGATTTACAGCCTTATTAACTGCCATAGTAACATCAGCTCCTTTACCAAGCCCAACGCCAACATTTCCCTTTTTATCACCAATTGCAACGCAAGCTCTAAAATTCATTCTTTTACCACCAGCCATAACACGAGTTACGCGAGCTACCTCAAGAATACGTTGTTCCATGTCATCCTTTGGTCTATCATCACGTCCACCTCTTTTAGGGCCACGATAACCTCCGCCGCCATTACCGCCACCATTTCCTTGGTTGCGTTTTTGTCCGCCGTAGATATCAGAAGCGACAGTAGTTGCTGCTCCTTTAGCAACTTCCTTTGTCTTATCTTCGCTTGTAGTTTTTTTAATTTCAGACATATTTCAATGTTTAGTTTTTTCCGCTATGCGGAAATGACAATATAATATTAAAATTCTAGACCACCTTCGCGAGCCCCTTCGGCAACCGCCTTAACGCGACCATGGTATTTATAAGAGCTGCGATCAAAAACAACCTTAGTGATTTTTAAATCCTTCGCTTTTTTAGCGATTAGCAATCCCAATTCTTTGCCTAAATCAATTTTAGAAGCCTTAGTTTTAAGTTCTAAAGTTGAAGCACTAGCAAAAGTCTTACCATTTAAATCGTTGATAAGTTGCAAGAACATACCACGATTTGAACGATAGACGCTTAAACGTGGACAAGCTTCAGTTCCTGAAATAGTAGAACGAACCTTAGCATGACGACGAATATTTTTTTGATTTTTAGCCTTATTTTTATCCATATAATTAATTCTCTGTTAATCAAATTATTTACCTTTTGAAGCTGATTTTCCAGCCTTACGTCTAATAACCTCATCAGAATATTTAACACCCTTACCTTTATAAGGTTCTGGTTTACGTAATCTTCGAATTTGAGCGGCGGTTTCTCCAACTAATTGCTTATCAGATCCACTTAAAGTAATAGTATTACCTTCAACGATAGCGGAAATTCCAACCGGTAATTTAAATTCAATCGGATGAGAAAATCCTAAAGCCATATTTATTTGACCAGGGACAACTGCAGCTCTATAACCAACACCATTGATTTCCAATTTTTTTATAAATCCTTCGCTAACACCAATAACGCAGTTTCGAGATAAACTCCAAACTAAACCCCACATAGCGCTAGCATTTTTAGCCGCCTTATCATAAGGAGTAACAATAACTTCATTATTTTCAACCTTAACTTCAATTAAAGGGTTGGTCGCTATTTTTAATTCGCCTTTCGGACCTTTAAAAATAATTTCGCGTTCCTTAATAGTAACTTGAACTCCGGCTGGTAATTGAATTGGCAATTTTCCTAAACGTGACATATAAAATTATTTTTATTTATTTAAAAAATTTCTCCTAACACTTCACCGCCGATTTTTTGCTTCTTAGCTTCTTTGTTGGTCATTAAACCTTTAGAAGTAGACAAAATAGCCATGCCGTAGTTATTTAAAACCGTAGGAATTTCATCCTTACCAACATAAATTCTTAAACCTGGGCGACTAATTCTTTTAATAGAACTAATCTGAGGTTTACCATTTTTGCGGTATTTTAATTGAATTTGAAGTTCATCAAAAATAGTATGCTTACCGTCAAGACCGCCGGCAATAACTGCGGCTTTCTTAACCCAACCACCTTCTTCTAAGATTTTTGCCACTTCATACTTCAGTTTACTCATAGGCAAAACAATCTCCGATTTTTTAACGGCGGAAGCGTTTCTAATTCTTGTGAACATGTCTGCGATGGGATCCATCATATTTTTAGTAAATACTTAATAACTTATTACCAGCTGGATTTTGTGATACCCGGTAAATCACCGTTATCAGCTAATTCCCGGAAACAAATACGGCACAATTTGAAATCGCCGATAAAACCATGGTTACGGCCACAACGCCAGCAACGGTTTATTTTACGGGTAGAAAATTTTGGTTTTCTTTTTGCTTTAACAATTAATGCAATTCTTGCCATAGATATTTAAATTATTTGCTGTCTTTTTTAAACGGAAAGCCAATAAGACGGAATAATTCCAAGCCTTCAGCTTTATTTTTAGCAGTAGTTGCTAAACAAATTTCTAAACCAAACACGTTATCGACTTCTTCAACGTGAATTTCTGGGAAAGAAACAAATTCTTTGAAACCAACTGTTAAATTACCATTACGATCTACTGATTTATCAGTAATACCACGGAAATCTCGAACTCTAGGGAAAGTTATATTAACTAGTTTTTCAACAAAATCATACATACGATCGCCACGTAAAGTTACCTTTGCGCCAATAACTAATCCTTCTCTGATTTTAAATGCGGAAATTGATTTTTTAGCTTCAGTAAAGACAATTTTCTGACCACTGATTTTAGTTAAACCTTTTTCTACACTGGCAATAAATTCTTTTTCCTTTACATGATGACCGAAACCAACATTAAGAACAACCTTCTGAAGACGAGGAATTAAAAATTCATTTTTATAAGCAAACTTCTCTGCTAATGCCTTGCTTATTTCTTTTTTATATTTTTCTTTTAATCTCATAGTTTTAAAATTATTCAATGGTTTCGTGACATTTTTTACAAACTCTAAACTTCTTTCCTTTTCCATCTTCAGTTTTTATTGTTTTATAACCAATTTTAGTAGTTTTGCCACATTTTGGACAAATAACAGCTACATTAGATACATTGATAAAAGCTGGGAATTCAATTCTTTGACCCTTTTCATTGCTACGATTAGGTCTTAAATGTTTAATCAATAAGTTTAAACCTTCAATACTAACGCGTCCTTGAGCAGGTAGAACTTGCAAAACCTTTCCGGATTTACCCTTGTCTTTACCAGCTAATATTTGTACTTTGTCGTTCTTTTTGATATTCATATTTTTTTACCCGCCGTAGGAGGGTTACTTACTTTTTTGATTACAAAACCTCAGGAGCTAATGAAGCGATTTTAATAAAACCAGCTTTTCTTATTTCACGGGCAACTGGCCCAAAAATACGTGTTCCCTTCGGATCCTTCTTTTCAGCGTCATTAATAATTACAGCTGCATTATCACTAAATCTTAAATAAGAACCATCAACGCGACGAATTTCTTTTTTAGTTCTAACAATAACTGCTTTAACTACATCACCTTTTTTAATAGCTGCATGAGGAACTGCACTTTTAACAGCCGCTACAACAATATCACCAACGTGACCGTAACGTTTTTTATATCCACCAAGAACTCTGATGCACATAATTTCTTTGGCACCGGAATTATCAGCTACTTTTAAATAAGTTTGTACTTGAATCATATATTTATATCACTATCTTCCTATTATTGCTTAAGTACACGCCAGCGTTTATCACGACTTAGCGGACGACATTCTATAAAAACAACCTTATCGTTAACTTTATATTCATTTTTTTCATCATGAACTTTGTAACGACGGCTAACGGTATATCTCTTTTTATATTTAGGATGAACTTTAACAGATTCAACTTTCACAACAATAGTTTTATCGTTTTTATTGCTAACCACGACACCATTAAACTTTTTAGTGATGGTTGCCTTTTTTTCAATTTTTACTGCTTTAGCTGCAGTCTCTATTTTTTTAGCAGGCATATTAGTCTTGTTTATTTAATAACGTTAAAACTTGAGCAATGAGATTTCTCACGACACGAATTTCGCGAATATTTTTTAACTGCTTATTAGAATCCTTAAAACGTAATTCACGTAGTTTCTCACGATTTACTACTAATAATTCTTGCAGCTCTTTTTTATCCTTATTTTTTAATTCTTTAAATTCCATATTTTTATTATCGGTCTAATAAATTACTCTTTGCTAATAAACTGACATTTAATAGGTAGTTTGTGTCCAGCTGATTCCATCGCTTTTTTAGCAGTGGCCTTATCTAGTCCTTCCATTTCAAACATGATCATGCCAGGTTTTACAATCGCAACATAGTAATCAACCGCACCTTTACCTTTACCCATAGGAATTTCTCCACCATGAGCAGTAACTGGTTTATCAGGGAAAATTCTAATCCAAATTCTACCGCCTTTCTTGACGTATTTAGTCATAACGCGACGAGCGGATTCAATTTGACGAGAGGAAACCCAGCAAGGAGTTAAGGCCTTTAAGCCGTAGCTACCGAAACTGATATTCAAATTACGACTGGCTTTACCGCCACGACGTCGTTTTTGATCCTTTCTCCATTTAGTTTTCTTTGGCATTAACATATAACAAACTTTATTTTATATATTTTAGTTGGCAATCACTTCACCTTTTTGTGATTCTTTTTCAAATACTTCACCTTTATAAATCCAAACCTTAATTCCGATTGCTCCGTAAGTTGTGTGAGCAGCTCCGCGAGCATAATCTATATCGGCTCTTAATGTTTGAAGTGGAACTTTGCCCGATACTAATTTTTCTTGACGAGCAATTTCAGCTCCATTTAAACGACCAGAAACAACAACTTTAACTCCTAGCGCTCCAGCTCTTTCAACTTTTCCGATGGTTTGCTTCATTACTTTTCGGAAAGGCATACGTTTCTCAATATCCATGATCATTGACTGAACAACGATTTGAGAACTTAAACCTGGACGACTAGCTTCTTTGATATTCAAACTGATTTCACCCATACGGAAATTCTTTAAAAATTTTGTATGTAGTTTATTTTTCAATTCTTCAACTCCGTTACCACCACGGCCGATAATTAAACCTGGCTTAGCGGTTAAAACGGTGATTTCGATTTTATTTAAACTGCGAATAATTTCTACTTTATCAACGCCAGCTTCTTTAAATTCGCGAATCATGTATTTGCGAACCAAAACATCCTGACGAACATTTTTGATATACTTCTCACCACTCTCAAACCAAACCGAGGCCCAAGTCTTGGTGATTCCCATGCGTAGAATTTTCGGATTTACTTTTTTACCCATATGTATTTAAAATCAATTTAATTACCAAATATATTTACAAGTCCGTTTCGGACGAATTATCCTGATTTACGTCTGAACATTTTTCCTGAGAAACCCTTGCCTTCAACTTTGGCATGAGCGTGGTGACCTTCCATTCTTGGGTCAACAATCTCAGTTCCCTTTTCAGATGTTGCAGTATTTTTAACTTTAGATTCTTTCTTAGCTTTATTTACTTTACTTGTTTGAGCGCTATCTGCAACTAACTTTTCTAATTTAACTGGGTCAGCTGTTTTTAGAACTTTCTTTTCTTTTTTACCGCTTTCTTTAATTTCAGCTAGAATAACATTTAGATGACAACCACGTTTGCGAATTGAAGTTGCACGACCATGAGCTCTAGGCATCCAACGTTTTAACATTACGCCTTCGTCAGAACGGATTTCTTTAATATATAAATTGTCAGCTTCCAAACCGTAAGTATTAACTCCGTTAGCAACTGCTGAACGAACTAAACAAGCGATAGGGTCAGTTGCTTTTTTATTGATGAATTTTAATTGGTCCAAAGCGGCGTTAACCGGCATTTTTCGAACAACATCAATAACCAAGCGAGCTTTTCGCGGTGACATTCTCAAATGGTTTAAACTAGCTTTTACTTCCATATGTATTTAAATTATTTCTTTTTATCAGCAGCCTGAGTCTTGGCCATCTTACCGCCATGACTAACAAACTTACGTGTTTGGGAAAATTCACCCAAACGATGACCAACCATATTTTCTACAACGTAAACTGGAACGTGAGTCTTGCCATTATGAACACCCAAAGTGAAACCAACCATTTCAGGAGTAATAGTAGCGGCTCTATCCCAAACCTTGATAACAGTTTTATCACCTGGTTTAAGATTTTTAATCTTATTGATTAAACGTAGATTTATGTATGGTCCTTTTTTTGAACTTCTGGACATATTTGTTTATTACTAATTACAAATTATTTTCTCTTCGCACGTCTTTTAATAATCAAACGATCTGAATGTCTCTTGCGTCTTGTCTTAACACCAAGAGCAGGTTTGCCCCATGGAGTTTTCGGATGACGTAAACCAATAGACTGTTTACCTTCACCACCACCGTGTGGATGATCAACCGGATTCATAGCAGTACCACGAACTGTTGGCCTAATACCAAGGTGACGAGTACGTCCAGCCTTACCAAGGGAAATATGACGTTTATCAGGATTACTAGCTTGGCCAACTGTACATAAACATTCTTTCTTAACTTTTCTGATTTCGCCCGATGGCATTTTAATCTGAGCATACTTACCTTCAACGCCCATGACGTAAACTACGTTACCAGCTCCACGAGCAATTTTTGCTCCTTCGCCTGGTTCAAGTTCAACTGAGCTAACAGCCATACCAGCTGGAATAAATTGAAGTGCTAAAGCGTTACCAGTTTTTATTTCAATTAACTCTTTAGAACTCATGATTTTATCACCAACTCCTAAATTAATTGGAGCAACGATATATCTCTTTTCACCATCAGCATAATTTAATAAAGCTAAACGTGCGCCACGGTTTGGATCGTATTCAATTGCAGCAACAGTTGCAGGAACATTATATTTATCACGTTTAAAATCAACTAAACGAACAAAGCGCTTAGCTCCGCCGCCACGATGACGAACAGTAATTTTACCCTGACTATTACGGCCACCTCTTTTTTTCTTTGGCACGATAAGTCTTTTTTCCGGAGTAAACTTTGTTAGATCTTTGAAATCATCAAAAGTCGCTTCACGTCGTCCCGGTGTATTTGCTTTTACTTTTTTAATACCCATATGTATTCAAATAAATGTGTTCAAATTAAACTCCTTCGTAAATTTTAATAGTTTGGCCTTTTTCTAAAGTTACAGTAGCCTTACGCCAATCTTTTCTCTGTCCACGAATTTTTCCACGTGATACTTTCTTTCCATCAACGTTAGCAATATTTACTTTTACAACCTTTACTCCATAGATAGCTTCAACCGCTTTAGCAACCTCAATTTTATTAGCCTTCAAGGAAACAACAAAAACATATTTACCGTGTTCGCTAGAAATAGCTGCTTTTTCAGTAACCAATGGTTTAACTAAAATTCTATAAGCGTCATTTTTTTTAACAACTTTTTTAGTTTTACCGTCAGAGGATTTAACAGTTTTAGTAGCAGTCTCTTTATATAATTCATTCATGCTAACTGCAGTCTCTTCCTTTTTAGGAGCTACTTTTTTAGAAGCCACCTTCTTGTCAGTTGCATCAGTTTTTTTATTTCCAAATAAAGCCATATTTTTCAAAATTATTTATTATAACGATCAGTTAAAACTTTAACGCCGTTTTCTGTTAATAATAAATTTTTATAATTCAATAAATCTACCAAATTAATATTTTCTAAGTTAATAACTTTAACACCCTTTAAGTTACGGCTAGAATATTTTGCTTTTTCTTCTTTAGCTTCATTAACAATCAAAATATCGCGACGTTCATTATTCAAAACTTTCTTTTCAAAAGTAGTTAACAAAGTATTAAATTGCTTTGTTTTATATTCTGCAAATTCTAAATTATCAACAATAACTAAAGAGTTAGTAATAAATTTATCAGATAAAGCCATAAATAATGCTTTTTGTTTCATCTTCAAATTTATTTTCTTCTTGAAATTTCTATCTTTAGTCGGACCAAAAGTTACACCACCACCAATCCAAATTGGAGAACGGCTACTACCAGCACGAGCACGTCCAGTTCCCTTTTGTTTCCAAGGTTTTTTACCACCACCAGAAACTTCTGCTCTACCTTTAGTATGAGCTAAAACCTGACGAGCATTAGCCATTTGCGCAATTACCGCTTGATGCAATAATTCGTTATTAGCCTTAACGCCAAAAATTTTATCAGTTAATTCTAAATCCTTAACTTCTTCAACTGATTGATTGTAAACTTTTATCTTTAATGACATATAATAATCAATTACTTAATACTTTTACGCTTTGATCTCTTCTACCTTTTCTTCTTCTTTTGCCTCAGTTACCTCAGGAGCAGCCTCAACAGCTTCTATTGGTTCAGTTACTTCAACAACTTCGGGAGTAACTTCCTTGGCTTCATTTTTTAAATTTAATTTAATATCACCACGACCAGCAATCATAACTAAGCCATTAATAGATCCTGGAACAGAACCCTTAACGTAAATTATATTCTTTTCATTATCAACTGAAACAACTTCTAAGTTAGTAGTAGTAACTCTATCTCCACCCATACGACCGCCCATTCTTGTACCTTTAAAAACATGAGCTGGACCTTTTGGACCAATAGAACCACCCATTCTTTCTTGATCTTTATTACCATGAGTATGTTTATGACCAGAAAAATGATGACGTTTAACAACACCTTGAAAACCTTTTCCTTTTGAAGTTCCAGTTACGTTAATCGGATCGCCAGCTGCAAAAGTTTCAACGCTAACAACATCTCCTACTTTAAAAGTATCAGGATTAGCAACTCTAAACTCTCTTAAGTGAGCAGGCTTAACATCTAAATTTTTAAGGTGACCAAGTTGAGGTTTTTTAATATTTTTAGCTTTTCTATCGCCAAAGGCTAATTGAACAGCTTCGTAACCATCTTTAGTTTTAGTTTTGACCTGAGTTATAACACAAGGACCAGCTAAAACCGCAGTTACAGCTACAACTTTATCATCACTCCAAACTTGGGTCATGCTTAATTTTTTTCCTAAAATAAATTTCATATTTGTCTTCATTCTTAAACAAAAAACTGGTCTAAAACCAGCCTTAAAACAAACTATAAAAATAACACGTTTTGTTATTGATTTTACTTATAGTTATTTCTCGCTGATTTACCTCCAAATTTTGACTAACTTTCGCTTAAACACTTTCTTTTACTTAGAGTTATTTAACCAATTATTAGCAAACTAATATATTACTTTGTAATGATACTACATTTTAATTTCAACGTCAACCCCAGCCGGTAGATTTAAATTTGTTAAATCTTCGATGGTTTTGGCGGTCGGATCAATGATATCAATCATACGTTTATGGATACGCATTTCGTATTGATCACGGGCATCTTTGTGCACAAAAGTAGAACGGTTTACCGTATATTTTCTAATCTCCGTAGGTAACGGGATAGGGCCAAAGAATTGAGCATCAGAACGTTCAATCGTTTCGATAATAGTCTTAGTCGATTGATCAATAATTTTATGATCAAAAGCCTTGATCTTAATTCTGATACGTTGTTTAAATTCGTTAACTTCTTTTTTGTTTTCGGACATAATTGAATTTTTAAATTAACACTACAACCCCGTCCTTCTTAATAAAGAACGGGGCAAAGTGTTTACTTATTTTAAAATTGTAGTAACAACACCAGCACCAACTGTACGTCCGCCTTCACGGATAGTAAATCTCTGTTTATCTTCAAGAGCAATTGGAGCAATTAACTTAATAGTTAAGTTAACTGTATCACCAGGCATAACCATCTCAGTACCAGCTGGTAAATTGATGTCGCCAGTAACGTCAGTTGTCTTAAAGTAAAATTGAGGTTTATAACCATTGAAGAATGGTTTGTGACGACCACCTTCTTCCTTGGATAATACATAAACTTCAGCAGTAAATTCAGTGTGAGGAGTAACTGTTCCAGCTTTACATAAAACTTGACCACGTTCTACCTCAGTTTTCTTTGTACCACGAAGTAAGATACCGGCATTGTCCCCTGCCATACCAGATTCTAATTGTTTATTAAACATTTCGATTCCAGTAACAGTAGTTTTCTTTGTATCCATTAAACCAACGATTTCAACTTCATCGCCGATTTTAACCATACCTCTTTCAATACGACCAGTAACAACAGTACCACGACCTTCAATTGAGAAGATATCTTCAATAGGCATTAAGAAAGGATGATCAACATCACGAGTTGGTTCTGGGATATAAGAGTCTAATGCTTCCATTAATTTCATTAATGGTTCAGCATCAGGACCAGTTGGGTTCTCTAAAGCTTTCAAGGCAGAACCACGGATAATAGGAGTAGTGTCTCCTGGGAATTCATATTTCTTTAATAAATCACGAATTTCTTCCTCAACAAGGTCAATTAATTCCTTGTCTTCAACCATATCGCATTTGTTTAAGAAAACAATGATATAAGGTACGCCAACCTGACGAGCTAATAAGATGTGTTCTCTAGTTTGAGGCATAGGTCCATCAGTAGCGGCAACAACTAAAATAGCGCCATCCATTTGAGCAGCACCAGTGATCATGTTCTTAACATAATCAGCATGTCCTGGACAATCAACGTGAGCGTAGTGACGTTTTTCTGATTCGTATTCAACGTGAGCAGTTGCGATGGTAATACCACGAGCCTTTTCTTCAGGAGCAGCGTCAATTTCGCCAACACCTTTGTGAGACGCTTTCATGCCATTAGCAGCAAATACTGCTAACATCGCAGCAGTTAAAGTAGTTTTTCCATGATCAACGTGGCCAATAGTGCCGACGTTAACATGGGGTTTTGATCGTTCAAATTTTTCTACAGCCATGATTTTGTTGTAAGGCCCCTGTTGCCAGGGTTTCTTTCCCTTAGGAAACCAGCCGAACTAAATTAATTATTTATTTTTATTAAAATTTTTCTCTAATATTACTCAATTTCCTGTGCTTTATTCTTTACATTTGACGGAATTGACCAGGCCTTTTTAGGTCTATCTTCTTCCGCTAAAGATGGCGCAATATTGCCATTTTTCCACACAGATATTTCGCGATTTATTTTATCAGTTAAATCTTCTTCTGTCAAATTTTCAGTTTCATTGCTTAAATCTTTAATTACGGGACTTTTTTCCTTATTTACTGACAAATCTGCAACCTGGCTATTAATAGGGGCGTTATCACCAACCATATTCTCATAGCGATCAAAATCCATCACAACATAAGAGCTAGTCGGCTCATTAGAATCAAAAATAACAACTCTATCGCCAGTTTTCTTTATTAAATTTAAAATCTTTTTTAATTGTTCTGGAAACATACGCGTAAACTTATTTACCCTGCTTTTCTCTGATTGCTTCTAAAATATTTTTTGGAACTTCAGAATAATGAGAGAATTCCATAACATAGTTAGCGCGACCCTGAGACATTGAGCGCAAGGAAGTTGAATAACCAAACATTTCCGCAAGTGGAACTTTAGCTTTAACAACTTTGATATTTGCACGATCAGACATTTCTTCGATTTGACCACGTTTAGAACTTAAGTCGCCAATGATATTACCCATGTATTCTTCAGGAGTAGTAACCTCAACTTTCATGATAGGTTCAAGTAGAACTGGGCCAGCCTTTTGACAAGCATCTCTAAAAGCGTGGATAGCGGCTAATTTAAAGGCAATTTCAGAGGAGTCAACTTCATGATATGAACCGTAGAAAACAGCTGCTTTAACGTCAACCATGGGATAGCCAGCAACAGTACCACTAAGCACAGCTTCTTTGAAACCTTTTTCAATCGCAGGAATATATTCACGTGGAATAACACCACCTTTAACTTCATCAGCAAATTCAATTCCCTTACCTGATTCAAGCGGTTCAACACGAAGTGCGCAATGACCATACTGACCACGACCACCTGATTGCTTAACATATTTATGTTCAGCTTCAGCAGTTTTAGTAATAGTTTCACGATATGATACTTGAGGATTACCAACGTTAGCTTCAACGCCGAATTCACGACGCATACGATCAACAATAATTTCTAAGTGAAGTTCTCCCATGCCAGAAATTAAAACTTGATTTGTTTCCGCATCAGTCTCTACTCTAAAAGTAGGATCTTCTTCAGCTAAACGTTGTAAAGCAACGCCCATTTTTTCTTGATCAACTTTAGTCTTAGGTTCAACCGCAATCTTAATAACCGGTTCTGGAAAAGTAATAGACTCAAGTAAAACAGGAATATTTTCATCACATAAAGTATTACCAGTTGTAGTATTCTTTAAACCAATAACCGCGGCGATATCTCCAGCACAAATTTCTTTAATTTCTTCACGGTGATTAGCGTGCATACGAACTAAACGACCAACACGTTCTTTGGTATCTTTAGAAGAATTAACAATATAAGAACCAGCTGTTAAAACACCTTGATAAACACGAACGAAACAAAGTTTTCCAACAAAAGGATCGGTTGCAATTTTAAAAGCTAAACCAACGAAAGGTTTATCATCATTAGCTGATAGAGGATATTTCTTTTCAGGATCACGTGGATCAGTTGTTTCAATAGCTGGAACGTCTAATGGGGATGGTAAGTAATCATTGACTGCATCAAGTACTAATTGAACACCAATATTTTGAAGAGCAGTACCACATAAAACAGGATAAATCATATTACCGATTACTCCTTTTCTAATAGCGGCTTTTAATTCTTCAACACTTATTTCCTGACCACTTAAATATTTTTCCATAGTGACCTCGTCACATTCAACAGCTTTTTCAACTAATTCATTATGATATTCATCAACCTTAGCTTTCATATCTTCAGGAATAGCAATTTCGTTAATATCAACGCCATTAAAACCAGAGAAGGTATAAGCCTTCTTTTCTAAAACATCAATAACTCCACTTAAATCATTTTCCGCGCCAATAGGAAGTTGAATAGCAACCGCTTTTTGGTTTAGACGATCACGAATAGATTTTAAACTCATGTAAAAATCAGCTCCCATCTTATCCATTTTATTTACAAAACAAAGACGTGGAACATGATATTTGTCAGCTTGACGCCAAACAGTTTCAGATTGTGGCTCAACGCCAGCCTGACCGTCAAAAACAGCGACTGCGCCGTCTAAAACACGCAAAGAACGTTCAACTTCAACTGTGAAGTCAACGTGCCCTGGAGTATCGATAATATTGATTTTATTGTGTTTCCAAAAACAAGTCGTCGCGGCAGAAGTAATAGTAATACCTCTTTCTTTTTCCTGTTCCATCCAATCCATTTCCGCTGCTCCTTCATGAACTTCGCCGATTTTATGCTTTTTGCCAGTATAAAATAAAACACGTTCAGTAAAAGTAGTTTTACCGGCATCGATGTGAGCCATGATTCCGATGTTTCGAATGTTCTCTAAAAGATAGTCACGGGACATAAAGTATATATATCTCTACAAAGTAGAGATCGTAATTTAAATATTAATTATTTTGCTCTTGAGAAATGAGCGAAAGCCTTATTAGACTCAGCCATTTTATGAACTGCTTCTCTCTTCTTAACTGATGGACCTTCACCGTTAGAAGCGTCTAAAATTTCAGTAGCTAATTTTTCAGCAGTTGAACGGCCTTTTCTATCATTAGCAGCACCGATAATCCAGTTACAGCCCAAGAAATAGCGTCTTTCACCACGAACCTGGAAAGGAACCTGATAGTTAGCGCCACCAACACGTTTACCACGAACTTCAACTAAAGGAGAAACTTTCTTAATCGCTTTGTTAAAGATATGTCTTGGGTCTTGTTTGGTTTTTTCTTTCAAGATTTCAAAAGCACCATAGACGATCTTCTCGGCTGCGGCCTTCTTTCCTCTTTCCATGACGTAGTTAATAAATTTAGCGATATTCTTATCGTTATATTTAGAATCGCCTTCAATTGTTCTCTTAGGAGCTGGTTTACCTCTCATATTATTTTATTAATTATTTTTTTGGTTTTTTAGCGCCATAACAGCTTCGTCCTTGACGTCTTGCTTCAACACCAGAGGCATCAAATACACCACGAACAACTTTATAGCGAACACCTGGTAAATCTTTTGTTTTACCACCTTTTACTAGAACGATACTGTGTTCTTGTAAGTTATGGCCCATTCCAGGAATATATGCAGTTACTTCCATGCCGTTTGATAAACGAACACGAGCAATTTTACGCAAAGCGGAGTTAGGCTTTTTAGGAGTAGTTGTAGTTACCTTTAAACAAACACCTTGTTTAAACGGAGCTCCTTTAGCTGTGTCCTTCTTTTTGCGATGCAAAGAGTCAAGGCTGGTATGAAGCGCAATAGCATTTTTTCTCTTCGCAATTGACTTACGACCATGGCGAACTAATTGGTTAATAGTTGGCATAATTTCTTGTTGATATATTAAAAATAATCCTGATCTTTCAGGATGGGTTTTATATAATTTTTTATACTAATATAATTTAACAAAATCTAATAAAGAAGTCAAGGATGAAAAATAACAAATCACCAGTTATTGTCTAGTTGATGTCGATTTCTTTAAACCTGCAAATTTTATATTGACAAAGGTGTGCCAATATGTTACATTTTTTGATTATTTCGAACTTTAAAATATTAACAAAATACTAACCAAAAAAACAGATAAAAAATGATCACCCTTAGAAAAACCGTTTCCCTATCATTGGACATTAACGATCTTAATGAAGCCGTGATTCTCTTTTTGAAAGACAAAGGTTTTGAACCTTTTGATAAAGTTACTATTGAAGATCTGCAAAAAATTATTGATGGTGGCCAACTTGTGTTAAACGCTCATGAAGTAAATGACCAGGCTGGTGAGAAACACTTTGAAGAATATGACCCAGAGAAAATCAATATTATTTTCCCGGATGAATTTATTGCCAGGCTCGGCGGATACTCCCAAGGCTTAGAAATGTTTCTTTGTAATGTCTCCGACGAAGGAGTACAGAAGATGTTGAACAAAACCTACAGACTGCAATCAACAATTGAGCGACGTGTTTTGGCTTTCTATCATAAATTATATGATGATACAAACAAAGAATTTATTAACGTTGCGTTTAATGAAAGTGATCCCGATCTTCGTTACAACTCTGCTATTCACATATTCACTGAAGAGCTGCACGCAAATTTCCGAGGTGTTTTATTTGAAAACAAATTAGAAGCCAAGCTTAGTCTTTCAAGGGCCGAACTTCTTGAGAAAAACATTATTGATTTATACATTTCTAATCGTTCGACTACATCTCTACTTCGTGTCGATATTACAAGCGTTGAAAAAATGTTAAATTGGTACGAAAACAAAGATCCAAAAAATATAAGAAATCTTGGACCTAAATCTTTCAAGGAAATTCAGGACTTTATAAAGTTATACAAACTACATTCTGAGTTTTCGGTTATATCATAACTCTTAAAGTTAAAATTTACTTTCTTAAGCGCATACTAACCATATGCGCTTTTTAATTTTATCTTTACTTGACTTATTTTGAACAATATCCTATAAATTATTAGCAGTTATTTAAAAACGAAAATATAAACCCATTCAAATTAACCCATCATGAACAGAAAAAGTTTTTTTTCAGCTTCGCTAATTTTATTAGCTCTATTTATTGCCCTTCCCTTTTCTGCTTTCAGTCAAAACATAAAAGAAGCAAAAGTTTCTGACGGGATCTATATGGGGAAATATTATAATACTCCCATGTTTTATGAAGTTACTAAAAATGAAATTAAACCACTTGGTCTTTGTTTTCCGTATTTCGGAATAAAAATTGAAGATGAGACTGCTTTCTATCTACTTCTTGATCAACGATATTTTAAAAAATTTCTTTATTGCGAAAAGCTGGCGATAGAAAAAAGTGATTACGGAAAAGGCGAGATTAATACCAACAAAGAATTCATTGGCTTTCACTCTGGGCCACTGCTTGGCGACCAGCAATATCAAGATGGTATATTATTTGCTATCAAAGATACTCTCGATGGAAAAATGTTAATTACAATTTTGGACTTAACAAATTATAATTTCTATCAAACCATCGGAGTCGTAACCCCGGATAAAAGTCAGGGACTACACAGGAAACTGAACTTTGTTGTTAATGGAGAAATTAATAATTTCAAAGATGAAAATTGGGAAATCACCCTTAATCCAATTACCAACTATGTTTGGCGAGGAATATTTAATGTCTACATAAATGGCGGATTACGCTTTGAAATCGAAGTAATTGATAATTAATAAGAACAATTCGGCCCTAGTTTAAAACTAAGGCCTTTTTTATTACTTTTTTATAAGTATTGACATATTAAAATAAATATGTTATACTTATCTTAATTATTTGCGAACATTAACAACCCAAAAACATATAAGATAATGGCTAAGTTCAATGAAATAGCACTCGATCTCGTTTATTTACCTTTCACCATTTTGACGAGCGTATTCTTTGGAGTTAGATATATAATTAAAGAAATTAAATATATCTATAAACATAAAAAATTAATAACAAAATAAATTATTATCCACTCACCAAAAAAAACAAGTTCATCATGAAAAAAGTATTTTATTTTTTTGCGTTGCTTATTATGGCAACTTTCCTTTCTTGCGAATCGGCTATAAATGAGCCAACAATAACAAAAGAAAACATTAAAATTTTTATGTCCTACGCAACGCCTCAACAAAACGGGAGAATGAATGCTAAAGGATCAAACAGCGAAACAACAAGCCGGCCAATAACCCCGGGCGACACAGTTGATGTCAGTGATCTGAAAAAAGTAAACATTATCTTGTCATCTGAAAATGAACAAGGATTTGGGCAAGAAGGTTTTTGGTTAATTATACCAATGGACCTTGAAATAAAAGCAAAAGATGCTTATATAGCAAATCCTCCTGTTTATGCTAGCGAAGGAGAATTAATCGCCGTGAAATTATCAATGCTTGGTTTATACAAAGCCACGTTTAGACAAAAAAATGGATTAGCGGAAATTAGTTTTTATATCAGACATACTGGCTTGCCAGGGGATATTGGTGACGGATTTGATAATGACTACATTTTCCGATTAGAAAAGAATGTCTTTCAAACTGCCGAAACTGTTGGCAACTATCTGAAAAAAGGTTATTCCCTGTATATAAAATCTCCCGAAGGAGAATTTGATTTTATAAATGACGGAAAAGGACCTGGCGATCTTCATGCTTTAGTATTTGGAGAAAACCAAACCTTTGTTACATCGAATGGCTTCCACGTAAGCGCAGCAAACTTTAAACTGGAAAGATGTAAATATTCAAAAGATTATTTAAAACTTACTTTCTTTTCGGAAGATATCAGGCCAACAAAAGGTATATATGAAATAGTTTATTATGCCGGTAATTACGGAGATAACTGGTTTTCATTTGATTCAGTCAACAGATCAAATTGGAATGTTAGCTACACAATAGCATTCAAAACATTCTAAAAATCTAAATTCACAATTCAAAAAGCCCCTGCTTAAAAACTGGGGCCTTTTTATTTTCTAACTATTTACCTTCTTTAATTTTATTTAAATCTGCGGTAGTAATTCCAAGAGATAAATATTTCATTATTTTATAAGCCGCTTCTCCGTCAGCCAAATAATATCTCTTTCCGTTATAAACATACCAAGCCTCACCGTTTCCTTGAACTTGAATTAATATCTTTCCTTCTAAACCTTTAGAGTAGGCGCTGCTGGTATTAGTTTTTCCTGCCCCTCTTGGATTGTAGCCAGTTTTAACCTCTTGGCTATCATGATACCCATCACCGTCTGTATCAGCCTTATTCTTGTCCGTACCTAGTGATATTTCAGTTTTATCATCAAGTCCGTCGTTATCACTATCTACTCCCAAAACTCTATCTTCAATTCCGACTGGAATTTTATTCAAATTTTCGTTAGTGATACCAAGTCCAAACTTTTTTAAGGCTCCATAGGCCGCATTACCATCGGCTAAATAATATCTATTCAAACTCTTTGAATCAACATACCAAGCCTTTCCGCCATCTTCAACTTGAAGCAAGATTTTTCCACTAAGTTTTTTAGTTAATTTAAGATCTTCTTTTGCTCCGGCAGGAGAATTCTTGGCTGCAGCCGCGTTGACCGCAGGCGCATTAGTATCGTTCTTACTTGAGATAGTTTGAGCAAGAGATGGGTTTCCGACACCCCAATAGAAACCTTTTAGCATATTATTAAATTCCCCGACAGCCGCTGCATAATCTTTGTCATTTAAACCCAGGGTGTTTAGGCTAAAAATATAAAGATTATCATTTTTTCTAATTGTGTAAGAAATTTCGCGAACCACCACTTCGCCTGTGCTAATTTTTTGGAAAGAAGATTCAACTAAAATAACTTTATCTAGCTGACTATTAATTTTATTGTTAATACTAGATTTTACAACATTAATCTTCGTGTTAGCACTATCACTTAGTTTATTGAGGCTAGTAACGGCAGTTTTTAATTGACTAAGAATAAGCTCATCGCTTAAATTTTTTATATCTTCCGTTTCTTTATTTACCTTAACTGAAACTTTTGTATTATTGCTTTTATTGTAAACAGTTAGGGGTTCGTTGCCGATATACTTTGGCATAATTACCCAGTTGCCAGAAGTATTAAGTGAGAAGCCGTAAGTAGGATTTTTATAACTATATTGAGAGTTAGGGACTGCGATTGAATGACCAAGAGTAATGGATTTTATAGCCGCATCAACCAAAGATTTATCTTGGCTATTTTCTCCATAATCATATCCAACACTAATTAAATATGGTCCGTTACTTAGAAAATAGAAATTAATACTTTTGCCCTGCAAAGATGCTTTAACATTCCTTACTGGCACACCATTAATAGTTTCGATGCTATTACTTATAATATCTACTCCGCTTACTATACCCAAATCATAAAGCTGGCTTAAGGCATAATATAAAGACGCCTGACCAACTGCATATGGATATTTTGTTAAACCAATAGAAATTGAACCGCCGGCATCATTAGCTCTTTCAGTAATATATAAAGATTCTTCTGAATCATATATAAATTCCCATGAACTAGGCCTCGTAATTGAAAGATTAACTTTATCCATTTTAAAAATATTACTGGTGTTCGCTTGTTTTTTCTTCAATATAAAATTATTCAACGAGGACAATAGAGGATCTTCAGCGGAAATACTTCTAGTCTTATTAAAATCAATCCATGACTTTAATGAATCAATGTTTATAATATAGCCCATGTCACTAATCAAATCAGAATATGCTCCGCTAGTAATCCCCACGAGCTCGCCTTTCATATTTATAGCCGCTCCTCCAGAGCTGCCAAATGAAATAACCGCGTCTGTCTTCATCCAATCATGAGAATATTTATTTAATTTGCCACTAATAATTCCCTTGGTAACCGTAATTGTGTCACCGCCAATCGCAGGAAATCCTAGGGCAACCACCTCATCATTAGTATTTGAAGAAGTAGTTGAAAAATTAATATACGGGAAAACTGTCAGACTAGATAACCCTGGGATTGACTCTATCTTAAGCAAAGCAATGTCTAATTTTTCATCTTTTGCAATTAATTTTGCCTTATAATTACAATCAGGCTCTTTATCGATAGCTGAATTTAAACAAATATTATATCCCGCAACTTCGTCAGCGCCATCGTAATTATCATCAACTGTCACAACGTGTGAATTTGTTAAAAGTAAACCATCGGGACTAATAATTACGCCTGAACCATAAGAAGTTTCCATTAACCCCTGGTCTTGATTAACGCCAATAGTCATAACTTTAGCAATCGCCCTGTAAACATCAGCTTTAGGCAAACTACTAAGACTAGCCGCGCCACTATTAGAAGAACTAATTACAGAAATAGTTGAAGAGCTATTTGAAGAATTTTGGACACTAACTCCTGAACTAATTTCTAAAATAGGAACTCCTTCTGAGCCGGACGTAGAGTAATTAGCACAAGCGAATAATCCCTTGTGACTTGCCAGGGATGTATTTTCAACCTCTTTTCTTATTACAAAACCGTAATTAGTTGATGGATTACTTAACCATTCTTTAACAATGCTTGTTACATCAAATTCGTATTTATAAACCCCTTGACTTACTACCTGAGCTTTAATACCAGTTGAAGAATAAGTTGGTTGAGAATTCCAAGTTACAGAATTTTCATTCCAACTACTTGTAACCTTATATAAAACATAATTATCATCGTCGTCCCAAGAATTACTAACGCGATCCATCTTGAAAACCGCTTTATCAAACTGGGAAGCAGAGCTTAGCCCTGTTAAATTAATTTTTGCTAAATAACGAAATGAGTGACCGCCATAAGAACTCCAAGAACCAATGTCTCCGTATGTGCTACATTTTTGATATTCGCTCGCCTTGCCACTATCTATAATATTATCGCTACTAACTAAATAAGTATTTGTACTCGCCGAAGCATTTGAAGCTAAAAGTATGCAAGCAACAAACAGAATTAATGAGATATTAATTCCAAAGATTTTTTTCATATTTTTTTTAAGAAATTATTTATATTAAAATTCAAGTTTTAAGCGCCAACAATAATCTTAAACAAAGTATTAACAACCGGCATAATAATATCTCCGGCTAACATAACAAACAAAATTACTAAAATAAATCCGTATTTCTCTAGTGATAGAAATTTATACTTAATTTTCTCAGGTAAAAAAGCGGCCAAAATTTTTGAACCATCAAGCGGCGGTAATGGGACTAGATTAAATATCATTAAAACCAAATTAATATAAACTATTAAACTCACTAAACCTGTAAAAGTCAGATTTACAATCGGAAAAAATCTTAAAAATAATCCAAAAAATAAAGCAATAATAAAATTACCCAAAGGACCGGCTAGAGCTACTTTAGCGTCGCCATATTTATGATCTCGTAAATTATAAGGGTTGTATGGGACTGGTTTAGCCCAACCAAAAACAAAAGGCATATTAGTTACGATCATAACTAGCGGCAGGAAGAAAGATCCAAAAAATTCAAGATGAGCCAGTGGATTGAAGGTCAAACGACCAGCATCTTTTGCGGTAGAGTCCCCTAATCTATAGGCCATCCAGCCATGCATATATTCATGAATAATAGCCGAAGAAATCAAAACGATTATTTGAAAAACGTATATCATATTTATATATTATTTTCTTAATTCTAGAGATAGTTTAGCATAACTTGATTAATTTTAGAAATGCTGGTAGAATAAAACCATTATTTAAGATGAATTTAAGTGAAGAATCAATATGGCAAAAAAATGCGATTTATGCAGCCGTAGCGCAACTAAAGGCGCTTCCCGCTCCCATTCTAAAATCAAAACTCTAAAAAGACAGAATATCAATCTTCAAACCAAAATGATTGAAGGCTTAAAGGCTAGAATCTGTACTTCTTGTATGAGAACCATGGTTAAGCCAAAACGTGTTAAAGCTAAAAGAAAGCCGGCTCTAAAAGAAGGCGAAGTTAAGGCTTTAAAGGTTAAGAAGGCTGGTGCTAAAAGTGCTGCTAAAAAAATTAAAAAAGCAGCTGTTAGAGCTCCAAAAAAGAAATAAATTTTAAAAATTTTGATAAAAAAACCGCTTTATACTAGGGCGGTTTTTTTGTTTCTCCGTTTACTTTTTAGTAATTTTAAGCTATATTTTAATTAACACTTATTATTTAATTTAATTTTATGTCGTTTGAAAAAGAGTCCGACTTTAAAAAAATAAATACTAGAAAAGAAATAATTGAAACTGAACTAAAAAATTTCGAAGCTGAGGTATTTGCTAAATTTCCTGAAGAAGATGCTAAAAAAATTAAAACCGCCCTTGAGTTCATGCTTAAAATCCATCTTCCTCAAAATGACAGAGCTGATGGTAGGCCATTCGCTAGTCATCCGCTAGCTGTAGCTGAAAAAATCATGAAAATGAGCGATAATCCAGAACTAGTAATCTCTGCCCTCATCCATGATAGCGTTGAAGATCAGGCTGACCAAATATTTATTGAAAGAATTAATCGAAAAAATTTAGGTGGCGGTTTAAAAATTAATATTGATGAAACTTTAAAAGAAAAATATAAATCCATTTTCGCGTCCTGGAGTTTTAAAGAAATTGAAGATAGATTTGGAAGTAAAGTAAAATACTATACCGAGAACATGACTAATCATGATTATAATTCCCTAGCGGAAAATTTAAACTTAGAGGACGAAGAAAAAGAAAAATTTATCAATAAACTTTACGCCGAGCACATTGATAGCATTATGAATGATCCAGATTTATTAACTCTAAAATTAGCCGACCTCTCAACTAATATCGACCTGCATTCTCTAAGTCCTGATAGTGAAAAATACAGGAAGCTGAAAAGAAAATATAAATCAGTTATCGAGGCGGTTATAAATAAATTAAGTAATATTTCTAGTGGTCTACCTATACATACGCAGAAGGATGAAATCATCGAAGAATTAACTAAAGTTTACGAGGAACAATATAAATAAACAGTTTAAAGAGACCGTTTCCATCAATCGGTCTTTTTTTATATAAAAATTAGTCAAATATAGAGTATACTTGACAAAGATTAATATATATGATATATTACTAGCATCGATATTTAAGGCGAATTGTGGAGAACAAACTCTGCTCTCGACCGGAGAATCGTAATGTATGTACATTTATTTAAATAATTCACAAGAAATGCGTGACAACATGGTTGTCAACAATGATCCCGAAGCAACGGTTGATGGTCTAGAGTACAACGACACAGCCGTACATGTGTACTTAGCAATAAAGTACCCTTACGTTAAAACTGCAGACACAGAAGTTGAGGCTCTCATGAAAAATGACTGTTTAAAACATTATTTTATGAAGGCAGTGGATATCACGTTTCCGACCCTATACAATCCTCGTGAGTACGGAATCTATTTTTATGGAAAAGCCAAGGCCGAATTAAAATCCCATAAAAAAGATGCCGTTCGATTGAAAATTGAAACCAGCGAATTTATTGGCTTACCGGACATGGTTACGCTTGAAGAAATGATTTGTGCCGGGACAATATTGCCAACCATTTCTTACGAAAAAAGACAGGTTCGCCGATATAAAATATTTCTGGCGAAACTATTGAAAAAAGTTACGAAATGACATCGATTTTTGTTTTCATATTAGTTTAGTTCCTGGGGCCCGATTGTAGTGATACACTCGGGCCTTTTTCTTTTTAAAATACATATAGCGATAATTAATAACACATAATACCCTACTCCGAAATACCAATTAACGTTATCAAAGTTAATCGCCGCCCAAGATGGCGACGCGAGTAGATTACTGATAAAAAATATATATTTTAAAATTATATACGGGATTAAGAAAAAAATTAATCCTAAAACAGGGATTAAGGCACTCAAAAATATTGCGATAATTAAACTAGCTAAGAGCGGCGCAAAAGTCCAAAGGACCAAAACATTCGCCAGCGGCGCGATAACAGATAGTTGCTTAAAGTTAATTAGGGCAATCGGCAAAATCACAATCTGCGAGACAAGGGTTAAATTAATCGTATCAATAATATTTTTCAAGAAGTCGTGGGACTTCTTTTTTAAATTCAATTTTTCTAACTTCGCGCGGGTAATTTCTTCGCCGATTGGATAAATATATATAATTCCTAAGAGCGCTAAGAATGATAATTGAAAACCTATATCGCTCCTGAGTAATAACGGATTAAAGGCGAGCATTAAGGCGGCCGCAAAGACCAAGGCTTTAATTAGTGAACTATTGCGCTGATAATGAATCGCGACTAACGCTAGTCCACCCATAATTGCCGAACGAACCGCTGAGGCTGACAAGCCTGTGATTAATGGGTATAAAATTAGAAAAGAAAAAACTAAATAAAAAGTACGACGACGACTAATTCCGAGATTTAATAAAAACCCAATAATCATCGCACTTAAAATCGTTATATGAGAACCAGAGATAGCAATCATATGACTTAAACCAACCCTAGAAAATATTGCCAAATCTTCTCTTAAAACTGTACGGCGATAACCAAAAAGAATTGCGTTCGCGAGACCTGCTTCCGGTTCCGGTAAATATGAATTAACAATTTCGACTAAACTTTGTTTAAACTTTATTAATTTTTTATAAATATTTTGTTTTAAACTTAAATTCCTTTCAGCTAAACTTATTTTCGGAAAATATATTACCGAATAGATATCATAACGAGCTAAATAGTTTTCATAATCAAAACCGTCTATACTCGGTGGTGTTTTTAATTCCCCTTTTACGCTTAAATAATCTCCATAATCATATTCGGGATATAAATTAGTCGTTAATAATACCTTCCCTTTTGTCTCCCCATTTAGACACAGCGTTAAGCGCCGACTTTTATAGTCCACATCCGCTTCTTCACAAACAAAACCAGTAAAACTTAAATTCTTATTATTATAATATGCGATGTCGTCTTTATTTATATCAAGAATAAAAGCATCGCGCTTAAAGCCGATAATAAGTATTAAAATAACAAAAAATAAATTTAATATTAGAAATATTTTTGCTTTTGATAAACGGGGCGAAGTTATTTTAAACATAAAAAAACCGCTATGATTAATAACGGAATTTTACAATATTTTGTTTAATGAAAATCTAAAATTATTAAATTTATTTTTTAGAATTGCTCGTCTTTAACCAGCGTAAATATGCTTCCATGAATTTTTCTAAATCACCATCTAAAACCGCATCAACATTAGAAGTTTCGTAATCATTTCTATGATCTTTAACTAAACGATTGCCGTAAAGAAAATAAGAGCGAATCTGACGGCCCCATTCGGCCTTAGTTAACTCCCCTTTCAATTTCTTTTCCTCGGCTTCTTTTTCTTCAAGGGCTAACTGATACAATTTAGTTTTCAAAATTTTAAATGCATTTTCCTTGTTCTGATGCTGCGAACGTTCAGTCTGGCAAGAAATAGTTATGCCTGTCGGGATATGAACTAAGCGAACAGCCGAGTCGGTTGTATTAACGCTCTGTCCGCCCGGGCCCGAAGAACGAAAGACATCAATTCTAATATCCTCATCTCTGATTACAACCGCATTATCATCTTTTAATTCCGGAATTACTTCAGCGAGCGCAAAAGAAGTCTGACGTAAACCATCGGCGTTAAACGGAGAGTTTCGAAGTAGTCGATGGACGCCATTTTCACTCTTTAAATAACCATAAGCCCAAGGACCAATTATTCGTAAAGTTGAGCTCTTGAGCCCAGCTTCATTACCATAATTTCGGTCTAAAATCTCTATTTTCCAGCCTTGACGCTCCGCAAAGCGTAAATACATTCGCTCCAGCATCTGAGTCCAATCCTGAGCGTCTACGCCGCCTGTACCGGAATGCAAAGAGATAAAGGCATTATTATTATCATGCTCGCCGGAAAACAAGGAAAAGAACTCTAAATGCGAAAATTTCTTCTCTAACTCTTCATATTTCGTTTCTAGTTCCTCGGTTAAATCTCCATGAGCCTCCCTTTGCGCTAAAGCCGCCATTTCTTCCGCGTCTCTAATTTCTGTTTCCATTTCTAACCATTCTTTAATTTCTGAATTTAATTCTTCAGCCTTCTGGCCAATTTTAACAGCCGATTCCCTGTCGTCCCAAAAATCCGGTTCTGACATCCTTAAGCGAAGTTCGTGCTCTCTAACAACTTTTCTTTCAATATCTAAAAGCGCTTTCGTTTTCAAAAAGCGTTCCCGCAGTTCTTCTAATTTTTTAATCAGATTTTCCATACAAGATAATTATATCATTGTTTATGGGATAAATAAAAAGACCCCAAATTACTTTGTGTAATAAGGGGCCTGAAAAAAATTAGATTCGAATAGTCTTAAGTTAGTATAGCGGCGTAATCATTAGGACCAAAAAGCTGTTCTAAACAACGACAATCCCACGTCCACTTAGAACCATCCTCACAGAGACAGCGGACATAAAGATGTTCATTTGCAGAATAAATAGTTCCCCAAAAGAAAACACGTTTATTTCTCCAGTCTTTAGGAATGAGTTTTGGATTAGCCAATAAATAGTCAAGGACATTAGCGTTCAGTACGGCCTCAGAATTAATTTCATTACGTAAATCTATTCCCGAAGGAATTCCACTTTTTTGCACGCTGGACAGGTAAAGAGAAATATCCACTGAACAAAAGTCTATAACCCCATGCCATGAATGCGTTGCAAGTTTCAATATTTCTGGGACATAAGGGGCTGCTCCACAATCGATAAAATACTTAAAATATTCTATTGAAGCAATACCCGAAACGACATCTAAATGACGAGCTGATTTACCTTCAATAATAATACTCTGCATTACCTCAAGAGCATCTTCATAAGAAACATTTCCCTTTTCAATCCTTTTAACGATTTCATTCGTTTTTACTTGTAACTTTCCGATTTCGTCGGCGGTAAGTTTTCTTTTTTCGTCTTTAACAGAGTTTCCCGTTTTCATGACAAATAAATTTTTGATTATACTGTTCTCAAATCTTAGTTGATTTTGCTACAGCTAAAAATTATCTAATTTATAAATATCTTTTAGCTGTAGCGAATATTTTTTAAAGTTCAATGTTTTCAAATTAATTTATCATTTTTTATAAATTACGTCAATACTAACAAAAAGAGCTCTGATAACAGAACTCTTTTTTTTTGATATTTGAAATATTTGAGATTAACGTTTTGACCATTGTGGAGCCTTTCTCGCTTTGCGTAAACCCGGTTTCTTTCTTTCAACTTGTCTTGGGTCACGAGTTAAATAGTTATTAACTTTTAAAGCTTCTTTAGTTTCCGGGAATAAGGCGAAAATAGTACGAGCGATACCTAAACGAACGGCATCAATCTGACCCATTTTACCACCACCAGAAACGATGATTGAAAAATTATAATCACGTAAATGAGCAGTAACTTTTAATGGTTGAACAATTAAGTTAAAACCATCGCCAGGAAAATATTCAGTCGCACGTTTACCATTAATCATGATAACACCTTTACCATTTTCATATAAACGAACTTGAGCAACAGCTTGTTTACGGCGTCCAACTGCTTTTGTATAATTACCAATAAACTCAGCAGTTTCATTTTTTGCCCAATCCTTTTCTTCCTCTAAATTATCGAGTTCAGTAATCGCGATAATTTCATCTTGGGAATCTTGTATCTTTTTTTCTGCCATATTATTTAATAATAATTAATCTTTTTAACATCGCATCGCGAAGTTTAGTAGGTGGTAACATGTCGCGTACAGCACGATATAAAACATCACCTGGATCTTTATCAAATACAACTGACATTTTTTTACTCTTTAAACCACCTAAGTAGCCAGAATAATGATGATATTGTTTCTGATCTAATTTTTTACCAGTGAATCTCATTTTAGAAATATTTTTTACTTCAACAATATCACCCATATCTAAATGAGCCTGATATTCTGGTTTATTTTTACCACGTAAAATTGTAGCAATTTTAGTAGCGAAACGACCAACAGTTAAGTCAGTAGCGTCTAGTTGATGTAATTTTCTTACAATATTTGTCATATAATTATACTAATTCAATTTGCACCATTTCGGCACCATCGCCGGCGCGAACACCTAATTTAGTAGTACGAGTATAGCCACCCGGACGAGTTTTATAGCGAACACCTAAAACTTCAATTGCTTTCTTTACAGCATTTTTCTGAAGTAGGACTTTGATCAAACCACGACGAGCAGCCAAATCACCAGCCTTAGAGGAAGTAATTAACTTCTCAACTAATGGTCTAACAGCCTGAGCTTTTGCTTTAGTAGTCTTAACTTTTTCGTATATTAAAATACTTGAAGCTAAGTTACGTAACATTAACTCTCTTGGTCCTTTCTTTCTATCTAAAATTTTGTTTTTATTTCTGTGACGCATATCAACTAGGGTTACTAATTATTTTTTAGCTTTCTTTTTAGTTTCTTTTTTTTCTTTTTTTTCAACTACGACAGCTTCTTCCTCATCTTCAGTTTCATCGGCCACTTCAGGCATAGATACTTCTTCAATATCAGCTTCAAGAATTTCTTCTTTTTTAGCCATTGCTCCTGGGATTAAAGCGCTATATTGATCAACCAAGATTTTTACAGCTTCATTAAAAGCATTTTCAGGAGTAATTGTGCCGTCAGTTTTTACATTTAAAATTAATTTGTCCCAATTAGTCATTTTACCAACACGAGTATTTTCAACACTGCTGGAAACGATAACTACTGGAGAAAACATAGAATCGATTTCGATATATCCAATTTCACGATTTTCTTTTTTAGCTCCTTCTGGCATTTTATAACCACGACCTTCTTTTACAACAATTTCCATTTCTAAACTACCAGCCTCATCAGTGATGTTAGCAATAACTAACTCAGGATTTTTAATTTCAACTTGGCTGTTTTTAGCAATATCACCCGCAGTTACAACTTTTTTACCCTTAACTTTTAACTCTAGACGAACTTCTTCGTCAGTATGTATTTTAAGACGTACTTGTTTCAAGTTTAAAATCATTTCTAAAACATCTTCTTTAACATGAGGTAAAGCCATAAATTCATGACTCGCACCTTTAATTTTAGCGCCGATAACGGCAGCTCCTGGTAAAGATGATAACAAGACTCGGCGTAAAGAGTTGCCTAAAGTCATGCCGTAACCTGGAAATAAAGGATCAACTGTAATGATTCCTTCGTTAAGGTTTTCACCTGTTTTAAAATCAATTTTTTTAGGTAAAGCAATGTTTTGCATAGATAATGCGGCCTAAAGTGAATAAAAATCCACTTCAAAGCAATTAGTTTATTTTGAGTAATACTCAATAATCATTTGAACGTTAATGTTTTGTGGTAAATCAGTGTCTTTTGGTTCATGTAAAGCCTTAGCACTTAAATCCTTAACATCAAGATTCAACCAGCTTGGTCTTTCTGATTTCTTTAATTTTTCTCCAAGATTCTTAAAGAAACGATTTGATAGACTGCTCTTTCTAATTTTAATAACTTGACCTAATTTAACAGAAAAGGAAGGGATATCAGTTTTTCTATCGTTAACAGTAAAATGTCCATGAGCAACTAATTGACGAGCTTGAGCACGGGATGAAGCCCAGCCCAAACGATAAATAACATTATCAAGACGCATTTCAAGTAATCTCAAGAAATTCTTACCAGCATCACCTTGTTTTGTAGAAGCCTTAGCATAAGTCAAACGGAATTGTTTTTCAAGCAAGCCGTAATATTTCTTAGCTTTTTGTTTTTCTTGTAATTGTAAACCGTAATCGCTCAAACGTTTATGACCTTTAGGGCCATGAAAACCAGGAGCGTAGTTACGCTTAATCATCGCGCATTTAGGAGTAGTACATCTATCCCCCTTAAGGAATAACTTTTCTCCAATACGACGACATTGTTTACATTTATTATCAATATTTCTTCCCATATTATTTTATATTAGACGCGACGTGGTTTTTTAGGACGACAGCCATTATGAGGAACCGGAGTTACATCTTTAATAGCGGACACGTCTAAACCGTTAGCATTTAAAGCGCGGATAGCCGCTTCACGGCCAGTACCTACACCAGAAACGAATACGCTAACTTCTTGCAAACCGTATTCTTCTTTGGCTTTTTGCGCAGCAATTTTTGTAATAATTTGAGCAGCGTAAGGAGTAGCTTTCTTAGCACCCTTAAAACCAGCTAAACCAGCACTTGCCCAAGAAATAACATCGCCATTAGTATCAGTTAAAGTAATCATGGTGTTGTTATATGTGGCTTGGATATAAGCGCGGCCAACCTTAACAACTCGAGCAGTTTTCTTCTTTTTCTTCTTGATTAATTTCTTTTTTGCTCTAGCCTGCTTATTTTTTTCTAATTTTTGTTTGATTTCTTCAGGCAATTCATCGTCACTAGAATCAAAAGAAAAACCTTCGCTCTCCTTTTCTTCTTTTTCTTCCTTGATTTCAGCCTTAAGCTCAGGAACTTTTTTTAATTCCTTAGTTTCTTCGCTTTTTGCCTCTTTTTTTACTTCTTCAGACATATTTTAATCTTTATAAATGATTAGGTCTTTTGTAATCCAGCCTTAGATTTACCGCTACCCATAGTAACACGTTTATTGCCACGAACAGTTCGGCTATTAGTCTTAGTTCTCTGACCTCTAACTGGCAAATGTTTAGCATGACGTAGGCCACGATAACAACCAATTTCTTTTAAGCGTTTAATGTTACTTGCAACTTCACGTCTTAAGTCACCTTCAACTGTATATTTCTTTTCAACAATTTCTCTTAAACGATTAACTTCTTCTTCTTTAAGGTCTTTAACTCTTGTATCTTTATTAACCTTGGCCTCAACTAAAACCTTATTGGATCTATTTTGACCAACGCCGTGGATATAAGTTAGAGCAATTTCTACTCTTTTGTCTAAGGGAATATTTACTCCCGCAATTCTTACTGCCATAAATATAATAAGTTACCCCTGTCTTTGTTTATGTTTAGGGTTTTTGCAAATTACGTGGACACGGCCTTTGCGGCGCACCACTTTACAATCCTTGCAAATTTTTTTAGCACTGGCTCTTACCTTCATATTAAAAATCTTAATTTAATTAAGCTAGAAACGATTCATCATTAGAGGCGGTAAATAATACGGCCCTTAGTTAAATCGTAGGGACTAATCTGCAGTTTAACTTTATCACCTGGCAACAAGCGAATTTTGTTCATTCTCATTTTTCCTGATAAATGCGCGAGAATTTCATGGCCATTTTCTAGATTAACTCTAAAACTAGCAGCCGGCATTAACTCAAGGACTTCGCCCTGAATCTCAATAAAGTCCTTAGCATTAAGCGTTGATGAACTATCACTTGTCTTCTTATTGTCTTTTGACATTAACACAAAAAAATTTGATAAAGAATTTTGTCAACTTTATCAAAATCTATTATAAAAAATTAATTTTTTCTAATAATATTCTTAATAAAACTATTATAGAGATAAGTATTCAAGTTGTCAAGGGAGGATAAGCTATTCAATAATTGCTTTAATTCTTCTAACTCCAGCGCTAGACGCCTCCTCTTTCTGGATTCTAAAATGACCCAAAACCCCAGTCATATCAACATGAGGCCCGCCACAAATCTCCTGAGAAAAGGCTTGGTCTATTATAGGTAGGCCATTTGAACCTAAATTTGAAACAGTATAGACCTTAACCTGCTCGCCATACTTAGAATCAAAGACTCCCATGGCACCCCTATTTTTTGCCTCTTCTAACGACAATTGCTCGCAAACAATAGGAAAATTGCTAATAATAGCCTCATTAACTAGGCTCTCGACCTTAGTTATTTGTTCAGGGGTCATCTTTTCGGAGTGAGAAAAATCTAGGCGTAGTCGCTCGGCGGTAATATTACTTCCCTTTTGAACAACATGATCACCTAAAACTTTTCTAAGGGCGGCAAGTAGAAGATGGGCGGCTGTATGAAGTTTAGTTGTTTCTTCGCCTGAATCAGCGAGCCCTCCTTTGAATTTTCCGGCCGAAGCGGTTCGAGAAAGTTCTTGATGTTTATTTAGTTCTTCATGAAAAGAATTCAAAAAATTATTTTCTATCTCCTTAGGCACAACAAGGCCACCGCTTTGAATTCTTTTATTGTTAATTTCTTCAAAACTTAACTCAATTGGGAAACCACAGCTTTGATATAAATTAAAAAGGGTTTTCCCGTCTAAAGAGAATTCTTTAAGCGATTGTTTATAATTTTTAAACAGTTTGTTAATTTCCTCAACACCGTTCTCTAATGTTTTAGAAAATTTTTCTTCCTCTTTTTTAATGTTTTCAAGAATAAAGTTTTGATTCTCTTTTATTTCCGAATATATATTCTGATAATCATTAATTACTACTTGAGAAATTTCCGCCGTCCAAAGCTCTTTAGTTATACCAATTTGTTTTCCATATCTAATCGCACGTCTAATTAAACGACGAACAACATAACCTTGATCCGTATTAGATGGAGTAATTCCGTGATTATCGCCAATAATAAACGTTGCAGCTTTCAAATGATCAGAAATTATTCGCATTGCTTTTGTTATTTCTTGACTCTCTTTATATTTATGGCCACTTAATTCTTCAATTTTTAAAATTATATTGGCGAACAAATCCGTTTGATAATTATCATCAAGGCCATTTATAACGGCGCAAACTCTCTCTAGGCCCAACCCAGTATCAACATTTTGCTGTTTCAGAACTTCAAATTTCCCTTCCGCATTTTTATTATATTGCATGAAGACATTATTCCAAATTTCTACCCAAATATCATTATCATCATTAAAAAATCCTGGGACTTCTTTAGCGTCACCCGACCAATAAAAAATTTCCGTATCTGGGCCGCATGGTCCGGTTACGCCCGCTGGGCCCCACCAATTATTTTTCTTAGGTAATTTTGCAATTCTTTCAATCGGTAGTCCATTAGCTTCAAAAATATTTTTCCAAAAATTATAGGCTTCGTTATCAAAAGGCGCGTCATCGTCGCCAATAAATACAGAAACCGCTAGACGATTTTTATCCAAACCTAAATATTCAGCGCTAGTTAAAAACTCCCAACTGTAATTAATTGATTCTTCTTTAAAATAATCTCCTAAAGACCAATTTCCCATCATCTCAAAAAAAGTATGGTGGGTTCTGTCACCAACTTCTTCAATATCTCCAGTTCTAATGCATTTTTGGGCGCTAGTTAATCTACTACCAGCCGGATGATTTTCACCTAATAAATACGGGACTAAAGGATGCATACCAGCGGTTGTAAATAAGACGGTCGGATCATTTTCTGGAATTAAAGAAGCACTAGAAATCACGGCGTGATTTTTAGTCTTAAAAAAATCTAAATATTTTTGGCGTAACTGAGAAGATGTCATATTGATAATAAAATTTAATAACTATTCTATATTACATTAACTTCCTCCTGAATATCAAGTCCAAATTTCTTATTAACTGCCGCCTTAACTTTTTTAACTAAAGTTAAAACATGTTTAGCGTTTGCGCCGCCATGGTTAACTAAAACTAGGGCTTGTTTTTCATGCATACTAACTGGACCAATTTTCTTACCCTTAAAACCAGCCTGCTCTATTAACCAGGCCGTAGGAATCTTTACACTCTTATTATTAGGGAAATTCGGAATATTTGGATGTTTTTTTAAAAGTTCCTTGAACTTAGTTTTAGAAATTTCAATATTCTTAAAAAAAGAACCCGCGTTAGGCAAAATTCCCGGATTAGGCAATTTGGAATTACGAATTTCGGCGATTGCACTTATTACATCACGTAAAACTGGTTTTTTTATTCCTTGTTTTAATATTTCTTCACGAATCGAACCATAATCTAATTTAAGTTTTCCCTTCTTCATCAGTTTCATCGTTACAGAATAAATGAAATATTTACCTTTCAATTTATTCTTAAAAATACTATCTCTATATCCGAATTTACAATCCTTTAAGTAAAAAGTTTTCTCTTTCCCTGTTTTTAAATCAATCGCCTTAAGACTAAAAAAGTTATCTTTTAATTCGACGCCATATGCACCGATATTTTGGATAGGTGCTGCGCCCAGAGTTCCGTAAATTAAAAATAAATTCTCTAAACCATATAAACTGTTCTCGATTGTAAAATTAACAAACTTAGTCCATGATTCTCCAGATTTTCCTTCAATTAAGCAATAATCTTTTTTATTCTCTATTATTTTACTCCCTCGAATTTCATTTTTAATAACCAAGCCTTTAACTTTTTTAGAAATCAAAACATTAGAGCCACCGCCTAAAATAAATATCTCTCTTTTATTTTTTTTAGCCCAAGCTATTGCTTCACGAAGATCTTCTAGGCTTTTAATAACAACAAAAAACTCAGCGACAGAGCCGATTTTAAAACTTGTATACTGGGCTAAATTTATGTTTTTAGAAAAATTTAACATATTTGAATTATAAATTACTTATTTAACTTCACCTAATTCCTGCAATTTTAAAAGCTTAGCATATAAACCACCACTAACCTGAGCTAATTCTGTATGACTACCCTCTTCAGCAACTCTGCCATTTTCAAGAACGATAATTCTATCAGCTTTTTTAATAGTACTTAAACGATGAGCAATAATAATCATAGTTCTGTCGCGACTTATTTTTTCTATCGCATTCTGAATTAAAACCTCACTCTGACTATCAAGATTAGAAGTTGCTTCATCAAAAATTAAGACACTTGGATTAGCTAGAATAGCTCTAGCAATCCCAATCCTCTGTCTTTGGCCGCCAGACAGTTTTATTCCACGTTCGCCGACCATGGTTTCGTAACCTTTATCAAGCTTAATAATAAATTCTTCAGCATTAGCCGTACATGCCGCCGCTTCAACATCTTCTTGGGTTGCGTCTGGTTTAGCATAAGCGATATTATCGCGAATACTTAGATCGAAAATTTCTACTTCCTGAGGAACAATAGCAAAAAACTTTCTGAAACCATGAATATCATAACTCTTTAAATCCTTATCATCTAACAAAACTTTTCCCTTCTGAGGATCATAATGCCGATAAACTAAACGAGCAATAGTTGTTTTTCCGCCGCCAGATGGGCCAACTAATGCCGTAACGCACCCAGACTCTATCTTAAAATTAAGATTAGCTACAGCCGGACTAGAATTATCATTATAATAAAAAGAAACATCTTTAAATTTTATCTCACCAATAATCTTTTTTGGCTTTAAGCCATTCTTTTTATTAATAATAGAACTTTTGCTATTAAATAACTTCAAAAGACGATTTACGCCTTCGCGACCTTCTTCTATCCTATCGTAAAAACGAGATAAGCGATAAAGAGAAGAATATGATTTTTCACTAAGAGTAAAAATAAAGATTAAAGAACCGACGCTCAAATTACCGATATAAACCAAATAAACGCCAAAAAATAAAACCGTCGCTCTTCCAAAATCAACAATAATACTTTTTCCTAAACCAACCTTCATCATCCAGCCATACTGCTTATCTTCATTTTCGCGAACAGTAGTTTTAATTTTATCAAATTCTTCAAGCTCTCTTTCTTCTTGTACAAAGGATTGAACGGCATTGATATTAATAATCGCCTGCCCCATTTTTCCACTCGCAAGTTCGTAACTACGATAAATTTCTTTTCGAAGTGGATACATTTTTATATTAGCGAAGTAGGTTGTTATTAAGTATAGAGGCGCAAAAAATAAAAAAGACAAACCGATTCTCCAGTCTGAAAAAAATAGAGCAAATAAGGTGATAACTAATTGAAATAAGGTTGGCGAGACCTCCCAAAAAATATTATTAAGAAACTGAGAAATTTTATCTATTCCTCTTTCAATTTTTACAATTTTAGCGCCAGTATTTTCTCTTTCGTGATAACTTAGATCAAGCTCTACTAATTTTTTTTGTGCCCTAACGCCTAAATCATATTCTAGTTCAACTAATAAACATAAAATTAGTCTATCGGAATAGTATTTAAGTACGGAGTAAACCTGACCGGAGACAAGATACAAAATTATTAACTTAACCAGAAAAATTAAATTATTTTTATCAAATCCATTCAAGCCATCAATTAATAATTTTAGGATATACGGAGATAACAAATCTAAAAACGCAACAGCTATTATCAGAAAGAATATTTTAAAGAAAAATCTTTTATAAATCTTTAGTAAATGCCAAAGCTCACGCAAAAAAACTCCCCAAGGTAGAGTTTCTTTAATTTTATCTTTTTCTTCAATTGTCTGCGGAGCTGAACTCATATATAAATTTTATTACTTCACAAGAAGTGATTCACCAACCCTGAAAACATCGCCGGCTCCCATGAGCAGTAGGACGTCCTTATTGCTTAAACGTGGCTTTAAGTACTTAATAGCCTTCTCTATGTTCGAGATATTAGAAACATTTTGAATTATATTGTTTTTCTTATTATATTTAATAATTTCGTTAACTAATTCAGCGCTCGATACTCCGCCCTGCTTCTCGCGGGCCGAACCGTAAATATCTAGAACAATCAGCTCATCAGTCGCGCCTAAGCTTTTAACAAAATCTTTAAACAAAGCTTTAGTTCTTGTGTAAGTATGCGGATGAAAAACGGTTACCAGATTGTTTTTTGAATAATGTTTTCTTATCCCTTCTAAAGTAGTTTTGATTTCGGTTGGATGATGAGCGTAATCATCTATTATAGTTGCGCCTTTATATTTTCCTAAGATCTGAGCGCGGCGCTCAGTTCCCTTAAAAGAAGCCAAATGTTTTTTAATATCAGCAGTTGAAACTTTCAAAGCACGAGCTGAAGCAATTACAGCAAGGGCATTATAAATATTATGCTCACCCCAAAGACTAATTTTAAATTTTCCTAAATTATTAACGGAGAATGTTTGGTAAGTTTTTTCGATTTTTAAATCATGCGCTAAATAATTAACAGTTTCTGCGCTTTTATCGTTGCGCAAAATATCATAAGTTAAAATCTGACCGTGACAGTATTTCTTTATTTTTTTTGTTTCACTATCTCTATTATTTATAACTAAAAAACCATTTTCAGGAATTTTTTTAACAAAATCAGCAAAAACCTTAGTATAGGCGGCTAAATCTTTAAAGAAATCAGGATGATCAAACTCAATATTATTTAAAACCACACCTTGAGGTTTAAAATACTGAAGTTTATTTTGATATTCATCAACTTCGGCAACAAAATATTTTGATTTACCAAGTAGCGAGCTGCCATTAAACTGCGGAACACGAGAGCCTACTAAAACACTTGGAGATTTACCCGCTTTTTCGAGCACATATCCCAACCATGCAGAGGTGGTTGTTTTCCCGTGGCTACCGCAAACTGCAATACCAGAATACTCATTGAATACTGCTCCTAGAGCCTCGGCATAAGATAATAGTGGTATATTTTTAAATTTATCAGGATTATTTTTTATATAAGCTAACTCCACATTATTACTGACATTAAAAGCCGAAGAATGAACAATTAAATCGGCATGGGTGGGGATGTTTTTAATATCAAACGGCGAATAAACTTTTATTTTAGCTTTTTTTAAAACTTTATCTGTCAAAAAAGTATCTTCAATATCTGAGCCAATAAGCTTATTTCCTTTTCGTGCTAAAAATTGGGCCAACATTGTCATGCCCACCCCCTTTACGCCAATTAAATATATATTTTTAATTTTATTTTTCATTTTATCTTATTTTTTTATTATTTCCCAAATAAGCGCGGCCACATTTTGCGCCGCCTGTGGCTTCATTACTTTCGAAATATTATTCATAAGCTCGCCTCTAAACCTAGAATCTCCTAATAATTTATCAACTTCTAATTTTATCTTTTCTGAAGTGAGTTCTAGCTGATTTAAAACTATAGCCGCCTTCGCTTCACCAAATACAGCCGCATTTTCCTCTTGATGAGAATTAGGGATTGGAATTAAAATAGTTGCCTTAGTAAGCGCTGATAGCTCAGTTAAAACCCCCAGGCCACAGCGAGAAATTACTAAATCTGCCGCTGCCATTAAAGACAAAACCTCACTTTGATCCAAAAATTCAAAAGAATGATAATTCTGATTGCTTGTGTTAATTCCGCTAGCTTTACCACGACCAGTTAGATGAACTAACTGACAAATATCTAATAAATTATTATTACTTACTGAATCCTCAATCAGCTTATTAAGAGCAAGTGCTCCCGTTCCACCACCAATTACTAAGACCAGTGGCTTATCTAACTCTAAAGAATAATTTTTTCTCGTTTCAATTCTTTTAGTTTCATGTAAGCTTATATCTTTTATAGGATTTCCTGTCAAAACCGCTCTTGGGCCGTAATCAATAAATGATTTTTCAAAACTAATAGTAACTACGCGAGCAAAAGGGGCCATTAATTTATTGGCTAACCCTGGTCTTATGTCCTGTTGATGAATTAAAATTGGAATTTTATAAAAAGCCGCTGCCCAAACTAAAGGAACGCTCACAAAACTACCGGCACTAATAACTAAAGCAGGTTTTTCTTCTCCTAATATTTTTAAAGACGTAAAGAATGCAATAATAATCTTAAAAATATCTAAAAAATTATAAATAGAAAAGTATCGTCGCCACTTTCCACTAATTAATTCTATAAACTTTATTTCTTTAGTCTTAAAATTTTTAACCAATTCTTTTTCGGGTCCAATCTTTGCACCCACAAAAACCAAATTCAAATCTCTATCATCTTTCAATAGTTCCTCGGCCACAGCCAATAAGGGCGTAACCGAGCCCCCGGTACCGCCACCTGAAAACATTATTTTCTTGGAATTAATAGTTTCCATAATTTAAGAATAATTTCTCGAAGTTTTTGTTTGCTTACTAATATTAACTAATATCCCCATGGCAATTAAATTCGATAAGATAGCTGAACCACCGGCCGAAATAAATGGAAGAGGGACGCCGGTCATAGGAATTAAATTAATCATGCCACCGATATTTAAAAATGTTTGCACCGACAGCCACACAATAATACCTGTTGCCAAAGTACTACCATATATATCAGGAGCGGCTCTAGCGATTAATAAGCCTCGATAAAATAAAAATAAATATAACAAAATTAACAAAGCACTAAAAACAAAACCAACTTCTTCGGCAATAATAGGAAAAATAGAATCACCCCAAACTTCAGGTAAATACATAAATTTCTGACGACTCTGACCTATGCCGCGGCCAAACCAGCCTCCAGAGCCCACCGCTATTAATGATTGGTTAATTTGATAACATTTATCCTGAGCACTATAACTAGGATCTTTTAAGCATTTAAAGCGATCGGACTGGTAGGATGTTTTCAAACTCAACATTAGAAATAAGGCAAAACCGGCCAGCAAGACGGCTAAAAAAATATGAGAAATCTTCCCGCCGCCTGCAAAAAAAACAACCATTGAAGTAAACGCAATAATAAACAAGGTTCCCAGATCTGGCTGAGCGATCATTAAAAGACTAATTACCGCTAAAATAGTTAAAAATGGAAAAATTCCACTAGAAAAATTACTCAATTCACCTTTTTTCGCCTCAAGCCAAGTCGCCAAATATATTAGAAAGGCTAATTTAACCAACTCAGACGGCTGAAAAGAAAGACCAAATATATTTATCCAACTTCTAGCCGTACCATACTCAGATCTAAGCCCAGGGATAAAAACTAAAATAAGCAAAACTATTGAAGAAAACAAAAAGAAAACAGCAAACTTTTTTAAGACTCGATAATCGATTCTCGAAACAAACCAGAAAACACCAAGAGATAAAACAACCCAAATAAACTGACGAAAGAAGTAGTGGTAAGTATTACCGTATCTTGAGTATGACACAATCGACGAAGCACTAAAAAGCATTACTAAACCAAAAATGATTAAAAAAAACATTGCACTGATTAAACTTTTATCAGGCTCGTGCTCACTTGAGCGAATATTTAATATTTTTTTAGCAAAGCGACCGAAAACCATATATTAAAATTTTTGATCCAGTAGAAAAATCATTAATCCAACTGCCGTACCGATTCCAGCTATAACCCAAAAACGCATAACTATTTTAGCTTCAGACCAACCCAAGGCTTGAAAATGATGATGAATTGGAGACGATAAAAATACCTTTTTACCTCTAACCTTTTTTGAAATAACCTGAATAATAACTGAAGCTGATTCAATAATAAAAATAATACCAATAAAAAGAAGCAGTAAAGCGCTATTGGTTAACATGGCAATTATACCAAGCGTTACGCCCAGACTCATCGCCCCGGTATCTCCCATATAAAAACGAGCGGGCGGAATATTAAACCAGAGAAAAGCTAATAAAGCTCCGATAATCGCACCGCAAAATGTAGCTAAATCATAACGACCAAGAGAAAAAGCAATCACCCCATAGGCCATAAAAGATATTAAGAGCGTTCCGCCAGCTAAGCCATCTAATCCATCAGTTTCGTTAACAGAGAAAGAAGTGGCCACAATCACAAGAATAAATAAAGGAATATACCAGGCGCCAATTTCAAAATTACCAAAGAATGGAACATGAAACACGGTCCAATCGAGTTTAAAATAAAACCACAATGCACCAGCAATGGCAATTAAGGTGTAAACCAATATACGATGACGTAATTTAAGTCCTCCGCCACCCAAAACGCCCTTACTACGCACATCCAACCAATCATCAAATAGCCCTATTAAAGCTGTAATAATTAAAGCGCCTAGGGGTAAAAGTGTTTCTGAACGTGATAAAAAATTCAAATGTTCAATTGATCCACCGCTAAAAAACTGGGCTAAGGCAGAAAATAAGAGAATTAAAACTAGCACAGTACCCCAGATTAGAACACCTCCCATAGTCGGAGTTCCCTCTTTATGAGCATGGAGCTCACTAAACACAGGGGTTGCGCCACTATTTCTAATTTTCTTTCCTAATTTATATTTATATAAAAAATGAGTTAAAAGCGGAGTTAGACTAGCCGCTAGAACAAAAGAGGCGGTCGTGAAAAACAAAACTTTAATCAAATAGAACTCCAACATAATATTAACGAAAATTAATAAGGTAAATAGACAATAGGGCGACGCTCAATACAGAGGCAAACACAGCCGCAGAGCCCATTAGATAATGAATGTAAATTTTAAAATTTTTACTTTCGTGAAAATAGGCTAATATACTTAAATTAAGCAAGAAGATGCCTAATCCAAGCAAGGGGTATGAATAGATACGATTTGGATCCCCAACAAGATCGATACCAAAGTCAACATTATAATGAAGAACTAAAACATCGCCACTGAGACTTCTTTTAATAAACCAAGCCTGGAGCCAAGAAATTAATTGCCAAAAAATAATAATGGCTAAATATATAAAGCTAGACTTAAATTGAAAAACCGCGCTAAATGATCTTTTTATCTTATCAAAAAGGCTGTAAAAACGTGCATAAAAATTAGAATAAGCCATAAAATCTTAATATAACAATAAATCCCAAAAATATGGGCTAACATAAGTATTTTAACATATTTTATAATAATATAAAATAAGCTATAATAATAGTATTATGAGCAAAATAATTATCTCAAATTTATTCAATTACGCGCATAGTGAAAATGCCAAGGGTTTTACGATTGAAAATACCCCTACCAACATTTCGCTTAATTATCACTTTCATGACGAAGAGGCGCGATCTTTTAACTTGCCCAAAAAGCTCGAGAAAGACTTGAGTCTCGCCTTACGTCAAATTCTAAAACTAGCGCCTGACGAATTAACCAGTAAAAAATATTGTAAAATCGAGGATAAGAATTTTAAACTAAATTTTCACCTTACTATCGTTCCCTCCTCTCATGGCGAAAAAATTATTATTAGCATTATATCTAAAAATAATAATCTTTTAAGCTTGAGACAACTCGGCATGCAAGCTAATAATCTAAAATTAACCCAGAAATTTTTAAAAAAATCATCTGGCCTAATCTTAATTAGCTCCCCCGACAACAACGGCAAAAATACAAGCATGTTCGCCTGCCTCAAAGAACTAATAACTTTAAATCGCAGTAGCTACTTAATAAGTAATAAACCTAAATATAATCTTGATGGTTTAAATAACTTAGAAAAAAATAAGAATAATTGGGCAAAGGTTTTAACCATTGATTCCGAAATTATTGCAACTGAAATAAATGATACCGATGATTTTAAAAATGTGATATTAGCCGCTAATAGCGGGCGTCTAGTTATAGCGACAATAAAAGCAAACTCAGTTTGGGAAGTCATGCTCAAATACTTAAAAGTAAAGACGCCTTTAAAATTAAAATTAGAAAACTTAAAACTAATTATCAACCAAAGGGTCACTCCTTTAAAACGACTAAAATCAAATAAAAGTAATGAAACTAAAAATGCACGAGGAGAGATTGGTTTATTTGAAGTATTAGAAATAAGTTCTAATTTAAAAAAATTTTTAATAGACACCGAGGAGGACAAAGTAAAAGAAAATTTTTGGGATAAAATTGGAAAAATTGCGATTAAAGACGGCTACGAAGCAATGATTATCGATCATGGAAAGAAACTAAAAGACGGATTGATTGAAAAATAAACTATGAAAATAACTTGTGTCATCCCCGCCTATAATGAAGCCGAAAAAATAAACTTAGTGATAAATAATCTAAGACCTTTTGTAAATGAAATTATAGTTGTTGATGATGCCTCAAAAGATGAGACCCTAAAAGAAGCCCAAAAAAATACTGATGTTATTTCTGTACGCCATATAATTAATCGCGGTCAAGGTGCGGCTCTTAGAACCGGAACTAAATTAGCGCTCGATAGAGGCGCGGATATTATTATTCACTTCGATGCCGATGATCAATTTCAAGCTAGCGATATACCAGAACTAATAAAACCAATCTTAGAGAATTATGCTGACGCAGTTCTTGGATCAAGATTTTTAACAAAAAAATCAAATCTGCCGAAAATAAAAGAATATGTAATTATGCCATTAGCGCGGGTGATAAACCTTTTATTTTTTAATATAAAGCTAAGCGACCCTCAGAGCGGCTTTCGTGCTTTAAATAGAAAGAGCGCTTCAAATTTAAAAATAGAAAATGACGGCATGGCTCATTGTAGCGAAATTATTTACCGTCTATTTAAAAATAAAGAAAGAGTTGTCGAGGTTCCAATAACAGTTATTTACCACGAATATGGACAAAAACTCAGCGGTGGTTTTAAAATAATTAAGGACATCATAATTCAAGCCCTAATAAACTAAATTACCCGCTCGAAGCGGATTAAAAAATATGCTACAACAAATTCTCGCTTTAATCGTTATAATATTCTTTCTTCTTCGATTATTCAAGCAAAAAAAGAAAAAAGAAATTAATGGAAATGAATTTCTTTTGTGGTTAATCTTTTGGTTAATGGCGCTAGGAGCCATAATATTTATTAAACAAATTGATTCTTTAGTCGCCTGGCTTGGATTTTCTGGTGCAGCGATTAATTTTTTAGTTTACTTAGCTATTTTAGCTTTAATATATCAGGTGTTTAAAATGCGACTTAAAATAGCGAAAATGGATAAAAATATTAGTGAACTCAATCAAGCTCTAACTCTCAGAAAATAAGGAAGATTATAAGTTATGAAAATTGCGTCAATTGTCTGCGCTTATCCGCCTTACTCGGGAGGAATAGGTAACAGCGCCCAACAAATAAATCAGCTCCTTGGAGAAAATAATGAAATAACAAACTTTACTCCATCAACTACTAAGCCCTGGCTACGTTACGGTCATGGCGCTTTTTTACCACAAATATTTTTTAAGTTAAATAGCTTTGATTATATTTATCTCCACTACCCCTTCTTCGGAACAGCTGAAGTAGTTTGGTTTTTTAAACTTTTTTTTAAACGCCCAAAACTAATCATTCATTACCACATGGACGTAAAAGGTTTAAATTTATTCGCTAAAATTTTAAGTTTACCAAGCAGACTAATTCTTAATTCCCTTCTTAAACAATCGAAAATAATTGTTAGTGCGAGTTTCGATTATATTAAATCAAGCGACATTAAAAATTATTATAAAAAACATCCAAATAAATTTAGGGAAATCCCTTTTGCCATCGATACTGATAAATTTCAAGTAAAACTTATAAACCGTAAACTTGAGAATAAATCTATTGCGCGTGCCCAAGAAATTATTCACTATATAAACGATAAATTTATAAAGAGAGATAGAGTTAATTTACTATTTGTTGGCGGTCTTGATAAGGCGCATTATTTCAAAGGCATAGATATTCTTCTGAATTCTCTTTTTTTAACAACTCACGAAAATTGGCGCTTAAAAATTATTGGCGATGGCGATCTTCGTTTAGGCTATGAAGAATTAGCTCAAAATTTAAAACTTAATAATAAAATTGAGTTCACTGGAAAATTAAGCGAAGCCGAATTAATAAGAGCCATGCAAAATGCCGATCTATTCATCCTTCCCTCTATAAACAGCAACGAGGCCTTTGGGATTGTTTTAATTGAAGCTCTCGCCTGCGGCGTTCCCGTAATTGCCTCAAATCTTCCCGGCGTTCGCTCCGTTTTCAGCGACCACGTTCAAGGCTTACTAGTCGAGCCCGGAAGTAGTGAAGACTTAAGAAAAAAATTAGAATTTATTTTTAATAATGAAAAAATACGTCGCGTTATGTCGCTGGCGGCGAGAAGGTTAGCCGAAGAAAAATACGATCTTAAAAAAATGAAGGCTAAGCTTGAATTACTCTTAAAATAAAATGAAAATTGCAATAGCGAATAATTTATATTTCCCTTTTAACCGTGGTGGCGCGGAAACAGTGATAAAAAAAATGATTTCTGATTTTAAATCTCAAAATCATGAAGTTTTTTTAATTACCACTAAGCCTAAAAACGAAAAAGATCCAATTAATTTAGATTTAAAAATATATTATCTTCAATCTGATTATTCTCGCTTAGCAGAGTTTTCTCCGCTGAGAAAAATTCTCTGGCATTTTACAAATATTTTTTCTTTTAGAAATACTGACTTGATAAAAAAAATCTTTGAAGAAGAAAAACCTGATTTAGTCCTAACTCATAATTTGATGGGTCTTGGTTTTATGCTTCCGCTAGTGATTAAAGATTTAAAAATAAAACATCATCATTATCTTCACGACATTCAGCTACTCTATCCCTCGGGATTAATGATGTTCGGTGAAGAAAAAGTTATCGATGGCATAAGTTCAAAAATTTATCAATTATTTACTCGCCTATTGTTTTCTTCACCAAATAAAATAATTTCCCCATCTGCTTGGCTTTTGAAACAACATCTTAGTCGCGCTTATTTCAAAAAATCAGAAACTGAAATAAAGAATTTAGTGGAAATTAATAAAAATAATAATGAGATTTTAAAAAACAACCGCGATAAATATAAATTTTTATTCGTTGGCCAAATAGAAAAACATAAAGGGATTATTCTTTTAATTGAATCTTTTAAGGAAGCATTGAAAATTAAGCCCGATTTAAAGTTATCTGTCGTTGGCGATGGTAAAATTTTAAATGAAGTTAAAAAGTTAAGCGAAGGATATATTCAAATTGAATTTCTTGGTCGCCTCGATAGCCTTGAGGTAAAAAATACAATGACTGCTTGTGCTTGTTTAATAATACCTTCACTCTGTTATGAAAATGCGCCAACCACGATTTTTGAAGCCCATGATTGTGGTCTAAAAGTTCTTGCGGCTAATATTGGAGGTATTCCTGAAATAATAAACTCTAATGATCTCTTATTTAATCCTGGTGATATCGAGGATCTAAAAAATAAAATTTTAAGCATCAGTCAGATTTAGTCCTAAATTGCTAAGTCAAAATATCTTTAAACAAAAAAAATCGACTTTTGAGTCGATTTTTTTAATATAGTAAAATTTATTTTTAAACTCCTCTGAAACCCTGTAATCTTTTATTAGCCTGGATGTCAAAAATTGTTTTTTTAAGGCCGTTCTCGAGGGTAACAACCGGCATCCAACCCAACTCCTCTTTGGCTCGACGAATATTTGGCAAAACTAATTCAGAAACAAATAACGGACTAGGAGTAAAAGTCACCTTAGATTCCGACCCAGTTTCAGAAATTATAAAATTAACTAAATCGGAAATTTTTAAATCAACGTCGGAACCGACATTAACCGGCCCAGAAATTTTAGTCGACATTAGCTTTGTGACCGCATCTAGTAAATCCTCGATATAGCAAAAAGAGGAAGAAAAATTTTCATCTCCGGGAATAACTATCTCTTTATTTTCCAGTGCGTCATTTATAAAATCAGGTATCATTTGGTCATCGTTCTGCTCCATGCGCGGACCATAAATTCTAAAAACGCGAATTATTTTAGCATCGATATTATAGATAGAGCGATAATTATTAGTCATTGTCTCAGCAAAACGTTTTCCCTCGTCATATGAGCTCCTGTCTGATAAATTATCAACGGCACCAGCATCACTTTCAGAGAATTTTAATTCTGGGTTGTCTGTCCGACGTGGACCATAGACGACGGATGAAGAAAACTGTAGAAATTTTGAATCATATTTAACAGCTAAATCCAATAAATTTTTAACAACATAAGAATTAGAAATAAGCGTCGCCAAACGATTATTCAAAAATTTTCTCGGAGACATTGGGCAAGCTAAATTATAAATTTCTTGAAGCCCCTGAAATTCAATTTTAAATTTCTTTAAATCCTCATGACCCTCTAAATCTAGTGGCTTACTTAAATCATGATTAATAAAAACAAAATCAGAATTAGCTAAAAGATGATCAATATTCTTTTCGCTGCCAGTAATAAAGTTATCAACGCAAATAACCTTACAAGTTTTTATTAGCTCATCGCATAAATGAGAGCCAACAAACCCCGCTCCACCCGCAACTAAAACATTTTTTTTGTCGAAAATTACATGGTTTGACATATATATTTAATCCAATAAAGGATATTAATTACCTATCTTTATTATAGCAAGATTAACGCCACCATTAAAGCTCGTCTCCCAAGCATAAAAAGATTCTAGAAGATTAGCCGAACTATCAAAAACACGGACATGCGGAGCGGCTCCTAAATTAGCGCCTAAGGCAATCTCACTTATACCATCATTATTCAAATCGCCGGCCGCTAAGTTAACGCCTCCCTGCCAGCTTTTATTATAAGCCAAGAACTGCTTCTGAAGCTTTCCGTAATTATTAAATATTTTTACGCTTGGCTCCCTGCCTTTGCCAGGCGCAGTTATTATCTCTGCCTTATTATGATTTTTTCGGCCATCGACATTGGCAACGCTGAGCTTAACACCCCCTCGAAAATTTTTCTCATAAGCCAAGAATGATCCGATTAACTGGGCATCCTCATTAAATATTTTTACTTGCGGCTCTTGCCCGCTACCATAAGAAACAACTATTTTATTTTTACCATTCCCTTCTAAATCACCAACGGCTATATTTAAACCGCCAATAAATTTTTTATCAGTTGCAAAAAATTGCTTTTGAAGTTTCCCAACTCCATCAAATATTTTTACCTGGCCGCTACCTAGCGAGGCCGGGACAACCATTATTTCAGCCTTATTATTATTGTCTAAATTTGCGACTGCTAAATTAACACCTCCTTTAAAATTTTTAGGATAGGCTAAAAATTTATTTATCAATTTTCCATTTGAACTAAAAATCATAATGAGTGGTTCGCTCCCTGCTGGAGCGCCGACTATTATTTCATCAACGTTATCGCCGTTAACATCCCCAATTGCCAAACTAGAATTTGGAGCTACCTTTTGGCTGAAAGAAAACTTTTTAACAGTATCACCGTTAGCGGCACTTAGTTTTGTGTCTTTATTGCCTAAAACGGGAATCAAAATTAAACGACCAGAACGACTATATAATCTTTCCTTGGCCATTTCAACGGCCAAATTTAAATTTAAACGACCATTCCCTAACTGCCCTAAATAACCCGGATTTAATCGGCTAATATTATCAGTCGAAGCAAATAAAATATTTACAATTTCACGACGACTTAACTCTGGGTTAGCTTGAGCAATTAATGCCAAAGAAGCTGAAACCAGAGGGGCCGCCATTGATGTTCCTGACCAAAAACCATCATAATATTTATTGGTATCATTAATATCGCTACCTGGCGTAACTGTTCCAAAAAAACTTATTCCGGGAGCGGCAATATCAACGCAATGGAATCCATAACTAGAAAATCGCGCCTTTTGATCAAGAGCGTCAGTTGCAACTACTCCGATAACCATATTCTCTCCTAATTCACCATCATAACAAGCGGGGTAAATAGGAGTTTTATCAATATTATAAGCCTCTCCTCCGGACTGTTCATTCCCGGCAGCAGCGACTATCATTACCCCGGCGCTATGAGCGCGAGCGATAGCGTCAGCCAAACCTTCACTATAATTAAAATTTACAAAACTTAAATTAATAATATCGGCTCCATTATTAGTTGCATAATCTATCGCACGAATTACATCTCCGACTCTTCCTTCGCCCTTATCATTAATAACTCGAAGTGGCATTATTTTTGTTTTCCATGATACGCCAGCGATACCTTGATTATTATTTCCACGTGCCGCAATTATTCCAGCAACCATCGTACCGTGAGAAACACCAGCCTCAGTCCAGCCACTAGAAAATTTTGGTGATGGATCGGATCTATTAGTTATAAAATCCCAACCGTTCGCATCATCAGCAAAACCGTTTCTGTCATCGTCTTTATTGTTACCGGCTGTTTCTTTTTCATTGTGCCAAATATTGTCTTTTAAATCAGGGTGATTTATATCAATTCCGGAATCGATAACGGCCACTACCATGTCAGGGCTTTCGGAAATTTTTTCCCAAGCACTATCAGCTTTAATTTTAGCTAAATACCATTGATTGCGATAAAAAGGATCGTTCGGCAAAACACTCGCCAAGACGGGGTCAGCGAGTACAAAAAATATTACAAAAAAAGAAGCTATTATTTTTTTCATATAATACCTTCATAATATCATAAATATTCTTTTATTTATAGACGTATTTTCCTAGAGATTTTCTATCTCTTTTAGAGTTTCACTTGCACATTTAAGCCAAGAAAACTTCTTGCTTTGGGCTAGTCCCTTAATTTTTAACTCAGCTCGCAGCGCCTCATCTTTAACAATTCTCACCATCGCCTCACTAATGGCATATTTATCATTATGATTAAAATATAATACAGCATCCTCGGCGATTTCTCTCAGTACTGGAATATCAGAAGCAATCGTTGGTAGGCCACAAGATAAAGACTCTAAAATTGGAATACCAAAACCTTCATGTTTAGTTGGAAAAACAAATGCAGTCGCCGCATTATAAATATAAGCCAAATCAGCCTCATCAACCCAGCCAGGAATCAAAACATCGTTATTCAAATCAAATTCCTCTATCACATATTTAACTTCATCAAAACCGAAGCTAGCATTACCAATTAAAACTAATTTTTCTTTTATTTCAGGGTGGTTTTCTCTGACTAGAGAAAGAGCCTCGATCAAGGTTGGCGTATTTTTCTTTTTTTCTAAACGACCAACATATAAAAAATAAGGCTGAGTAATATTATATTTTGCAAGTATAAATTCAGTTTTTTTATTATCATCAAGCGGAATAAACAAATCATTACTATATCCATTGTGCACAACTGTAATTTTTTCTTTTTTGGTTTTAGGATATAAACTTAAAATTTCCTGTTTAGTAAAATCCGAAACGGTAATTATTTTTTTTGCGTGATTAAGCGCAAAAGCCGTTGACCAATATAAATAATCAACCGAATCGGCTCTATATTTTCCCAAAGTTACGACCCTAACCGCAAAATCAATAAAACGTCGCAACCCAACTTTATTTGTTTTTACTTTTTCTGAAAAATATAAATTTTTTTCTCTAACAAAAGCAATATCATGAATAGTATTAACAGTTTTTCTCGGGCTAAAAAGAGGTAATGTGTGGGCCGGAACAAATAGAACATCTGGACGGCACCAAAGCATTTCGAGTGACAAGCGACCAAGCGTCCAAAATGAATATAAGGGCCACTTTAAATACTTAAAAGAGAAATTTGGATTATCTTTAATCGCCTCACTTAATTCTTTGCTGGGTGGAGTATTTAAATATAGCCAATATTTATTTTTTTTATCAATAATAGCTAAATTTTTAATAAGATAAAACGAGTACCATTCAGTACCTGTTTTTCTCTGTCTGTTTGCTCGTGAAGCATCGATACCAATTATCATAGATAAAAAAAACTTCTCAAAAAATTTCTTGAGAAGTTTATTATTTTGTCGCTAAAATACTTCGTTTATATGAATCTAAATTATCTAGTGCAATTCCCGTCCCCTTAGCTACGCAAAGCATAGCGTCATCAGCAACATAGGCCGGAACTCCGGTTGTCCGAGAAATTAATTGATCAATATTTCTTAAAAGTGAACTCCCTCCGGTTAAAACTATTCCTTTATCCATAATATCAGCTGATAGTTCTGGTGGAGTTTTTTGTAAAACTTTCTTCGCGGCTGAAATAATTGCTTCAAGCTCATTTTGAATCGCTTCAGTTACATCATCACTAGAAACAGTAATGCTTCGAGGAAGACCAGTGACGATGTCACGTCCTCTGATTTCCATATGAAGCTTATCTTCCATATATAACGCGGATCCAATATTTATTTTAATCTCTTCGGCTGTTCTTTCGCCAATTGCTAAATTATATTTTTTACGAACATATTCTAAAATAGCCGCATCAAATTTATTTCCACCGACCCTAACTGAAGTTGAAGCCACAATACCACCCAAAGAAATAACCGCCATTTCGGCTGTTCCGCCACCAATATCAACAACCATATGTCCGGTCGCTGAGCCAATAGGAATATCGGCGCCAATCGCAGCCGCAACCGGTTCTTTAATAATATAAGCCGCCTTAGCGCCAGCCGCAATCGTCGCCTCAATAACAGCGCGACGCTCAGTTGAAGAAATTCCCGCTGGAACCGCAACCATTACTTCAGGTCTAAACAAACGAATTCCGCCTAAAGTTTTATTAATAAAATAACGAATCATGGCCTCAGTCGCTTTATAATCAGCAATAACTCCATCTTTCAATGGTCTAACCGCTAAAATAGTATCAGGAGTGCGCCCAATCATGTCTTTAGCCTCATTACCAACCGCCAAAATTTTCTTGTCCGCAATAGAGACAGCCACAACACTTGGCTCATTAATAACAATCCCGCGCTTTGGCAGGTGAACTAAAGTATAAGTTGTCCCGAGATCAATCCCGATTCTTTTAATAAACATAATGGAAATCTAACCTGTTTATCTTAGTATTTTTCGATGTATTAGTCAAATTACGAATTTAATAAAAATTTATAATTCTAATAGTTTTTATTCTTCATAATCTCTATCTTCGTCCTCATCTTCACTAGATCTCTTTTTTTCTTTATTGCCAATAATTTTTATTACCTTTTCTGCAAACTCAAAAGTATCAAACTCATCTTTAAAGAAAATATAATCAGCTCCAAGCTCAAGAGAGCGACTGCGCCCATCCTCATCACTTAAATCAGTAAAAATAAATATCTCTTTTTCGCTTAATTCATCGTCACTCTTAATTCTTTTGATAACTTCAAAGCCGTCAATCTTAGGAAGAATTAAATCAAGAACAATATAATCAGGATCGAAGTCTTTAATCTCAGAAATTAATTCATCAATCTCCTCGTCCGCCTCACTAAGCTCAACGTCTAAGTCAGCGGCTGTAAATTGAGACTCTAAGCCATATAAAATATTGGCATCGTCCTCAACAATAAATAATTTTTTACTTTTCATAAATTTATTCTATTTAGCTAATTCTAAACACTTTTTCTTTAATTCATTTAAATCTAAACCAGTGATACCTGAAAATATATCAGGAGTTATTTCAAGATTAGATAAAAATGCGGTTGGATTCTCTGTGGCTGCAGCCTCTACGCATCCTGCCAAGTCAATTTCATTAACGCTTGCCTCTTTAATAGTTTGAAGATTAATAAAAAAATCTATAGGGTATTGACTCGCACTTTTTTTAATATCTGCTGCTAATTTTGAACCTTCAAATTCTTTGTAATACTCCGGATAGGCAAGATATAGAACTGGTGCTTTTTCCGCTGCCTTAAATCTTAATGAATACTCGTCAATTCCGGCTATGTCCTCAAAATTTTGTGAGCAAAAAACAAAATGAATCGGCTCTTTCTCGGCTGCTTTTATTATTTCCTCAGCTAAGTTTAAACCGCTAATATCTTTTAGGTCCGTGGCGTGATCAAGAAAAAATCCAGGATTTTTCTCTGCTGTTTTTACGATTTCTGCAGCTAAGTCCAAGCCTTCAATTTTTTTAAAATCATTTATATGTATAAAAAAAGTTTGCGCGTCATGTTCGGCCAACCATTGCACTTCTGGTGCTGTATCAAAATCCTTTAACTTTTTCTGTTCGTTTTCTTTGTCTAACTGAACATCAGCATAGTTAATGGTTTTCGTCGCATTCTTATTATTTTCTAAAGTGGCTGTTTTTACTTCTGTTTTTGAGTTATTTTTATCTAAATCCCTACTTTGTTCGTTATTTTTCCCTTGCGCAGATGAGCCGACTGTAAGAATGGCTACTCCAAGCATGGCTTTTTTTGCAAGCTCTTTGGCATTACTTGATAAACTTTCAAGATTAAATTTCATAAAATTGATTTTAATTAAATATTTTAATTATTTTTTTAATTTTTGCCACCAGGCAATATTATCTTTATACCATTTAATAGTCTCCTCTAAACCGGACTTAAAGTCAATTAAAGGCTCCCAACCTAGCTCATCTTTTGCCTTAGAAAAATCAATCGCGTAACGTAAATCATGGCCGAGTCTATCTTTAACATACTCTATCATTTCTTTGGTTTCGCCCATAGCCTCAAGAATTAATTCAGTAATTTCTAAATTACTTTTTTCACTATCGCCACCAAGACAATATGTTTCACCAACTCTTCCTTTTTTAATAATAAAATCAACTCCTCGATTATGGTCATCAACATGAATCCAATCACGAACATTGTTTCCAGATCCATAAACAGGAATCTTTTTCCCTTCAATTAAATTAGTCACAAATAATGGAATTAATTTTTCTGGATACTGATAAGGGCCGTAATTATTTGAACAATTTGAAATAGTGATAGGTAATTTATGAACATGATAATAAGCGCGCACTAAATGGTCAGAGGCGGCTTTAGAAGCGCTATATGGAGACCGTGGATCGTATGGAGTGCTCTCATTAAATTTAGAGTCTTTTAAATCTAAGGAGCCAAAAACTTCGTCGGTTGAGATATGGTGAAAGCGAATGTTTCCATTATTTTTCGCAGCTTCAAGTAAAACTCTAGTTCCTTCGACATTAGTTCTAATAAAATCGGCACTATTTTTAATTGATCTATCAACATGACTTTCGGCAGCAAAATGAACAATCAAATCAATTCCCTTTACGGTTTCATTAACCAGAGTTTCATCAGTAATATCACCCTTAACAAACTTGTAGTTAATATTTTCTTCTAAATCTTTAAGATTTTCCAAATTTCCAGCGTAGGTTAAAACATCAAAATTAATAATTTGATCCTCGGGATAATTCTTTAACCAATAATGGATAAAGTTTGAGCCTATAAAACCAGCTCCACCTGTAACTAATATTTTCATAAATATATTGAACTAACTTTTTAACTTCTTTAAAACTTCCTCCGCCTCACCATCCTTATAAGCTCCACCTGGCCAATGCTCTAAGCCGTCGCCCTCAACTCTAGGGATAAGATGGAAATGAATATGAGGAACAGCTTGACCGGCCACTAAATCATTATTTTCATGAACATTATAACCGACCACGTTTAATTTATCTTTTAATAATTTTCCAACTTTTTTAACCGTAATCATTAAATAAGCTAAATCATCCTCGCTTATTTCTTCTAAGTTTTGATAATGTTTTTTTGGAATAACTAAGGTATGCCCAGGATTAACTGGTTTAATATCAAGAAAAGCTAAAACCTTGTCGTCTTCATAAACTTTATAACAAGGGATTTCATGATTAATTATTTTACAAAATATACACATATAATATATTTTGTGTCCCGCCTTATACCTTTTCGCTCATGATAATTTCTGTGGCAAAAACTCACTGACGTTCCTTTTTGCTTTACGAAATTATAAATCGCTCAAAAGTATAAGTCGACCCACAAATTTAATCTATCTTATAAGGACTGTTCTCATCTTTTTCCCATCTAATCTCATCAATCTCGTCTTTTTTAGCAACTCCTTTATATAATTTGTCAGGAAAATTTATTGAAGTGGCCGGACCATTAGAAACACATTTATAACCATGAACAACGCCAGGCGGAACAACAACTGTACAAGGATAAGTTTCGCCAACTATCATTTCTATTTTTTCACCCTTAGTACTAGACCCTTCTCGTCTATCCCAAAGATAAAGTTTAAAATCTCCACTTCCTGGAAAAATAAAATAATCAGTTTGATAAACATGCTCATGAGGACCACGCGCCACTCCAGGTAGAGTTACGCTTAAATAAGCCATAGCGACTCCAGAATCAACTTCATCGCGTCTATATACTTCCATTAAATAACCTCTATCATCTTCAAACTTTCCTAGTTCTTTTATTATTACACCACTGATCATATATTTTTATTTCTTAAACAAGTTTTTTTTAATTAATCCGTTCTGCGCTCCTAAATGAGAAATTTTTGAGGCCGTATTTTTTAAAGCTAAGTGAAGGGCCTTATCAATGTCATTATAATAGCTAAAGCCAGCCGCAAATGACGAATTAAAAGCATCGCCGATTCCAGTGGTATCAACTCGATTTTTTTCTTTAATTACTTGGTGACGATAAATTTTATTACCATCTGAAACAACTACGCCGTCTCCGCCCATAGTAATAACAACTATTTTAGGGCCAAAACTTTTTATTATTTCTAATAAATTTTCCGGCTTATTTAAATAAGCGGCTGATAATTTATTATGATTATTAGAGCTTAAAACAAGCTCGATCGCCTCATCTTTATTAAGTGCTAAAACGGTTGTATTTTTTAAAAATGGTAATAATTTTTTTAAACCAGCCAAAATTTGTTTACCGCCTGGGTTCCAGTAAATATTTATCTTATTTTTTTCAACCAGCGAAAAAATATCCTTTAAAACATTATTCCAGTCACCCGACAAAGAGGATAAATAAATATTACTGGTTTGAGCTAAGACTTTTAAATCATTACCCGTTAGTTTTAAATTAAAATTTGCTCCACGAGCACCAAAAATAATTCTTTCTCCATCTGGAGCCACTAAAATAAACGATGATCCACTATCTTCATTTTTTAATAACTTAACGCCCCTAGTTTCGACTCCATGATTCTTTAAATTTTTCAAAATATAGCGTCCATTTTCATCGTCTCCAAGACTTGCGATACAAGCAGTTTTAGAACCAAAATTCGCCAAACTAACGGCAGCATTTGCCGCCCCGCCACCATAAGAATAATAAAATTTATCAACTTTTATTTTAGCGCCATATTCAAACGCTAATAGTTTTTGGCGTAAAAGATCTTTTTTATTATTAATAATTACTCCCTGATCAGTAAAGAAGGAAATATCTCGAGTAGCGCCGCCAATAGTTATAAAATTATATTTCATATTTATATTAATTAATTATTTATTAAATACTGTCGTATAAAGATTTCTTTTCTAAGAAAAATGGCTTAATTTTTTTTGAAAGAAAAGATAATAAATTAAACATGAGCAAGGAAACTAGAAACCCCCAAGCTATCTGATAAAAGACTATTAACCAAAAATGAGATTGCCAAAGAAAAAAAGCACTATAATCAGAACTTACTAAATATAAAATAAGTGCCGCTAGAATATTATAAAAAAAGGTTAAACCAACCATCAAGGTAAGTAGAGTATAGAAAGAACGATTAGTTAGCCAATCTTTTAAAATAAACTGAGCGAGCAGTAAGGTGCAAAAGAAAATAAGCAAATAAAAACCAAAAAAATTAAAGGAAACTAAATCGAGACCAAAGCCAGCGATTAAAGCCGAAACTAATGACAAACGAAAATCTAGAAAAAAAAGAATAAATATTAAGGCGAATAAAACTAAATTAAATTGTCGAAAGGGATTTGGTAGGGCGCTAATAAATGAAAATTGTAATAAAACAAAAAAGGAAATAAATAATATTAGAATAATCATTTGCCAAATATTTTTTAACATAAGGCTAAGGAATAATGACCGTCACAACGGTTAAATTATTTAAATTTACTAGCGGCTCAATAGTTGCATCCTGCCAAACCTCATTACTCTCATTTCGAACTTCAATTATTTTTCCAATGACCAAGCCACGAGGAATTTTTTCGCCCAAGCCAGATGTAATTACCGTGTCGCCAAGCGAAATTTTTTCAAGTTGCGGAATAAAATTCATTTTAATAGTAAGTCCTAAGTCACCGTCTGTTATTCCCTGCGTTTTGGTTTGATTCTGAACGGCGGCCGCCAACTTACACTCAGGACTGGTTGTTAAACAAATTTTAGAAGTATTATTTCTAACTTCAATAATTTTCCCAATAATTAAACCCTCTTCACTCACGACTCCTTGCCCCAAGGAAAGCCCGTCGATAACTCCTTTATTAATTATAAGATCCTGTCCCTCTTCAGTCCCCTCAACGAGTGACTCACGAGCAATGACAAGCGCGGCCACTGCCTTGAAATTATTGTCACTTAAGAATTTTAACTGGCTACGTAATTTTAAATTTTCTTCTATCGTTTCCTTATTTTTTGAATTTGCAACTATTAAAATTGCATTTTCTTTTTTTAAAGACTCAACGGTTGATAAAAGCGAATCTTGAGTTTCTTTATTTTGATAGGTTTTACTAAAATTATTTCCAATATTATAAAACTGACCGCCAACCGGCTTAAATATATTTAGAAAAAAATTTTCCACAGGTCTTAAAACTCCGAAACTATGCAAAAAAACTAGTATTCCAAAAACTACTAGAAAAATTAAAATAGGATTATTTTTTTTTAATCTCTTCATTTCTTAAATAATTTATTTAAATTCAATTATTTATTCAGCGTTATTGGCAAGCACAACTTTTTCCAATAATTCTTTATTACCAAGAAGTAATCCTGTTCCACGCGCGACACAAGTTAGTGGATCGTCAACAATCTTAACTGGAATTTTCGCCGCGGCTGAAATTGCCTTATCAAGACCGCGAAGCAAAGCCCCGCCGCCCGATAGATAAAGGCCACGTTCATAAATATCTGAGACAAGTTCTGGCGGAGTTGTTTCAAGAATTGTTTTAATTGTTTCGATAATTTTAGAAACCGTTCGACTAATCGCCTCACGAACTTGCTTGTCACTAATCATAACTGCCTTTGGCAATCCAGTTAATAAATCACGACCACGAACTTCAATTTCTTTTGGTTCTTCAAGTGTAACGGCTGAGCCAATATTAATTTTAATACTTTCAGCTAACTGTTCGCCAATTAAAATATTAAACTCTTCACGAATATATTCGATAATATTATTATCAAATTCATTTCCAGCTGCTTTTAGAGAGCGCCAAGTAACTACGCCACCTAACGAGATAACTGCAATTTCGCTAGTTCCTCCGCCAATATCAACGATCATAGTAGCAGTTGCTTCCGTAACCGGTAAACGAGCGCCAATAGCCGCAGCCATCGCCTCTTCAATTAAATATACTTTACGAGCTCCGGCACTTCGAGCCGCATCTTCAACCGCTTTCTTCTCAACTTCAGTTAAATCAAGCGGAATGCCAATAACAACTCGCGGACGAGAAATCAAAGTAAAATTTTCACTATGAACTTTATTAATAAAATATTTCAACATTTTTTCCGTGATTTCAAAATCAGAAATAACACCATCTACTAATGGCTTAATCGCTTCGATATGACCAGGAGTTTTACCAACCATTTTTTTAGCCGCTTCACCAACTTCTAAAATTTCATTAGTTCTTTTATTTATAGCCACGACGCTAGGCTCATTAACAACAATTCCCTTATCGGCAACATAAACCAGAGTATTTCTAGTTCCCAAATCAATTCCTAAATCGTGGCTAAACCGACCGATAAGTTTATTAAACATATATTCTTTATTTAATCTATTTTAATTTTTCGCCTAACTCACTAATTTTTACAAGTTCACTATCAAGGTTGCTGCGAAGTTTTAATTCGATACTATCACTCGCTAAAGTTTTTTTACTAACAATAATTCTATAAGGACAGCCAATTAAATCGGCGTCAGCGAATTTTTCTCCGGCTTGAAGTTCTCTATCATCAAATAAAACCTCAATTCCTTTTTTAACCAAATCAGAATAAATTTTTTCAGCTGCTTCATTTTCATTTAATGATAGTAAATGAAACTTAAAAGGAGCAACGTTTTCGGGCCAAATAATTCCTTTTTCATCATGGCAAACCTCAACGATAGTTCCCATTAAGCGACTCACGCCCAATCCATAGCAACCCATGATAACCGTTTTCTTTTCACCATCTTTATCTTGATACTTTAAATCAAAAGGTTCAGAATATTTAGTTCCAAGTTTAAAAATATTTCCCGCTTCAACCGCCTTCTCTTCTCGCAAATCTTTCTTATTACATTTAGGACAGGTATTTTGGTCTTCAATTATTTCTTTATTAACAGCCATCTTACAATCATCACAAACATAAATAATATCTTCACCGGCCTCAGTTAAAGTCTGAAACTCATGAGAATATTTAGAAAAACTTCCACCAGAGGCATAAGTTAAATAAGTTTTTTTCTCTAAACCAACACGACTAAAAATATTATTATAAGCGGTAATCGCCTTTTCATAATATTCATCCAAATCTTCTTGCGTCGCATGAAAAGAATACAAATCTTTCATTAAAAACTCACGACCACGAAGTAGGCCCGACTTAGCTCGCTTCTCATTACGAAATTTATTTTGAATTTGGTAAACCGCCATCGGTAATTCGCGATAAGAAGAAATAAATTTTTTAGCCAAAGGGGTAACAACCTCTTCGTGAGTTGGATTAAGAGCATATTCTTTTTCATCGCTTCCAGTAGTTTTAAACAAAACATCAAGCGTATCCCAGCGACCAGTCGCTTGCCAATTTTCTTTTGGCGCGAGTGAAGGCATATTTATTTCCTGACCACCAATTGCGTCCATTTCTTCGCGAATAATGTTTTCAATTTTATTAATAACTTTCCAGCCAAAGGGTAAAAAAGAATAAACACCTGCCGCCGATTTATCAACAAAGCCAGCTCTAATTAGAGCCTGAGCATTAAAACTCGGTTCATCTTTTGGTAATTCTTTAACAGTTCTTGTAAAAAGTTGAGATTGTTTCATATTCTTATAATTTACCTTTATACTATCTAAAAAATACCCCTCTGTAAAGCTTGTCTTTTTGACAAAGCAAGCTACTTTTTAGCCATTTTTTTAAGGGCTGATTTAACTCTTTCACCACTATCTATAATACTAGGGTCAACTAAATTAAAGGCGCTGCGAGCTTCGTTCAAGGAATATCCCAGAGACATCAAAGCATCTATTTCATCGCTACCAATTAGACTCGAAGATTCAAGCCCGGTCGAAGCTGAGCCACGTAAAATTTTAGTTTTAAGTTCAAGCACTAATCTTTCGGCCGTCTTCTTTCCAATACCAGACACTTTAGTTAATAAATTTGCGTCCCCTCTAATAATTGCTTCTTTAATATCGTTTGCGCTTGCCATGGAGATAACGCCCAGGGCTGATTTAGGGCCGACTCCTGATACAGTCAAAAGTAATTCAAATAATTCCAAATCTTCCATGTTCTTAAACCCATATAAATCACTGGCTTCTTCTCGAACTTGATGGTGAGTATAAACTTCAACTTCAGAATAAATTTTTAGTTCATTCAAAAAATTTTCACCTGCAAAAACCTGATAACCAATACCAGCGACTTCAATAATCGCATAGTTCAAGGATTTATTTATAATTTTTCCACGCAAATAAGAAATCATACTTTTATTTTACTTTTCTTCTTATAACCATTAAAGCCGGCACTTCGCCAAGTTTTTTATCTAATTCTAGATAAGCAATTTGTCCTCCACCACCGCCATGAGCCTCTTCGAGCACGGCATCTTTTTTAATATCCCAAAGATTCAATAATTTCAAATTAATTATATCATAATTCGGCCGAATAATCTCGATTTCATCCCCAATTTTAATAGTATTATGAACCTGAAAATTAATTCGAGTTTTCCCGGCTTTAGTTACCTCACTGCTTATTACCTGACCACAAAACTCCCAATCACTTTTATTGTGTGCGTCGAGAGTGTTTTGATCGGCTTTTCCTCCCAAAAGAAAACCTTTGGTATAACCGCGATGAACCAATTTTGTTTCGAGCTCTGAATATAAGTAATCTAATTCTTTTTTTAATTTTACGCTTGGAGTCTTTTTATTAATCAAATCAAGCGCTCGTCTATAGACACCAGAAACTACTGCCTGATAATAGACACTTTTGGCGCGCCCTTCAATCTTAAAACTAGTGATCCCCGCTTCAACTAAATCTTTAAGGTGATTTATCAAGCACAAATCTTTTGAGTTTAATAAATAAGTTCCATGTTTTTCCTCAACTAATTCAAGTTCTTCGGGATGATTGCCAGTTTTTAACGTTACGTCATATGCCCAACGACAAGGCTGAGCACAGTCACCCAAATTTCCGCTTCTATCTAAAATTAATTTTGATAAAAAACAACGTCCTGAATATGCCATGCACATCGCACCATGGATAAAATACTCTAACTCAACTTTTGGCACTGCTTTATGGATCTCTTTTATTTCTTTTAAAGTAACCTCCCGACCTAAGATAATTCTTTTTAATCCCTGCTTGGACCAGAACTTAACCGCCTCTAAATTAGTACAGTTCGCCTGGGTTGATAAATGTATTTCGGCAGTCTTCCAATTCTTTTTTACAAGCGCAATAATCCCGGGGTCAGAAATGATTAAAGCATCAACCCTCATCGCCCTAAGAGCCTTAATATAAGCGGGCAATTTTTTTAAATGCTCGTTATGAGCAAAGATATTCAAAGTAACATAAACTTTCTTCTTTTTATCATGAGCATATTTAACCGCTTCTTTAATTCCCTTTAAATCAAAGTCGTTTATTCTGACTCTTAAGGAATAATCGGGTATACCAAGATAAACTGCGTCAGCACCATAGCTAAAAGCCGTCTTCATTTTTAATATATTTCCAGCCGGAGCAAGCAATTCTAATTTTTTCATATATATTAGCCAAATTTTTTATGTAATTATTATAGTATATTTCTAAGTTTAAATAAATATTGACAAGATTAAATAAATATGGTATAATTATATTACGATTAAGTTAGAATCGTTCTTTCAAAACAAACACACAAAAAAATACAATCATGAAGAAAAATGTAGACTTTCGTTTCGTAGCAATTATTGTAACCACCATCTTAATGGCCGCTATCATGTTCTTATCTAGCACTTACCCTGAAGCAAGTGCCAAGGTGATGAACTCTGTAAGCACTGGTGCTCTGTACTTCGCATTAGCATGTGTTGCAATATTCGTCTATTTCGTTGGGAAATTAATGTTTCACTTCTTTAAAGAAATGGTTATTAAATAAACCCCGAAAAAACCACTAAAGCCTCTACCCTAAAAAAGTAGAGGCATTTTTTTATTCTTGACAGTATTTAATAAATATGATACTATTTCTAGACAAATAATGACCAAGTCGTACTATGCGACCAAATTCATTAAACGCTCTTTAAAAATATATCCCGAAAACTAACATATAAAAACTCCCACAAAATGGAACTACTATTATTTTTTGAGGACCAAACTCCTTTAGAGATCGCACTAACTATTGCGGTTGCGATCTTTCTTTTATGTATTATCACAATACTTATTGCATTCGCTGTAAAAAATCACCGAAATAAATCAAACCAAAAAAATTAATTAAGTCATGAAAAATAAACTTTTTATAACCGCTATTTGCTGCATTGTGCTTATGCTAGCATCAACCGTTTCCGCAAAAGAAACTCTAATTGTAAAACAGAACAAAACTGTTTATTACTTTCAGCTCGAAAATTACCGCGATGTTAATATGTATGTCTTGGCCGATGTGCTTGTTAATCCAACAATCGCCGATTTAGTTATTCTTGAAGCTCCAAAATCTTCATGGGATATTATCAACCGGGTTGAAGATGGCGTCTATTTTTCTTATAAAGACAAGCAGGATGATCAGATTAAATCTTTGCGGGAAGAAAATACAGAGCTAAAAAAATACAAGGCGAAAATTGAACAAAGAAAACAGACAAATTCGCGTACAGCTATTTGGATTGGAGTTATAATATGTTTTATTGGATCAATACTTATTCTTTTCCGGAATAAACTAGTTGAATACCCTAAGATTAAAAAACCGAGAAAAAAAATATTCAAAGCCGAAAATTAATAAAAAATCACAATCTCAAAAGCCCCAGTGCAATTTCGCACCGGGGCTCTTTTATTTTCAAAATATTTGTTTACTTCGCCTTGGACGGATATTTCCTACTTCTTCAAACCTAAACTTAATTTTGCCTCATCAATTTTGATTTCCTTAGAAACTAAAACTTCCGGTAAGGCGTCAACAAAATTTAAAGCTGAGCTCAATGTATCTTTCATAATATCAGCCTTCTTTTTAGTTAAAGCGGCTTTTAATTCATCGCTAGCACCAACTAGATAAATATCCGTTTCATCATTTAAGCTTAAGTTCCCTTCTTTGCGAAGCATGTTAATAAAGCGGATCAATTCTCTCTTCAAGCCTTCTTTTTTTAATTCTGGCGTAATTTCCGTATCAAGCACAACTTCAATTTTATCATCTTTTGTTTCTTCAAATTCAACCGAGGCTAAATTTAATTCGTCTTTAATTAACTCAATATATTCAAGAGCAATTTCATTTTTAACTTTAATCGTTATTTTCCCAAGCATCTGACGAATCTTAATTCCCGCTTCATCACGTTTAGCTAGTCCTAGCTCAACGATTTTACGAACAATATCCATATCAACTAATAAATGACTATTATCTGTTTCATCAATTTCTGGCCAAGACTCAAGATGAACTGATTTATTATTTTCTAAAAAATTATAGCCGCTAACTTTCTGCCATAAACTCTCGGCCATAAACGGCATAAACGGTGCCATAACTTTTGAAAATTCAGTTAAAACATAACGAGTAGTTGCGAGCGCATTTTTTTTATCGTCTTCATCGTCGGACTTAAAGCGATCACGGCTACGTCTTAAATACCAAGTTGAAAGTTCGTCGATAAATTCAGGAATCTGGCGGGCCGCTTCGTAAACATGATATTGATTCAAATCGCTGGCGATAGTTTTAACTAAAATAGATAACTTAGCCAAAATCCAAATATCTAAAACATTGCTCGTCTCCGGTTTTTTAACCTCTCCTTTTTCTTCACCAGCATACATCTCATAGAATTTATAAACATTCCAAAGTAGCATAATATTTTTTCGGAAAACATCCTTAACGTCTTCTAAGTCATAACGCTTTCCTTCGCCTGGCTGGTTAATCGTATACATGTGTTGGCGAACAGCATCAACGCCGTATAGGGAAATAACTTCGTTTGGTGTAATAATATTACCCTTCGATTTCGACATTTTCTTGCCGGTCTTATCATTAATATGACCAAGGCAAATAACGTTTTTATAAGGATTCCCTTTATCTAAAATGGTTGAAATAGCGAGCAAGGTATAAAACCAACCCCTAGTCTGATCGATTGCTTCGCAAATAAATTCAGCTGGAAACTGTTCGTTTTTATCAATCAAATCTCTATTTTCAAACGGGTAATGGTGCTGAGCGTAAGGCATGGCGCCAGAATCAAACCAACAATCAAAAACTTCTTTAACGCGTTTCATTTTCCCACCACAATCAGAACAAGTAAATTCATAAGTATCAATTTCTGGCTTATGAATATCAGATTTTAAAGTTGTTTTTTTACCGCTTAGCTCAGATAGCTCTTCGACACTACCAATAACTCTATGTTTAGAACATTTATCGCACTCCCAAATCGGGAGCGGTGTTCCCCAATAACGTTCACGAGAAATTGCCCAGTCTTTAACATTATTCAACCATTCACCAAAACGACCGGCTTTAATATGGTCTGGCACCCAGTTAATTTTTTGGTTATTAGTGATTAAGTCTTCACGAACTTTACTCATCTCTATAAACCAAGAATCTTTCGCATAATATAAAAGCGGAGTGTCGCAACGCCAGCAGAAAGGATAGTCATGTTCGTAAACTTCTTCTTTAAATAAAATTCCCTGCTCTCTCAAATAATCTAAAATTATTTTTTCAGTCGTTGTGCCTTTAACAAATTTTCCGTCGAGTCCGTAAGAAACTAAATCTTTAGTAAAATGGCCGGCCTCATCAACGGTATGAACCTTAGGTAAAGAAACTTCTTCGCCTAAATTATAATCATCTTCACCATACATAACCGCCGTATGAACGACTCCAGTACCATCAGAAGTAGTTACAAAATTAGCCGTTACAACTCGATAAGCATTTTTGCCAGTCTTTTCTTCATCGGCCTTAATCGCCGCTATATCAAATAATGGTTCATATTCTAAATCAACTAAATCAGAACCTTTTAATTCTTTAATAATTTGGTAACTCAAATCTTTCAGAACATGGTCAACTCTTTCTTTGGCAAGGATGTATTTTTCTTTTTCAACTTTAACAATCACATATTCGATGTCTTTCCCCACGGCTAAAGCAACGTTACCAGGCAAGGTCCAAGGGGTGGTCGTCCAGGCTAAAATAAAATCGCCAACAGCAACATGAAGGTTGTCTTTAATAACTCTAAATTTTAAATAAACCGAATTATCTTTAACTAATTTATAACCCTGGGCAACTTCATGACTAGAAAGAGCGGTCCCGCAACGCGGACAATGAGGAACGACTTTATGACCTTTATAAACCAATCCCTTTTTATCTATTTCTTTTAAAATCCACCACAAAGATTCAATATATGAATTCTCATAAGTAACATAGGCGTTATCCATATCAACCCAAAAAGCGATTCGGCGAGTTAACTTACGCCACTCATCTAAATATACCCAAACGCTTTCCTGACATTTTTGGTTGAACTCTTTAATTCCGTATTTTTCAATTTCTGGTTTCCCGGAAATTCCTAATTGTTTTTCAACCTGAAGCTCAACTGGCAAACCATGCGTATCCCAACCAGCCTTACGCTCAACTCTAAAACCATTCATGGTTTTAAATCTTGGCAACACGTCTTTAAAAGCACGAGCTAGAACATGGTGAATACCCGGCATGCCATTAGCAGTTGGAGGGCCTTCAAAAAAAACAAAATTTCCGTTTGGCGCGGCTTTCTTAACTGACTTATTAAAAATTTCTGCTTTGTCCCAAAAATCCAAAACGTTTTCTTCCATTGCAACAAAGGCGTTAGACGTTGGTGTCGCAGTATTTAAACTTTGTTTATTATTATCCGGCATATTTAATATAATTATTTTAACTGGCTAGAACTTATTATTTAAAACGACCATAATATTCTTCGCCAGGAGAGAACGGTTTAATAAAACCATCATCATCCACATCGTCATCTTCCTTCTCTTCCATATTTATTCCTTTCTCAGGATTTTCAGGATTAACAGGATTTTCAGGCAACTTTAATTCTTCTAGTTGCTCTAATTTTGGGTCAATTGGTTCGTTAATTTTCTCTATTTTTTCAATTAACTCGTTAACCACTTCTCCCTTAATCCTATCCTTAGGTAAATCAGCTCTTTCAAACTCCTCATAAAGATTAAGCTGGGTATCTTCAGGACTTTTACCCTTATTTTTGCCAAAGTTACTCGAAAAGTTTTCATTAAACATATGATTATTTAATCATTAATTATGGTCTAATTATAACGCATAAGCCGTTTTTGTCAAACAAAAAAAGCCTATTTAAAGGCTTTTTTTAATATTTTATATTTTCTAAAAATAGACCTATTTGATTATTGAGCTATGCGTTTTAATACAATATTGTAAACAGTCTCTCCAGAAGCAGGATTTTGGTGAGAAGAGTCGCTAGTATTATTCATATTACTAGAGTCTTCCAGGGAGTATGATAAAGTTACCATCTTTTCAGTCTCAATATAGCAGTAACCGAAACTATCTCGAACCAAAGGATCTACTGGAATTGCTCCAATGTAAGGCCTAAGAGCCTGTTCTAAACAAGTAAACCATTCACTCTCAGTAGTTTCATCACATCCATTACACTGGGGGTACTTACTATTTATATCATAATACCTTTCGAGAGCCAGCGAAATTTTCTTCACATCAGACAGGCGACGCGTATCACGTTCCCTGGTCCGAACGCTATCATAAGAAATAACCAAGAAAGTACTTAGTAGTCCAATAATCGCGATAATAACCAAGAGTTCAATAAGAGAAAAGCCTGATTTATTTTTATGATTCCTTAAAAACATAATTAATTTAAATATTATTAAGCTAATTAATAATAATTATACCAAATTTGCATAATATAGGCTAATTAATTATAATCAGCATATATGCTAATTGACTTCTGTTTGCCCGTTAAAGACGAAGAAAAAATCTTAGAGGCAAATGCAATTAAAATTTACAATTACTTAAATTCGCAGAAACTTGATTACGACTGGCGAATAGTTATTATTGTTAATGGATCTACTGACGACTCATATCAAATCGCTCAAGATCTTGAAAGTAAGTACGGCAAATATTTTAAAGCAATAAATATAGTTAACCGCGGAAAAGGCTTGGCCCTAAAAGAATATTTTAAAGATAGCGAGGCGGATATTCTTTCATTTATGGATATTGATTTAGCGGTCTCCCTAGAAGATTTACCAAACCTAATAAACCCAATTATAAAAAACGAATCAGATTTAGTAATTGGCTCTCGCCTTTTACCAGATTCAAGAATAAACAGATCAAATTTAAGAGAGTTCGGCTCACGAAGTTACAATCGCCTATCAAGAGCACTTTTTAAACACAATTTAACAGATTTGCAGTGCGGATTCAAAGCTTTCAAGAAAGAGGTGTATCATAGCTTAAGACATCTTTTAAGAGACGATAAATGGTTTTTCGATACAGAATTTGTGCTATTATCTAGGCATTTCGGCTATAGAGTTAAAGAAATACCGGTCGACTGGCAAGAAAGTAGGTTTTTTGAAAGAAAGAGTAAGGTAAGAAAAATAGAAGCTTACCACTTCGTTAAAAAACTAATTAAGTTCAAGCGATATATAAAGAAAATAAAAAGATAAAAAAACTCCTTTAAAAAGGAGTTTTTATATTATTGACAAAAACTCATAAAAAATGTATAATGTCTTAAGTTATTTAAAATATGAATTTCACAAAAAATACCATAAAATGGAACAAAAAAATGTTAAATTCGATGCTATCTTCTGCCAAAGCTTTGGCCGCGGTAAAAATGGACCCGGTTTGAGCAATGAATGTCTAGCCAAATCAATCACGGAAATTCAGGAAAAATGTGCCTACAACAAGCCACTAATTATTCAAAAGGATTGTGCCGATGCCTTCCCGACGGAAATAAAGATTGATAAAATCATTTCCGAACATCAAACCCCGGGCAAATATTTAGACAGCTACGAAGTATCACGACAGTGCTTGGAATATTGCTTAAAAAACAATATAAAAACTTTACTTGTTTTTGCTCATCCGGCACACATTTGGCGAGTACAACAAACACTGGAAAATTTTGGCTTAAAAACTATCGGGGTTACTTGCGATGTCCCCTATGATCCACAAAGCGATCAGCTATGGACGAGATCAAAATGGTTATTTATTCCCTGGGAATTATTTGCTCGATTAAGCTATATTATTACCAGAAAAATTTGAAAATTTTTTTTCCAAAACAAAAGCCGCTCTTCCTTTCGAGAAGAACGGCTTTTTAATTTTTCTGTTTTTAAATTTTTTGGCTTAAAAAGTCTTTCCGGCTAATATGTGCAATACCGATTGGACGACCCTCGTGATCATTTAATCTTGAAGACGCCATATCTTTAATAGATTTTTCATCCTTTATTGTAAAGCCAAATTTTTCTAATATACCACGTCCTGACTCGGTTGCAACTATCCAAGAAGTGGCCGTTACTTCTAAAATTGACTCATCATTTCTTAGAACTTCCTGAAGATTGCGAAAGCCATTTTTAAGTAAGGAAAATTTTGTTCCAATGTCTAAAGTTGTGCTAGGAGCAACATGGATATGAATACTATCCTTATCTCTCCCATACGCAAGCATTTCGTTGAGCGGAATATAGTTATTATTATTTATAAATGCTTCTCTTTCTTTAATTTCAAACAGGCCCCTATTTTCTCTTTGCCAATCAATAATAGGTTTAAGCGAATTTATTCCTCTTTCTATAAATTCCGTCTTATTATTAAGTAAACAAATTCGCTCCATCTCTTCTTTTATTTCATTAATAATTTCCTGACCTATTTCATCTTCGTCAAGCATTACTAAAACCTTTCCAAGGCCTTCATTAAATTTAGCCAATCTTTCCTTGGGGTCAGAATTTTCTTTAAATATTTTATCAAAGGCAAAAACTATTTTTTTTTGATTATTTTTCTCCCACTCAGCCTCTCTTTCCTTATCTGTCATTCTTTTTTTCTCAGATTCATCTTTTGAAGATTGCTTTTTAAAAATTTGGCTTTCAAATTTCATATAATTTGAAATTTATTTATTTTTATTCTTAAGCCACATTCTCTTAAAAAATGGCATCGTTAAAGTTGAAATCATAAATCCAAGAGCGGGGACAATGGCATTAATCCAGGGTCTATCAATATTAATAGCATTTAAATATAAGCCAATTGATAAATAGGTAAACGCGATTAATAAGCCTCTCCTCGCCCAACTAGTCTCCCAGGCCTTGTCGGCTTGAACTTTATTATTTCTTGCCTCAATTAACTCAATTCTTGCTTCTAAATTTTCCATATTATTTTTTATGACACTTCTGATATCAATTTTTTCACTAAATCTTTCGGCAGCCCTATTGTGCTCTCACGCGTGCCATCTATTCTTTTTACATGTTTCTCCCATTTTTCACCATCAACTGTAAAACCGCCAGCCAATCTATAAACGCTCCCCTCTTCTATTAGTTCATCGATTTCCTCCTCTAAGAACGGGTAGAAATAAATTTTAGCGATATCGACTCCGGAAACTTCTTTTCCGGTTTCCGTATTAGCGATAACAAGCGAAGTGACAACCTCAACAGGAAAATCACCATATCCCCTTAAATATTCTCTAGCCATTTCTTCATTAATAGGCTTTTCTAATATTTCTCCCTTACAAACAACAACCGTATCGGAAGTTATTAAAATTGCGGGTTCGGAAATTTTTGATTTCAAAACATTAGCTTTAGCCTGAGCAAGCGCCAAAGTTAATTCTTTTGGGTCTTTTGAGCGTATAGACGATTCGTCAAAATCAGCGGCCATAGTTTCAAACTCATAACCCATCTCCGCCATTATTTTTTTTCTACCTAAAGATTGTGATCCGAGAATTATTTTCATAATTAATTACTTCCCATGACACTGTTTATATTTCTTTCCGCTACCGCAAGGACAAGGATCGTTACGACCAACTTTTTCACCAGTTTCGCTCTTTGCTTTTTCATGAACTAAGTCGATAGTATTTCTTTCACCTGCCTGCTTATGCATTTCTTTTTGAGCGCCAGTAAATTCTAATTTTGTTTCTGGTTGATCAGAGAATGATTTAATCTCCTGAGTATTAGCCATAGCTAATCCGTCCGCCGTTCTGTAAATAGAGTAAACGACATTTTTATTAATAAGGCCATTTAACTCCTGATATAAATACCAGGCTTCTTTTTTATACTCAACTAGCGGATCTCTTTGGCCGTAACCACGAAGACCAATTCCGCGTCGTAAATAATCAACTGTTTCTAAATGTTCAATCCACATCTGATCGATTGAGCGAATTAAAATTCCTTTCTCAACTTCAGTAAATTCAACTCCGACTTCTTTAAACTTTTCAACTAATGAAGAATAAACTTTACCCGATTCACTAATTAAATAATCTATTAACTCAGCTCTAAGATCATCTTTATGTTTATCGCTCTTAACTATTTCTTCGAGTTTATTTTTTACATCAGACTCCGCTAACCAAATAGTGCGCATAGTCTCATGAATCTCTTTAATATTCCATTCACTCTTATCATCAACGGCCGTATGGAAACTTACTACATTTTTTATTTCACTAGCGACTAAATTAGAAATAATTAAACCTAAAGTTTTTAATTTTCCGGCTTGAATCTCTTTATTTTCATTAATCTCGTCATCATCTTCTTTTATAGACTTCTCTTCTTCAAAAATTTCTTTCCCTTCTGCAATTTCTAAAATCTCGCGACGACGATTATATATCGCCATACGATGCTTATTGATAACATCGTCATATTCGACTAAATGTTTTCTAGTATCAAAATTATTACCTTCAACTTTTTTCTGGGCCGATTCAATCGATTTTGAAATCATTTTGTTTTCAATTGGCATATCGGCCGGAACATTTAGAGTTTGCATTAAACTCTTCATTCTGTCGCCGCCAAAAATACGCATCAAATCATCGTCAGTTGAAACATAAAACTGAGACGATCCAGGATCACCCTGACGTCCAGCACGACCACGTAACTGATTATCAATACGACGTGACTCATGACGCTCAGTACCAATAACATGAAGGCCTCCAAGGGCTCTAATTTCTTCTTGTTCGCTTTCAAGCGGCGGATTACCACCCAAGATAATATCAACGCCACGACCAGCCATATTAGTAGCTAAAGTTATAGCGCCTTTACGTCCAGCCTGAGCAATAATTTCCGCCTCTTTTTGATGGTTCTTAGCATTTAACATCTGAGGTCTGAGTCCTTCTCGCTCCATTAATTCCGCAAAAACTTCATTAGTCTCAATTGAAATAGTACCAATTAAAACCGGCTGACCTTTCTCACTTCTTTCTTTAACGTCGCGAATAACGGCATTAAATTTATCCTCTTCAGTTCTATAAATTAAATCATTTAAATCCTGGCGGACATTTGGTTTATTAGTTGGGATAACAATCGTATCGAGTTTATATATTTTATGAAATTCTTCCGCTTCAGTTGCCGCTGTTCCAGTCATACCGGATAATTTTTTATAAAGACGGAATAAGTTTTGGAAAGTAATGGTCGCCATGGTCTGAGATTCTTTTTGAACCTTAACGCCTTCTTTAGCTTCAATCGCTTGGTGAAGACCTTCGCTATAGCGACGACCGGGCATCATGCGGCCAGTAAATTCATCAACAATAATGATCTCACCATCTTTAACGACGTAGTCTTTATCTTTTTTAAATAGAACGCGAGCTTTTAAGGCTTGTTCAAGATGATGGACTTCTTTAACGCCACCTTCTACATAAATATTTCCTAAACCTAAAATTTTCTCAACTTTATTAATACCGCCTTCGGTTAAAGTTGCGGCACGCATTTTTTCATCAACATTATAATCATCGTTTTCAATCAAGCGTTCTACGATAGCCGCAAATTTAAAATATTTATCGGTTGATTCTTCGGCGGGCGCAGAAATAATTAATGGAGTTCTCGCTTCATCAATTAAGATAGAATCGATTTCATCAACAATCGCATAATTAAGCGGACGCTGAACGGTTTGCTCTAGCGAGAAAACCATATTATCGCGCAAATAATCAAAACCAAATTCGTTATTTGTGCCATAGGTAATATCGCAGTAATAAGCATCACGACGAGGAATGCGTTTAAAATGTTTTAGACGTTCGTCGTATTGAGTATCATCTATATATTCAGGATCATATGTATATGCATTCTCATGAACAATAACGCCAGTTGTTAGACCCAAAGAATGAAAAACTGGAGCCATCCAACCCGCACCTAAACGCGCCAAGTAATCATTAACTGTAATAAGGTGGACACCTTTTCCCTCAAGAGCATTTAAGTAGAGTGGCAAAGTCGCAACTAAAGTTTTACCTTCACCAGTCTTCATTTCCGCAATCTGACCACGATGAAGAACCATGCCGCCGATTAGCTGTACGTCAAAATGTCTCTGGCCTAAAATACGACGAGACGCTTCACGCATAGTCGCATAAGCCTCAGGTAATAATTCATCTAAGGTTTCACCTTTTGAAAGACGTTCCCTATACACAGATGTTTTAGTTTTTAATCCTTCTTCGGTTAATTCCTTCAGTTCAGCCTCAAAACTAGCGATTTTTTCAATCGTTGGTTTCATCGCTTTGACGACTTTTTCATTGGCATCACCGAAAAGACTGAGAATATTCATATTATTTGGCTAATTTTATATAAAAATAAATAAGGTTAAATACTCTCTAACCCTATGCCTAGTATAATACGTTTTTTAGATAAAATAAATATTGACAAAATACGTAATTTTAAGGTTTATAAAATTATTAAACCAAGCAAAAAGCCTCACATTAAGCGAGGCTTTTTTAATTTATTTTTCAAATTTTACTTAGCGATTCTTATCAGCCATTTTTTCTTTATGTTCTTTAATTACTTCAACTAGATGATCTTTTACTTTATCGATCGCTTTATATAAATCAGATTCGGTTTTTTCAACCCTTAATAATTTATGAGGAACTTCTAAATTTACTTCCGCTCTAAAAATATCACCTTTATGCTGACCACCAACAGCTTTTTCAATTTCAACATCGCAATTTATAACTTGCATGTCGCCTAAATATTTTTCAACCATATCCATTTTATTCTGAAAGTAATCACGGATAGCATCAGTTAATTCTAATTTTGTGGCTTTAATTCTAATGTTCATATATTTGTTTACTCCGCCTCGGGCGGAAAGTTAAAAAATTATTAAAATAATTTCGCAATATCTTTATAGGTAATAAAGATAATTAAAGTAATAAGAAGGATGAATCCAATATTATGTATCATTACCTCAACTTCTTGTTTAACTGGTTTACCTTTTAATTTTTCAATTAATAAAAATAGAATTCTTCCGCCGTCTAAAGCTGGGAATGGGATAATATTTATGACGGCCAAGTTAATCGATAGAAGCGCGGTAAACTGTAGTAAGTAAGCAAAGCCTAGTCGAGCAGCCTGACCAGTGATATTTGCCATTCCGATTGGCCCGGCTAATTGATCACTAACTTTTTGTCCTTGGAAAATATTAGAAATTAATCCACCAAAAGCAAAAGTAATTTCTCGAATCATAAAGCCAGTTGTCTTTGCTCCTTCAATAATTGCTGAGAAAAAAGGATAACGAACTGTACCGGCAGCGAAGATTGAGACGCCGATAGTTGCTCTTCCGCCGTCTTTAGAAGACGGGCTAACCATAATTGTTAAATTTTCTGAACCACGTTTAACGCTTAGAGTTGCAACCTGATTATCATTAGCAGCGACGGCGTCTTGAAGAGATTTTTCATTGCTAATAAGCTCATTATTAATACGCAAAATAGCATCCCCTTCTTTAAGTCCGGCGAATGCAGCTGGAGAATCTTTAACAACGCTAGCAATCATCACACTAGACTCGGAGACAATCGCATCCTTAGATACAGTATCGGTTGACTGAGGAATACCTATCATGTAGCCAACTGAAAATAAAACCCAAGCTAAAAGAACGTTCATGATAACACCCGCTGAAAGAATAACTATTCTCTGCCAAATTTTCTTGGCGGCAAAACTATCACTATCGTTTCTTCCTTCTCCGTTCTCACCTTTTATTTTTACAAAACCACCCAGCGGCAACCAGTTTATAGAATAAATAGTCGATTTGGGGGCGGGATGATAACTTGAATCTTCACCTTTTTCTAATTCCTCCCAGGAGCGAGTTCCAAAAAGAAAGCGCCATTTTCCATGTTTATTTTTAAATATTCCAAAAGCACGAGGAGGAAAACCGATTCCAAATTCTTCACATTTAACACCGAGACGACGAGCGGTAAAAAAATGACCAAACTCATGCGCGACAACCAGGACCGACAAGACGAGAATAAATATAACGATTGTTAATAACATAAATAATTAATTATCCAAAAAATTAAGCTAACTTAGATTTCCATAATATCCCCTTCTTTACGGTCGCGAATGTCTTTTAATTCATCATTTTTGCGAGCCGAAAATTCATCTAGTTCTTTCATGAATCTAAATTTATCATCTTCACTAATTTCTTTATCGGTAAAACCTTTTTCTATAGATCCTTTAATTCCATCACGAGCCTGACGAAGAATAACGCGAGTTTTTTCCATCTTCTCATTTAAAGTTTTAACTAGCGCTTTACGATTTTCCTCAGTTAAAGCTGGGACAGTTAAACGAATTTTATCGCCTTCGTTAGAAATACCTAATCCAAGCCCTGCATCAATGATAGCTTTCTCAATTGCCTTTGAAACAGTCTTGTCCCAAGGAACAATAACGATACTACGTGCATCAGATACGGCGATATTACCAACGGCATTAACCGGGTTCATTGTGCCATAAGCTTCAACTTGGACATTATCTAAAACGGCTGGATTAGCGCGACCTGTACGGAGCGTTCCTATTTCTTTTTTAAAGAAATCGAGCGCACTAGCGAAATCACCTTGTTTGGCCTGTAAATATTGGTTCATATTATTAAACTTATTAAATAGTTAATTTATAAAATCTATTGAGCTTTCTTAGTCCCTAAATATATCATATTCGTATTCTTAAAATCAATTAAGAGTTCTCTGCCCGCTCGTTTAGTCGGTAATTTTTTAGTCGTCCAGGTAGCGCCACCGTCAGTTGATCGGAAGAAAGTAGTATTAGTCGTATAATAGATATCATTAGAATCGTCAGGATTGACGGCCAAAGAATTAATAATTGCTTCTTTCTCCGGTTGAATTAAATTTACATTTTCCCAGGTAAAGCCATTGTCCTTAGAACATAAGATAACTTTAGCGGTTGCTAAGAACATTGTTCCATCCTTAGAATTTACAATAATATCTTTAAAGTTCGAGCCTAAATTAAAATCCCTTAAAACCTCATTTAAATCTGTCCATTCTTCAACAATAAAATTGTTTTCTAAATCAGCCGAGTCATTCGCGTCAGTATTAGTATTGGATTTGAAACTAAAAATATTATTTTTTATCGTCGCTACAAAAACTAAGCGACTATCGAGTGGCGAGATAATTAAATGAGTAACGCTATCATCAAGACGTTGGATAGTTCGCCAAGAGTTTCCGCTATCGATAGTTTTAATAATTTCACCACGACTTGTACCTATATAAATATTACTAGTATTATAATGGTCAATCGCGATAGTGTTCACAATGACGCCGGTATTATTATCAAAATATATCTGTGTCCAGGTTCTTGAACAGTCACTAGAGCGATAAACACGATTAGCAACAGCTGCGTAAACAATACATTTTGATTTAGGATCAACTTGAACGTCACTAATAGTTGCCCGTGGTAAAGTCTTAACCTCGTTCCAACCCGCCGTTACATCATAGGTATAAAATAGACCACTATCATAACTCGCTAAGTAAACCGCCTTACTATCTTCAGGATCCATGGTCATCATGTTGACGCTAATTTCGGCGATACTTCCCGCGCGACCAGTTGTACTTGGAACAGCAGTTAAAGCTCGCCAGGTGTCGCCCCTATCGGCCGAAACAAAAATACTGCTATCGACACTTTGGGTATTGGTCGTTGAGCTGGTTGAAACTGTACAAGCCGAAGTAACTAAAGAAATAGCCACGAGAGCCAAAATTAATTTAAATGGTTTTTTTGACATATTATTTAAATTTTAAATTTATAAATTAATTATTAATTGTTCAAGAATTAAACGGGGATTAACATTAGAACTTAAATATTCTTTCGCTTGCGCAATTAATTTTAAACGGTTTAAAATTCCCCTGACCTTTTCTTCTGGCTCTCCGCCGAAGCTCGCTAGACTTTTTTCAAGAGCTGAGAGCAAAACTAAATGTTGAAGCCTATCTTTTTGTTCTAGACCTAGTAAGAGCAGGTCTCTAAGTAAGCCTTCCGCCATTAATAAAATATTCAGCGCTTCTTCGCTCGCCTGACGACTATAGGTTCGATCGGAAAAAATAGAATCAAGAATTTTTAAACGAGCATTAATATCTAAACTAAATAGACTTAAAAATTTTTCCGCCTCTTCTAAATAACTTTTATAAAGTTCTGGGTTTTCTAAATATCGAATCGCTTTTAGCGGCCGACCAAGCGCAAGGTTCGCTAAATCTTTAGCCTCGGAACGATTAGCGCCGTAATTAGCAATTAAATAATCATAAATAGTCGCTGCTGGAACGGGATAAAAATACAATTTCTGACTACGAGATAAAATAGTCGCTGGTAAACTTTCTTCGGTATTAACAAGCAAGATTATAACTACCTTATCTTTTGGTTCTTCTAGGGTTTTTAAAAGGGCGCTTTTCGCCTCTTCAGTTAATAAGTCCGCTTCTTTTATTAAACCAATTTTATAAGAATTTAAGAATGAACTTAAATTTAGCATTTTTATAAATTCTCGTACTTGTTCTATTCCGATACTTTTTTTACCCGCTTCAGGAGTTAAAACATAAAGATCGCTATTAAAGCCATCATAAGTACCCTGGAGATTTTTAGCGAAGGCAAGGGCAATCGTCGACTTCCCTAATTCTTCTGGACCAATAAAAACATAAGTTTGAGCGAGCTTATCACTTTCTAAACTACGGTTTAAAAACTCAATCGCTTTTTCGTTTCCGATTGACGGCCAAGAATACTCTTTAGGTTTTACTTCCGCTTTCGCCATAATTAATTAATCGCAATTTTATTTATATCAGCCGTTGTTATTCCTAGACCACGAGTTCTCATAACGTTATAAGCATCTTCAGGGCGACCAAGAAAATATAAAGTTAAATTACTTGGATCAAAGTAATAAGCCTTGCCGCTATCTTCCGCTTTCAAAAGAATTCTTCCAGCTAACTGGCTCCAAGCGCGAGGATTGTTTTCAATCGCCGTAAAATTAGCGTTAGATACGCCAAGGGCAACACTACGCATAACATTATACGCTTCTTCAGCGCGACCTAAGCTATAACGTTTTCCATTTACCGGATTTACATACCAAGCCTGGCCCTTGTCCTGAACTTGCAATAAAATTTTTCCTTTTAATCTAGTTGAAATATTAGAACTAAGACTGCTGCTATTATCATTATTTACAGGTGAGCTTGAGTTTGCACTTGCAACATTAGAATCAGCTCCCGGTAAATAAAATGATTTTTTACTTGTCACTAAATACTTTGAAGACGGTGCAATATTTACATTATATATAGAGCCATTTTTTGCATAAAAAGCCTGACCGAAGGTCTGGTTACTAGTTCCTGTATAAGAAGCAAGATAAGCACCAGCAGCAAGTGATAAAGAAGCATTATTATTTACTAGCTTAACGGTTCCGATTTGTTCACCACGATAATAAGTTCCCCCTTTACCCGTTAAGGAATATAACTGCAAAGAGGCGGAGTTAGCCATGCTCTTGCTTTGTGAAGTGCTAAAACTAAAATTAATTAAACTGGCATTTAATTTCTTATAATTATTAGAAGTTCCAACATTAATATTCCAAAAAATATTATCTCGACCAAGATCGTCAGTTGAAGTAATGGCATAAGTTCCGGATGGATATTCGAACTGAAAGGCGCCATTATTATTTGTTTTAAAAGCAAATAGTTTTTGACCTAGACTTAAATAACCGCCAAGAGATTTTTGCTCATATAAATATAAAGTTCGACCAGGTAGTAATTTTTCTTGAGCGTCCCTAAACTCTCCGTTTAAACCACCGAAAGTTGACTCAAAAGTATAATCTTTATCCGGCGAAATTTTTATATTATAAAAACTTTTAGTATTTCCATTAGCATCTTTAGCACTAATTGCGTATATCCCCGTTTGACCGTTTGAATAAGTATTATAAGGAGAAACATAGGCGCTCGCTGAACCAGAATTGCTTGTTCTCAAACTTGCTACTAAAGCATTTGTTTCAATAACTGGATTATTATCAGCATCAAACTTTTGCATGTATAAAGAAAAACTATAATTTTTCTCAAGAGCTCCGTTCATGTCGCGAAGAATAATTTTTAAAATCGGTAATTCCTTAATTACGGTTCTATCGGACCCGCAAACAAAACGAAGGGCATCAAAAAACCAAAACTCACCAATATCAGAGCGCTTGTCCCAAATTTTTATAGCATACATTTTTCTTGGATCTGGCTTAAGGGATAAAGTAAAACGACCAGAGCTATTAAAAGTTCCACCACCAACTTTATTTCCAGCGATTGGAATTCCATAAGCATCAGTCGTCTGTTCATATAATTCAAATTTCAATCCAGTCACACTATCATTAGCATAACTTCTTAAAACTAAATTAAAATTAGAAGCTGTTGAGCAAACGCCACTTGATGGCGCCCAAGCTTGATCAGGGACTAAAGTATGTTCAGTAACTCGTCCTTCTTCAGCTTCGATATTATAAAAATATTGGTACTGGCCAGTTTTCCCTTTAACCGCCAAGGCATAAATACCAGCATTTATTTCATAAGTACCATAACCGTTATCACCGATATTAAAACTTCCCAGCCTCGCACCTTTTATTGGCTGATTATTTGCATCAATATCTTGAGCATAAATTTCAACCGCCGTTCCATTAGGATAAGCAGCGCCGCTAATATCTTGGAGGCGAACTTTCAAGGAACTTAAATAATAATCTAAACTCGTTAACTTCCCGTCTGAAACGGCAATATTATAATAATATGATTTGCCCGTTGTGCGGGCTAGTTCAATTGTATAATGGTCGCTTAAAGCGTAACCAAGGCTACGAATACTACCTTGAGGTAAATAGGCAGTCGCCTGACCAGAATAACCCGTACTTAAACTAGTAAGTAATTCCTTCTTCTCTTTCAAAGGTTTCCCACTAGAATCATAGAGTTGAGAATAAACATTAAACTTAGTATTAGTTAAAAGATTTCCGTCACCGTCCCTAAGAGTAAATTTAATACCGCTCAAAGTTTTTTCAATTCTGACTCCCTGGCCACAAGTTAAAACATTATCGTAGTACCAATAGCTAGCATTATCTTTAGCGATAGACTGAACTTTGATTACGTAAGTGTCAGAATCTAAACTATTTTTAAAACTTAAATTAGCCGTGCCCAAACTAGCACTAGCAGTTACTGAAGCCATTCTAGTTGTTGGTTTTGGTTTGCCATTAGCATCTAGCTGCTGTTTATAAACTTCGACTTTAACGGCGGGAATAAAACTACCACCCGGGTCACGGGCAATAAATTCTATTTTATTTGTCGCCGTACAGGCAGCCGAGGCAAATAAAGGCAGAGAAAAGAATACTGCCGAAAAAAGCGCAATGATTAAGAACTTTAAATTTTTAAAAGGATTACTCATATTTAAATTTTATTAATTCAAATTAAAATTTTCGTCGATATTAATTATAGTTGGGGACAAAGAAGTATTATAAGTTTTTCCAGTTGAAAATATTTCATCTAACTGAAGATTAACCGTCGCCGTCTTACTTCTATCAGTTTTTAAAGCTGCGAAGATTGATAGAACCGCTGGCGCCCCCTTCTTTATTCTTAAATAATTAACATTAAAAACTATATCGCGATTAGTATCAAGCGCGCTAGCGCGAGAAATTATCTGACCGTTATTAAATAAACGAAAATCTTCCCAGTCATTTTTTCCCGCCGAACCGGTATTATGGAAAATTAATTTATTTACCAAAACCTCTTCATTACCGCTTTCTTCATTTAGGGTATATTTAGCAATCAAACGATTTCCAATTGAAATGCCCTGATTAAGCGCAACTTTTTCTTCTTGACTACTTAGCTTCGCCAAGATAGTTCCCCCGTCAAAAGTTTTAAATTCAGTTCCGCGCAAAGGAAAGCTGGCCGTCGGTACGCGATTAGAACTAATATTCGTGGCTGCTTTAATTTCAACTCGAATCGTATTATTAACATAAGTTCCGGTCGCTAGATCTAAGTAAACTTTCATCGTTTTTTCACTGCCCGGGTTTAAAGTAATAGGATTACGTAAATTAACTGTTAACTGACGACGACTTTGAGAAAGATTTAAACTAGCCTGATATTCAATATTATTTTCATCATAAACCTTAGCGCTACGAAGCAAACCTTCATTATATAATCCAGTAAAATCAAAGGTTACAACCGTAATCGTCGCTACTTGTTCAGGTGAGCGAAAACGAAAAATACCCACTAGATTATTATTCGAGCCAGTTAAAATAGTATTAGAGTTAGAGCCTTTTACTAAATCATTATAAACGAGCAGAGTTCCGGACTGGGTAACAGGGGTCGAAGTTGCAACCGGAGTAGTCGTGGTCGCGACAACTGGTTTAGTAGTGGTTGCGATAGGAGTAGTTGAGCTTGCGACTGGTTTAGTCGTCGTTGCGATAGGAGTAGTTAAAGTTGGAGCTGATGGAGTCGAAGTTATCAAGCCAATTCCCTCATAACTTAAAGTATCGTAATAATTTAATTCTTTTTGGCTAACATTTAAAATTGGCTCGCTAGCCAAATTAAAATTCTCTAAGTCTTCCCATCTTTTTATAACAGCTTTTTTATTACCACGAATAAAATAAACAGCAGACGAGTCAGCTTTTTTTACTAGTTTAACATCTGGCCAAGAGTTTAATTCGAGAGAACTAATAATTTTAACATCCGGCCATTTATTACCGTAGTCAAGATAAATATCAGCATTTAAATAGGCTTTTTTCCTATGACCGCCATGATAAAGAAAATAAACCGCCGGGTTATCACTCGTTCTAACCTGTCTAATTTTAGTATCGAGCGCGCGTGCCGGAAGAGAGTAGATAAACAAAAAACTAAGGCAAAAAATAGCCCCAAGTCCAAAAATAAAGGGTTTTTTATTTATTATTTTCATACAAGTTTATTATATCATATTTTAGGGAAAGTAAAGCATTCTTTAAATTGATTTTTTAGGCTTATATTGCTATATTAAGAATATAATTAATACAAATATGCTAACTCGTCTTAAAAAATCAATTCTACTTTTTGGAGATTTTATCTTCTTAAATATCGCCCTATTTCTTACCTTAGTTCTGCGCTATAGCCCAGATACTTTATCAGAAAATTTTCGTGGCCATTTTCCTCATTTTCTAGTCATCTTTATAATCTGGCTTACTATTTTCTATATTAACGACCTATACAACTTAAATCTTCGCGCTCAAGGCCGAAAATTTTTTCTCCAAACCATGAATGCGGTTGGTTTAAGTAGTTTACTCTCCGTTATTTACTTCTATTTAAACGTCAGCGCCAATATTGCCCCAAAAACAAACTTAGCCATTTTTATTCTTATTTTTATACTACTCTTTTTCATCTGGCGCGCTCTATACCAGGCGCTAGTTCACTCAATTATTCCTGAGAGTAATTTAGCAATTATCGGTTTTAACCGTCATACTGAAATTCTAATCGAGGAATTAAAAAATAATCCTGGCGCAGGATACCAAACCGCTTTAATCTTTAGAGATTCTTCGGAGATGGAAAGTTTAGTCGAAAGTATTAAAGAAAAAAATATACGCGCCATAGTCGTGGTTGATGATTTTGGGAAAAGCGAAAAAATGCGCGAAGCCTTATTTTCATGCTTAGCTTATAATATAATTTTCTTTGATTACCCTAGTTTCTATGAACTATTAACCGGAAAAGTTCCGGTTGAAGCGATTGGCCCAAGTTGGTTTTTAGATAATTTAAAAGAGGGTGAAAGAAGTTATTATAATTTTTCTAAAAGAATAAGCGACTTCGTTGGCGCAATTATAATTTTCCTTATTTCCCTTCCTTTCTGGCCCTTAATCGCCTTAGTAATAAAATTAGGTAGTCGCGGTCCAATCTTTTTTACCCAAGAACGTTACGGTCGAAATGAAAAAATATTTAGAATGATAAAGTTTAGAACGATGAAAATTGAGGACAACGACGGAAAACCAACGGCTGAAGGCGATAAACGTGTTACCGGTTTTGGTAATTTTTTACGTAAATCAAGAGTTGATGAAATTCCTCAAGTAATAAATATTATTCGTGGCGAAATGAGTTTTATAGGCCCGCGCCCAGAAAGACCAGAAATAGTTGCCGAACTAGAGCATCAAATCCCTTTTTATAAAACCCGCTTACTTATTAAACCGGGTATTACCGGCTGGGACCAAGTATCCGGCCACTACCATTCCCCATCGCTCGAAGATACTTTAGAAAAACTTCAATACGATTTATTTTATTTAAAACATAGATCGCTATATTTAGACATGGCTATCAGTCTAAAAACAGTCGCGACTATGATGAGCAGAGGGGGGAGATAA
>JBMOHE010000003.1:0-74618 GCA_049318005.1 Patescibacteria group bacterium
CGGTCGAATTAATTTTCGGTGGCGACGTCATGCTTTCGCGTCAGGTAAATACCAAAATAGTTAAAAATAATAATTACTCTTGGCCATTTTTGAAGATAGCTGATTTTTTAAAAAGCGCTGACTATACAGTTGTAAATCTAGAATCGCCTTTTTCTATTTCTGAAGATTATACAGTTTTAACCGGTTCATTTTTATTTAAAGCTAATCCAAAAGCGATAGAGGGCTTGATTCATTCCGGGGTTGATTTAGTTTCCTTGGCTAATAATCATACTTTAAATCAAGGCGGTAAAGGATTAGCTAGCACGTTTAAAGTTTTGAGTGATCAGGGAATTAAATATATTGGGGCTGGAAATAATAAAGAAGAGGCTCATCAAGGAGAAATAGTTATTATGAACAATCAGAAGTTCGGTTTTTTAGCCTATGCTTATCCTGATGATGGGACGGTCGCGGGAGAGAATAGTCCCGGTATAGCAAATATGAATTTAGAAGAAATGAGAAGTGATATTAAAAGGTTGAAAGAACAGAGCGCCGTCGTTATAGTTATGATGCATGCAGGCACGGAATATACTCGTAAACCAAACCAGCAGCAGATAGTTTTTGCCCGCGGAGCAATAGACGCTGGAGCAGAAGCAGTTATCGGTCATCATCCACATTGGGCACAAACTTTTGAACTTTATAAAGACAAACCAATTATTTATTCTTTGGGTAACTTAATTTTTGATCAAATGTGGTCGCAAGAAACGAGGCTAGGGTCGTTGGTTAAAATGACTTGGCAAGATGGGTGGGAAAAAATTGAATTATCTCCGATAAAAATTTATGATTATGGTCAGGCAGAGATTATCCCCGACGGAGTTGAGAGAAAAGAAATTTTGAAAAGAATTGGGGCTCCGGAAAATGGGGTTATTAAAGAATGAGATATATTTAAAAAGACCTGGGTTTATTCAGGCCTTTTTATTTATAAGTTTTAGTAACTTATGAATGTTTACATTTTTCAACTTCTTGCAGGAGTTCTTCGTTTGAATATTTTTTTCGTTTAATTAAACGCCAATCATCTTCAGGATCTCCACCTCCGGCGGGACGAATAACGCGTACCCAGTTTAAGTATTCGTGTAAGCCACCAATATTATCTTTAGGATTCATCCGGGTATAGTGCACAATTGCACAGTTTGGGACCCTGCCCCAGTCTTCTTCCGTATTTAGATACTCATTAATTTCCGATCTCGACATATGTTCAAGAAGAATACGAAATCCCCTGATAACATGTCCATGACAGACAATCACAACATCTTTGCCGCTACATTCACGCGATAAAGTTTCTAAAACGATTTTAATTTGGTTTACTTTATCAAGCATGCTTTGGCCTTGCGGTGGGCGGTAAAGAAATGGCTGAGAGTCATGGAATTTTTGGTGCCATTTAAAGTTAGCTTCAATTTCTACAGGAGTTAGAACACTGAATAGTCCATTTTCTCGTTCACCTAAATTATGATCTATCATCCAGGCCGCATCCTCTAGCCCCAAATATGCAGCCGTTTCCTCGGCGCGAGTGTTGTTAGAAACAAGCATGCGAGCAAAAGTTGATTTAACATTTCTTTTTAGCCACTTACCGGCTAAGCGTGCTTGCTCAATTCCTTTTTCGGTAAGCACATAATCAGCTTCGTGAATATCGAGAAAGTTAGTAGAAAAAAGAGAAATGTCTTTAGTCTCTCTATATTGTTGATGAAGGAGATTCCCTTCAGACTGGCCATGACGGACCAGGTAAATGTTTCTTGGCATTGACATGATTAACTGTTTTTTGAGGGTTATTATTTATTTAATATTTTTAACGAACTAGTAATAAAGTAGTTTAGTATGGAATAGCGCAATGGTCAAGAGCGCGCGAATATAAAAAAGAGCTCAAAGTGAGCTCTTCAAATCAAATTAAAATCCATAATTTACAAATATTCCGACAGGAAAAATAATTGTGTCGAATTCTTTCCCGAGGGCGGTTTGAAAATTAAGAAAACATCTTAAGCCAACTCCGAATGACAAAGGGTCGTCCGGTTTACCAAGTCCAGCTCTATACGAAATTCCGATAGGAATTATGTGTGCTAAAATCTTAAACTCGTTACATTGTAAATTATCGTATCTATCCCAGCCATTAATAGCTGTTAGAAGTTGGTAGCTTACATCAATCGCTAATTTTGGATAATCATGTTTATCGTTTATTGGATGCTCAAAGGAAGCCTTTGGTGTTATAAATAGTAGGGGTGTGAGTGGCTTAACACAAAGCAGCGCTAATGGTCCTTGGATAGAAATTCCAGAGAATGTTAAAGCTGCTCCATAACCTCTTTCGTTTGTTCCGGGGGCATTAGTGTAGTTTCTTCCCTCAGTTTCCCCACTGTAACCAAATACAATCCCAACTCGAAGGGTGCTTTTATCAAAATATAATTTTGCTCCATAGTGATATAAGAATATACCCATTGATTCGTATTGAGACTTAATAATTAAGCCAGTTGGCCTGCCACCATCAGCTTTATGAGCTGGAATATTTCGAAAATAACTTGGCATATTTCTTACTTGGAAACTAGAAAGACTATAATCAAAATTCCCAAAAAAGTCACCGTCTTGACCCTTAGTTTGATTAATAAAGATGAAAATAAATACAACAGGTAATAGAATTTTTACACATATTATTCTAAAGTTTCTCATAATAATGTTGGCCCCGTAGCCTACGGGACAAGAGTTTTTAATGAACTGTTTAACAGAAAATAATATCAAAATATCAAAGAATAATCAATAGTTAATAAATATTAATGCTGGTGTTTTCGGTTGATTTTTTAGCTAAAAGTGTTAAAATTAGCATATATATCAAGGTTATTTATACTATTATATGATTTATCTAAAGAAGTTTTCTGAGTTGTCCAAGAATGATGCCTCTATTGCCGGAGGAAAGGGGGCTTCACTTGGCGAAATGACAAACGCTGGCATTCCCGTGCCGTCTGGTTTTGTTATCTTGGCAAGTACTTTTGATAAGTTTTTAGAGTTGGCTGGAGTTGGCGCGAATATAGATAATATTTTTGACAAGGTTAATCATCAAGAAATAAATACAGTTGAACAAGCTTCTAGAGAGATTCAAGCCATTATACTCAACTCAAATATCCCTGAAGAAATTGAGCTTGAAATTATAGCTGAGTTTAAGAAATTAAATACTAAGTATGTTGCCGTTAGATCATCGGCTACGGCCGAAGATTCAAGCTCCGCTGCTTGGGCTGGTCAATTAGATAGCTATTTAAATACCAATGAAGAAAACTTATTAGAAAATGTTAAAAAATGCTGGGCTTCGCTTTTTACTCCAAGAGCAATCTTTTATAGATTTGAAAAAGAATTACAAAATCAAAAAATATCAGTGGCAGTTGTTGTGCAAAAAATGGTTGACTCAGAAGTCTCCGGAATCGCTTTTTCTGTTCACCCAGTCACAGAAAACTATAATCAAATTATTATTGAAGCTGGCTTTGGACTAGGCGAAGCGATTGTTTCCGGACAGATTACCCCGGACTCTTATGATATAGCCAAGGACAACTTAAAGATCTTAAATAAAAATATATATACTCAAGAAAGAGGAATATATAGAAGCAAAGATAATAAGTCTAATGATTGGGTAAATATTCAAAATAGAAAAGGATCGTCTCAATGCTTATCCGATGAACAAATATTAGAATTATCAAAGTTAATTATTATAATTGAAAATAACTACGGATTTCCTTGTGATATTGAATGGGCCATGGAAGGTGGAGAATTTTATATTGTGCAGAGCAGGCCGATTACGACTCTGAAAAATCGTTCAATTCCCGATAGAGGCAAGGACAACCCAGTTGTGCTTAGCAAATGGTGTAGTCGAGAGTATTCTTTACTTCAGATTGTGCAATATTGTCAGTTAATTCTAGAAAATAAAGAAAGAACTGAATATTTTATGGATCATGAATTATTTTTTTATAATTCAAAAATAAAGATGATTGAGGTTTATCATTCAATGCCGGAATTAGATGGATTGTTTAAGAGTATAGGTGGCTTGGCCAGAGACCCAATGTTTGTGAAAGAAGTTATCGCGGATTTCAAACAATCTCTAAATGAATTAATACCATATTTTGAGGGTCACAAAAAAACAGAAAATATTTCAGACTTTCGTTTGTTGTATGATTTATTTTATAAATTCTATCGAGGGAATTCTTATGTCTGGGTCTTACCATTGTTAAATTTTTTACCAGAAGCTGATAGAAATATGGCGATGGCTTGTCGAGAGGCGACTGAAAAGTATTCCTCAGATCGAGATGCAGTGTTGATAAATAATCTTAAAATATTATTCCCATTTTTAGGTGATTTAGTAAGATTTTTGTTGCCGGAGGAAGTTTTTGGAGGCAAGATAGATGATGCTCTAAAAGAAAAACTAGAGAAGCGCTCTTTGGGATTTGTGTATTACAGGAATGAGCTACATCAAGCAAACGAAGTAAGAGGCTTTTTCCATGATCATGGTCTTGAGATAGAAAAATACGATATTGGTAATAACCCAGATGAAATAAAAGGGGTAGTTGCTCAAAAGGGCGTGGTAACAGGAATCGTTAAATTGGTTTTTGTTGCAGCTGATCTTAGCAAAGTTAAAAAAGGGGATATAATTATTTCTCCAATGACTCGCCCAGAGTTCTTATCAACTATGAAGCTATCTCTGGCCTTTGTGACTGATGAGGGAGGGATAACCTGCCACGCTGCTATTGTGGCCCGTGAAATGGGTAAACCTTGTATTATTGGAACAAAAATAGCAACTCAAATATTAAAAGATGGCGACGAAATTCAGGTGGACGCAGATAATGGTGTGGTTAGAATATTAAATAGAATAGATGAACACTCTATAGACATAAAGAAGTTCAAAGAAACAACTAAAGACAGGGTATACATAGCACAACAGGGTGATATTTCAGTTGCTTTGCTTGGAAATATTTGCAATACAATCCAAGATAAATATGTTTTTGTTTATGACTATCATCACGTAAGGCCTATATTAACCCTGCAAAGAGGCAGCCAGGGAATTTGTTATTTTGATTTAGAAATGTATCGTGATTTTTCTCGAGTTTCATATTCTAGAATAAAGAAATCGGTTTATGATTTACCCGAGTATAAAGATTACCAAGAAATATCAAAGATAATTGATAATGAATATAGAAACTTTTTAATTTCAGAAAGCATAGATGAGGCGAAAGAAAAAATATCACACTATTTTGAATTAGCGAAGAAATATTTAGCCTCAACCTTATTTTGCGAAGCGGTTGACCATCAAATAGTTAATGAACTAGTTGAGGATCTTGAAGTAAAGAATGTTAATGAATTTATTGAGACTTCAATATTGCCAACAAGACCGTCTTTCGTTAATCATCAAAACCAGCTTCTTCTAGATGATAAGGATATTACTTGGTCATTCACTAATTATTTTTCCGCTCCTGAAAAAGATGAGAGATTAAAATTAGTTGAAAAAAAACGTAGTGAACTCATTGTGAAAGAAACGGAAGAGGAAATTGAAAAAAATGAAAAAGCTGCACAAGTAAATCAGGATCTAGTTAATGTTTTAATTGAAAATAGTTCCTCTGAGCAAAAGAAACTTATAGAGTTTATTCAGGTTTCAATTAACATGCGAGATGAAAGAAAAGAATTTATTCTCAAGTTGTTTACGATGCTGGGAGATTCTTTGAGATATTTGGCAAAAGAGCTTAATATCTCTTATGATGCGATAAGTACCATGGTTGACGTAGAGATTAATAAACTTGAAGACCCTTTATTCCTTGCGACTCTCAAAGAGAGATCAGAAAGAGGGGTTGTTATGATAAGTTATAATGATGGTTCGAAAGTTGGAGTAATTGATTATGATTTTGCAAAAAGTATAATTTTTGATGAATCAATTAAAGGGGATAGCTTAGAAGGGGTTTGCGCCAATAAGGGGAATTATATTGGTAAGGTAAGAGTAATTATTTCTGAAAAAGATTTTCATCAATTTGAAGATGGGGAAATTTTAGTCACGGGTATGACCAGGGCGGAATACGTTCCTCTGATGAGAAAAGCTGGAGCAATTGTTACGGATGAGGGCGGAGTTACTTGTCATGCGGCTATTATTTCAAGGGAATTAGGAAAGCCTTGTATTATAAACACAAGAATAGCTACTCAAGTATTGAAAGATGGCGACGAAGTTGAAGTCGATGCTGATAATGGGGTTGTTAGAATTATAAAATCAGCTAAATAAATAATTAAAAAAAGAAGATAAAATAAAACACATCTTAAGTAAAGATGTGTTTTTGTTTGGTAGTCCCTAGGGGAATCGAACCCCTGTTAACAGGATGAAAACCTGACGTCCTAACCACTAGACGAAGGGACCATTTTTTTCAAAATAAAAATCTAATCGCTTAGATTCATTACTATTCTATATATAAAAGCCATTCCTGTCAATATTAAAAACTTAGTGCTATAATATCTTTGTAATTAGGGGAAAATTAATTCTTTTTTGTATGAAAAAAAATAAAACTATTGGTTTAGCCCTGGGTTCAGGCGGCTTCCGTGGCTTCGCGCATATTGGCGCGATAAGATCACTTGAAAAAAATGGCATCCCTATAAGCTATTTAAGTGGTTGCAGTATTGGCGCTTGGGTAGCTGCTTATTATTCTCTTTTTTTAGATATTAATAAACTAGAAGAGGACATGACTGCTAATCCACGAGAGAATATGCTTTTGCTTTTTGATTTAAGCTGGAATGGCGGATTCGTTGGTGGATCAAAATTTGCGGGTTTTTTAGAAAAAAATTTACAGCATAAAAAATTCTCTGACACAAAAATTCCCTTAAAAATAATAACAACTGATTTGATTTCCGGCATGCCTTATATATTTGAAAGCGGAGACGTTGCTCAAGCGGTTAGAGCGAGCACTTCCTTACCGATTCTTTTCAAACCGATGGAATATAAAAACAAGTTATTAGTAGACGGGGGATTAATTAACCCCGTGCCTGGAGATTTAGTTAGAAAAATGGGGGCTGATATTGTTATTGGTGTAAATTTATATAATAAAAATGAATTTATTAAACAAAATTTTCCGATTACAAAAGTTATTATTCGAAGTGCTAGAATCGGCTTACATAGTTTGGCGAAGATGGCGATGCGTGACGTGGACGTCGCTGTTGAACCTGATGTTTCAAAATATAACGAAGAGAGTAGTGTGTCACAGTATTTTACTAAAGATATCGCCAATGAAATAATTAGAATTGGAGAAAAGGCGATGGACAAAGCAATTCCTCAAATTAAAGAACTCTTAAAATAAAATGAAATATCGTTTATATACAACAACTCAAAAAGCTTGGGACGGAATGTTTAAAGGAATCGCCTCGGCTCAAAAATCAATTTACATTGAGATGTATATTTTTTTGGATGATACTCAGACCACTCATAACTTTCTTGGCTTATTAAAAGAGAAAGCCAAGGCGGGTGTTGAGGTTGTAATTATTGCCGATGCGATTGGTAGCTTTTATTTAAAGGGTTCAGCAGTTAACGAACTAAGGGCGGCGGGAATTGAATTCATTTATTTTAGTCACTGGTTAAGACGTACTCATCGTAAAATAGTAATTATTGATAACAAGTTAGCTTTTATAGGTGGTGTTAATATTAAAGAACAGCTTAGACATTGGCGTGATCTTCAAGTAAGAATTGATGGTCGGGTTGTGGTGCCGTTACTTCAATCCTTCGCCTATGTTTATGAAGATCTAGGTGGAAAAAAAGAATCTATTTTGAAATACAGTCGCATGCCGCTAATTAAAAAAATTAAATCATGGATTACTGATACGATTATCGGTAAGAGTCGTCCTTATAGTTTAAATAATTATTTTAAAGAAAAAATTGGGGCGGCTAAAACATCAGTTAAAATTGTTACGCCGTATCTTTTGCCACCTCGTCGTTTAATCGCGATGTTGGATGCAGCTTGTCTACGGGGAGTTAATGTGGAAATTTTAATTCCTAATGATACCGATGTTAAGGCACTAAATAAAGTTAACTATTTGAATGCCTGTCGCATGGCGGGCTTTGGTGTTAAATTTTATTTAATGCCAATGATGAATCACGCGAAAATTATGTTAATCGATGGGGATGAGGGCTTGATTGGTTCTCAGAATATGGATGTCTTATCTTTCAACATGAACATGGAGGCCGGAGTTTTCTTTAAACAGAAGCAGGCGGTAAAAGATTTGGATAATTTATTTGAGCATTGGAAAAAAGAGGCGATTTATTTTAATGCAGCCGAGAAAAAAATTACCTGGTACGATAAAATTTTATTAAGTATCATGAAATTATTTTTTCCGATTTTATAGGATTATAAGGGTATATGCTTAACTTTCAAGACTAGGTCGCTCTAGTCTTGTTTTTTTTCGAATATTCGGCTATAATAAATCTAATAATTTTTTAATTTTTAATTACCATGGCAGGAAATTTTATTAAGATTAAAGGAGCTCGTACAAATAATTTAAAAAATATTGATTTAGATATTCCTCGTGATAAATTAGTTGTTATTACGGGTTTATCTGGTTCAGGAAAATCCTCTTTAGCTTTTGATACTGTTTATGCTGAAGGACAACGTCGTTACGTTGAGTCCTTGTCTTCTTATGCGCGTCAGTTTGTTGGTTTAATGGATAAGCCTGACGTTGATATGATTGAAGGTTTATCTCCTGCTATTTCTATTGATCAAAGAACAGTTGGCCATAATCCTCGCTCAACCGTTGGCACCGTAACTGAAATTTATGATTATCTAAGATTGTTATATTCAAAATGTGGTCAGCCATATTGTCCTAATTGTAATGTTAAATTAAAAAAAGAAGCGGAAGAAAAAAAGACAGAAAAGAAGGTTCGTGGACGTGATGTAAAATCGGTTAAGATGGAAAGATTTTTTACCTGTCCTGATTGTAATTATCGCCGAGCCGAACTAGAACCTAGGGACTTTTCTTTTAACTCTGGTCATGGTGCTTGTTCTGTTTGTGGAGGACTAGGAACTAAATCAGAAATCGATCCAGAGTTAGTTTTTAATGCTAATTTAAGTATTTTAGAAGGAGCGATAAAACCTTTATCCCACTCAAATTTAAGCGGCAACGGACTGTTCATGGAATTAAACGAACTCGCGACTCGCAACGCTTTTAGTTTAAGACCGGCCGTTAAAGATTTAAATCCTGAACATAAGAAATTAATTTTGCGCGGTGATAATCAGTTTGTCGGTTTACTAAAAAGTTTAGAAGATAAATATAATGAAACTAAGTCTAGTTTTGTTAAATCGGAAATTGAAAAAGTCATGCGTGTTTCGCTTTGTCCTGAATGTCACGGGGCTCGTTTAAAGCAGGAAATTTTATCGGTTAAAATTGATAACTTATCTGTTTTTGATATCACCAACAAGAGCATTAAAGATTTGCAAGTATTATTAAATAAATGGCTAAACGGAGGATTAATTTTAAATGGCCAGACGAAAGTAGTTGAACCTATCGTTAAAGAAATGATTAAAAACTTAGAATTACTTTCTAACGTTGGTTTATATTATTTAACGTTAAGCCGCAGTGCATCTACTCTATCGGGCGGTGAAGCCCAAAGAATTAGACTAGCTTCTCAAGTAGGCTCTACTTTAAGCGGAGTTTTATATGTATTAGATGAACCGTCTATCGGCTTGCATCAACGCGATAATGATAAATTAATTACAACTTTAAAAAATTTACGTGATAATGGGAACACCGTGATTGTTGTTGAGCATGATGCTTCGACTATGTTAGCGGCTGACTGGTTAATTGATGTTGGCCCTGGTGCAGGTGAACATGGCGGGACTATTCTGTATTCTGGCGTTCCTGAAAACATTAAAGACTGTAAAGAATCTTTAACTGGCGCATATTTATCCGGTAAAAAAGAAATTAAAGTGCCGGCCAAGTTTAGAGCTGGAAATGGCAAATCAATTAAAATTATTGGCGCGACTGAACATAATTTAAAAAATATTGATGTTGAAATTCCGCTTGGTAAATTAGTTGCGATTACTGGTGTTTCTGGGTCGGGTAAATCAACTTTAATGACTGATATTTTAGCTAATGCTTTAAGCCGTAAATTCTATAGAGCTAAAGTTGAACCAGGCGCTCATAAAGAATTAACTGGTTTAGAACATATAGATAAAGTAATTGATATCGATCAGTCGCCTATTGGTCGCACGCCTCGCTCTAACCCCGCAACCTATACTGGCCTATTTACTTATATCCGTGATTTATTTGCCGAACTTCCGGAAGCACGCGTTAAAGGTTTGGGCGCTGGCCATTTTTCTTTCAATGTTCCTGGTGGTCGCTGTGAAAACTGTGCGGGTGACGGAGTTATAAAAGTTGAGATGCAATTTTTATCTGACGTTTATTTAACTTGTGACGTTTGCGGTGGAAAGAAATTTAAACCAAAAGTTTTAGAAGTTTTATATCAAGGTAAAAATATTTTTGAAGTATTAGAGATGACCGTTACCGAAGCCCATGAATTTTTTAAGAATCACTCCGCAATTAGTCAGAAATTAAAAACTTTAGAAGAAGTTGGGCTTGGTTATATTAGACTCGGTCAGAGTGCTACGACTTTTTCAGGCGGCGAAGCGCAGAGAATTAAACTCGCAACCGAATTATCTCGTCGTGCGACTGGAAAAACTTTATATATTTTAGATGAGCCAACGACCGGTCTGCATTTCGCTGATATAGACAGACTCTTAAAAGTTTTAAACATGTTAGTTGATCAAGGAAATACGGTTTTAATCATTGAACATAATTTAGACGTTATAAAGTCCGTAGATTGGATTATAGATTTGGGTCCAGATGGCGGGGAATTAGGAGGAAATTTAGTGGCTGCCTGCAGTCCACTGGATATTATAAAAATACCCGCGAGTTTAACAGGAAAATATTTAAAAGAAATTCTTAAATAAAATAAAAACCCTTGAGAGTATCAAGGGTTTTTTGTATTGACAGTCGGCATGTATAATTGTAGTATTTATAGTTAACAAACAAAGTACTTTCTAAATATAATATTAAAACCATAGGAGGCAATATAATGAAAACCAGGAAAAATTTAGCGCCAGTAGAGCATATTATAGATTGTAATTTAGAGCCAAATAGCACTCTGAGCTGGAAAATTGTCAGACATATAAAAGGAGGAATTATAAATTTCGACGTAAACAAGGTGACCTTGTATTTATCAGAAAAGCAGCAGAAAGGAGAAATTCAGGGCGAAGCTTTAATGAGAGAATTAAATGGTCTGCCGGTTATGAACTCTAATGTACTGACATACTTAATCCATCACCCTGAAATAATTCCAAAAAAATGGAAGAATAAGAAAATCTATTTTTGGGGAACTATTTCATCTGGAGAAGTATATACTTTCGTTCATTGTCTTTGTTGGTTTGATGGAAAATGGGTGGTTCGTGCTAGCTCGCCAGATAGATATTTTGGCCGCAATTGCCCAGCCATTCTTTACGATTATAAAAACCCTTGAGAATCAAGGGTTTTTTCATAAATAATAAATTTATAAATCCGCCACAATCTTCAACTCCAAATTTTTATTACTAGTTTCTAAAATTGCGAAAGTCGCGGCGTTAAATACGCCCGCTAAAGTTCCTGGGTTAGCAATAATGAGTCCATCATCTTTCTCTAGCCAAGGTTTATGAGTATGGCCGTAAAAAATAAAGTCGAGTTTAAATGGAGCGAGCTCTTTTACTTTTCTAATTTTATCTGGTTCATGACAAAAACCAATATTTACTCCAGCTATTTCGTTAACTGCAATCTCGCCGTAATAATTAATATTTGAGAATTTGCTTAAATCTTTTTCTTCGTAAAGGTCAGCGTTACCTGAAACAATAAAAATCTCGCCTAAAAAGTTTTTAGCGAGATTTTTTACAGTATCTAAATTCGTTATATCACCACAGCAAATTAATTTACTTACTTCATTTTCTTCGCAGTAGCTTAAACAGGTTTTTAAATTAGCTAAATTATCATGAATATCAGAAATAATTGCGATTAACATATTATTTCTTAGCGCGCAATTTTATTTCATAAGTCATTTGCTCTAACTTACGTAAATGACCACGAGACTGATCGTATTTTGTTCTTAAATAGCCTGTCATGTCAAAATCAATTAACTGGCCCATGATATCTTCAGCTAATTTTTTTATTTTTGCTACTTCAGAAAACTTTCCACTAGCGGCTTGGTTAGTTGCATAGCGAACAAGCTCTCCAATCATATCGCAAATACCGCCTAAATAGGATTCATAGTCTAGAGTTAAACCTTTTACGGCTTCAATTGGTTTATTTTTAACAACTAAATATAAAGTTTTTCCTTCTAAGTATTCTTCAGCCGCGGCTTTATATGCGCCTTCGCGATGAAGTCTTTCAAAACCAAATCTTTCTTCTAAATTCTTTAAAGCTTTTTCTATTTCTTTAATTTTTGCCTCCGCGACTTTAAAATCTTGGCGTTGAAGAGCAAAAATAGTTTTCTTAGCTTCAAATAAAATATTATTAGAGGCGCTGATAATCTGGCGACGCTCTGATTCGTTAGCTTGGTAATCTTTCTTTAATTGAACTAAAAATTTATCGTTAATCATATATATTTTTGTTTATTCCGCCTTGGGCGGGTGTTATTAAACTACTCGGAAAACTTCTTCAATGCTGGTTTCGCCATTTAAGGCTTTTAAAATACCATCTTGGAGCATCGAAATCGAGCCATCTTTAATAGATGCTTGCTCTACTTCAAAGTCAGTCGAATTTTCTTTTTGAATTAAAGTTTGAATTTCAGGAGTCATGGTAATTGTTTCATATAATCCTAAGCGTCCCTTATAACCAATCTTTCCACATTTCTCGCAACCAACTCCGTGATAGAAAATTAATTTTTCAGGAATCTTAATTTCAGGATTATTTATCTGACCTAAAATATCTTGAACACGTTTTAAATCTTCAGGGGATAATTCAACGGCCGCTTTGCAGTAAGGGCAGAGTTTTCGAACGAGACGCTGACCAATTGTAAATTCAATTGCATTGGCGAGTGTCTGTCTATCAAGACCAAGGCCAGCAAAACGAGAAATCGCTCCAGCCGCGCTATTAGCATGGATAGTTGATAATACTAAGTGACCAGTTAAAGACGCTTCCATTGCAATCTTAGCTGTTTCAGCATCACGGATTTCTCCTATCATCATGATATTAGGATTTTGACGAAGCAGAGAACGCATCGCTGCGGCAAAAGTATATCCGCCAGCTTCATCAATCTGAGTTTGCATGACGCCTGGTAGTTGATATTCAATCGGATCTTCAACGGTAATAATTTTTACATCCGGTTTATTTAATTTATTTAAGATACTATAAAGAGTCGTTGTTTTACCGCTACCGGTTGGACCAGTCGTAATAATAATACCGCGAGTTTTAGTCATCGCTTTCTCTAGCGCTTTAAGGGCGACTGAAGTAATACCTAATTTTTCCATTTCTAAATTAACCGCGTTAGTCGATAATAAGCGAATAACAATCGTTTCGCCGTAACCGCCAGCGATAATTGATAAACGACAATCAAGCTTTTTATCAGGAAGATAAACACTAAAACGCCCATCAAAGGTTGCGCGTTTAATATTCGTAGCTTCGCCAGCTAGAATTTTTATTTCAGATAATAATGGTAAGTAACTTGTTTTCGGTAGTTTCAAAATATCATGAAGCACACCATCAATACGGAAACGAATACTTACTTCTTTTTCAGTTGGCTCAATATGAATATCGCCGGCATCATTAACAACCGCAAGGGCCATAACTAAATTAATCAATTCAGAGGTTGGGACTTCTTTGGCGTGTTCAGCAATTTTTTCTATATTTTGGCTTAAATCTTTAGCCTTCGCATATTCTTCGGCTTTAATTTTAACACCACGACCAATAGTTTGAGAAATAACAATGTCGTAAAGTTCATTGATATAATCAAAATTTCCAATTACTCGATAAACTTCCTCTAGTGATGTGCGACCCTCTATTACTTTCAAAACACCATCTTGAAGCATAGTTATCATTCCATTTTCAATTGCTTGTTGAAGGATTTTAAATGAGGGAGCATTATCAATTGTTAATTGTTTTATCTTATCATCCATTGTAAATACTTCGTAGATTCCAAGACGGCCATAATATCCTATAAAGTTGCAGGCCTCGCAACCAGCTCCGCCTTTATAAATTTTAGGAATAGTGGCTGGAATATTTAATCCCGCTTTTGGGGAAATAACCGCTAAAATTTTATTTATTTGTTCGCTTTCGTCATCATTTAAAACATGTTCTACTCGGCAATGTGGACAAACCTTTCTAAGAAGACGTTGGCCGATAACAGCATTAATTGAAGGGACTAGAAAGTATGGCTTAACGCCCATATCAATTAACCGAGGAATTACTCCGGCAGCATCATTAGTATGAAGAGTTGATAGAACTAAATGGCCAGTTAAAGATGCTTGAACAGCAATTTCCGCCGTTTCTAAATCACGAACTTCGCCAACCATAACAACGTTAGGATCTTGACGTAAGATAGAGCGTAAACCGTCAGAAAAAGTATAGCCACGTTTTGTATCGACTTGGCTTTGGTTAATTCCTTTTAATTGATATTCAATTGGATCTTCGAGAGTAATTATTTTCGTGCCTGGTTGGTTAAGCTTGTTAATAACTGCGTATAAAGTAGTTGTTTTTCCGCTTCCAGTCGGACCGGTTGTTAGAATCAAGCCGTTTGGTTTGCTTATTTCTCTTTTTAAAATTGGAATTATTTCTGGACGAAAGCCTAATTCATCAAGGTCTAAAGAGGCGGTCGAGGAATCAAGCAAACGCATAACAACGCTCTCTCCGAAGGCAGTTGGCAGAAAAGAACTTCGAACATCTATATTCTTTTTTGATAAATGGATAGTATAGCGGCCATCTTGGGGCTTATCTTCAATATTAATTTTAACGCGAGCTAGTATTTTCAAACGAGAAATAATTTTTTTCCATTTATCACGATTAATAATAGCCGCTTCTTGTAAAACGCCATCAATTCTTAATCTTATAACAACGCCGGTTTCTTCAGCCTCAATATGGACATCACTCGCCCTAACTTTTAAAGCTGTCGCTAAAATTAAAGTAATGACATCGCTAATATTAACATCGTTTATTTTATCGTTTAAACTTTTATAACTTGAAATGTCGGCTTTAAATTGTTCAAGGCTAGCCTCGCTAATTTCGATGCCGCTATCATAACGTTTTACTTTTGGTACATTGGCGTATTCTTCAAGCGCGCGATCAAGGCTATTTTTTGAAATTAAATATATTTTTCCGGCCGCAAAATACTGTTCAGTTAAACGTTCAAGCTCGCTCTCTGTTCCAATAGTCTTTTCTAAACATCCGAGTCTAATATTTTTACCATCATAGTAGAAGCAAACCAGATTAAGTTCGCGAGCCACGTCTTCTGGTATTAAAACAATCGCATCTGGGCTTACCGGGAAACTAGCTAAATTAACATAATCAAGACAAAGCAGCTTCGCCTGCTTTTCTGTTTGTTTTTCTATTTCCTTGAGTTTAATTTCGGTTTGCTTTTTAGCAAAACGACCGGTGACACTTTCTTCGTCATCGGTCGGATTAATCAAGTTTTTTATTGAAGCTAAATCGCTCATAGTCTATTTTTTTTGGAATATTCTTTCTAATTTAGCAGTAGCATTATTCTCCTTTAAATGTAAATATAAATCAGTCCAGACGGTAATTTGAAAAGTTGTTAGAATTGATCCAAAGGTTACTATAAATACTAAACATAAAAATAGAACTAGGAAGCTTAGCCAAGTTAGTGAGAAAATAAGACTTAGCCAAAGGAAAGGGAAGAAAATAATGGCAGCAATAATAAGAATAAGGGCGGTTGAGACAAAGCTTATGATAAAAAGAATTAGAGCAATCTCTAAACTGATTAGCCAGTTCTTCTTGAAAATTGAATAAGCCTTTTCCATTGATTGAACTAAGCTTTTATTTTCTAAAACGCGACAAGAGATTGCGTATTTTATAATCAAAGATAAAGAGACTGACACAGGAACAAAGATTACAAACAAAATAGTATAAGCAATAACAAATGCATAGTTAGTGCTCATAACCATGAATAACAAAGGTAGACTGATAATAAAGAAGGCAAAGCTAATTAAAAGCTTTATCAAAATATTTAAACCTAAAACTGACCAAAAATGGGTATTGCCAATAGTTAAACCCTCACGAACTGTTAAATTCGAAATTTTCTTTTTGCTACTTAATATTTTTTTGACATTATCAACTAGAGCGGCTTGAGAACTTATTGCTAGCCAGACAAAAACAGCTATTAAAGTTAGTGTTAACAATAGAATTGTTATGGCATTAATAATGACAAGAAAGTTCTGGCCAGCTAAATTAATGATTCCAAACCAAACTAGTTGGCAGAACTCATTAATGGCTAGTAAGGTATTTAGACCTTGGTAAGAGCTATCTATAATTCCTTGGCCAAAGGTTTGAGTTATAAACTGGTATTCCATTGATCCGCCAGCGATTGCTAGTGACGCAAAAAGGCCAAAAAACCATAAATATTTATGATTCCAGACGATTGACCAGGCCTGTTTTAAAATTGAGCGATAAGAGAGCATATGTTTTAAATTAATTGAAAAACTTAATAAAGTCTGATATTATTATAACATAATTTTATAATTAGTACCAAATAATAAAGCTCTAATTCAGAGTATTTTTAATATTTTTTTATGTCGACAGTTTTAGATAATTTAAAAAAGCAGATTTCTGACGAATTGAAACTAAAAAAAGCAATTTTTTCATATCCTCCTAGTGTCGATTTGGGAGATTTGAGTTTGGCTTGTTTTGAAATAGCCAAAGAGCAGAAATTAAATCCCGCTGAAGCGGCTAAAAATTTAGAGTTAAGGTTAAAAAGTAAAAAAAAGTTAAAAAAATATTTTAGTGAAATAAAAGCGACTGGCCCATATTTAAATTTCTTTATAAATCCTGGATATTTAGCTAATCGAGTGATAACCAGAATAAAAAAAGATAAGAATAAATATGGTTTCAATAAATCAGGTAAATTAAAGAGGGTAATGATTGAGTATTCAAATGGCAATACTCACAAAGAGTATCACGTTGGTCATCTTCGAAATATTTCCTACGGAGATTCTGTTAGTCGTTTATTTTCAGCCAATGGTTATAAAGCGATGCCTGTTTCATATATAAATGACTTTGGTATTCACGTCGCTAAAACCATCTGGAACTGGCAAAGAGATAAAAAATATGAAAATAGCTATGAAAATAAGGGTTATCTACTCGGTAAATGTTATAGTGAGGCAGCCCAAGAACTAATAAGCCGCCCTGAACATAAAGAAAGAGTCATCTCTATTATGAAGGAAATAGAAAGCCGTCGTGGTAAGTCTTACGATTTATGGAAAGAAACTCGTTCTTGGAGCATAAATTATTTCGGAGCTATCTATAATGAGCTGGGAATTAAGTTTGACCATATTTTCTATGAGAGCGAGTTTATTGATGCGGGCTTAAAATTAGTCTCAGAATTAACTGCCTCGGGAGAACTTGTTAAGAGCGAGGGGGCAATTATCGCTAATTTAGAAAAATATAATTTAGGAGTCTTGCCAATTATAAGAACAGACGGGACGGCTCTTTATCCCGTCGCCGATTTTGCCTTGGCTCAAGAAAAATTCAAAAAATATAAAGTGGAAGAATCAATTTACGTGGTTGATGTTAGACAGGGTCTATATTTTCAGCAACTAGCCAAAATTTTTGAATTAATTGGCTATAAGCAGAAAATAAAACATTTAGGATATGACTTTGTTACCTTGCCGGACGGCATGATGTCTTCTCGAACGGGGAATGTTATTACTTATGAAGAATTAAAAACCAAAATTTTTGAAAAGTTAAACGCTGAAACAAGATCGCGCCATGAAGATTGGACAGATGACAGAGTTAAACAAGTCGCCTGGAACTTAACGGTTTCAACTATAAAATTTGAAATGCTTAAAGTTAGCGCTGATAAGATTATTGTTTTTAATTTTGAGGAAGCTTTGCGGTTTGATGGTTTTACGGCCTGTTATTTACAATATGGTTATGTCCGTTTGAAAAGTATTATTCGCCGTGAAGGCTTTAATTTTCTTGCCCCGGCACTCAATTTAAATGACCTAAAAGAGGCTAAAGAAAAAGAGTTGTTATTGAAATTGGCTCGTTACTCTGAAGTCATAAAAATTGCTAGTGAAAAAAATAATCCGAGCGAACTTGCTAAATATTTATTTGAGCTGGTACAATTATTCAACGATTATTATCATAATATCAACATTTTAAAATCTGAACCAAGAACACGTCGAGCCCGATTAGCCCTAGCTAAAGCGATCGCGCAGGTTATAGGTAACGGCTTTGACATTTTAGGTCTTAAAACAATTGAAGAAATGTAAACTAACTAGGAATTATAAAATAACTATATGAAGAAAAACGAAAAAGATAATCTGATGGATAAAATTGTATCGCTTTGTAAGCGTCGTGGTTTTGTTTTTCCATCTTCAGAAATTTATGATGGCTTTGCGGCTGTTTATGATATGGGGCCATACGGAGTGGAACTCGCAAATAATATTAAGAAAGAATGGTGGAGGGCTATGACTCAAGTTCGAGATGATATTGTTGGGCTTGATTCAGCAATTTTTATGAGCCCTAGAGTTTGGGAGGCATCTGGTCATGTAAAAGGTTTTTCTGATCCACTAACTGAATGTAAAAAATGCCATGGTCGTTTACGTCTTGATACTTTATTAGAAGAAGCCGGAATAATGGCGGATGAAAAAATGAGCGAAGAAGAAATTAATCAAATTTTTTCTGATAATAAAGATAAAATTAAATGCCCATCATGTGGCGGACAAGATTTTACTCCTGGAAAAAAGTTTAATTTATTAGTTCAATCTAATTTAGGAAATTTTACGAGTGACTGGACTAAAGATCCAACTTATTTACGTGGCGAAACTTGCCAAGGTATTTATACTAACTATAAAAATGTTTTAGATTCAACTCGTGTTAAGATTCCGTTTGGCATTGCTCAAATTGGTAAAGCTTTTAGAAATGAAATTACGGCTCGTCAATTTATTTTTCGTACTCGTGAGTTTGAACAAATGGAAATGCAATATTTCGTTAAAGAAGAGGGCGAGATGGAACATTATGACGCTTGGAGAAAAACTAGATGGAATTTTTATTTGGATTTAGGTTTCAAAGAAGAAAATTTAAAATGGCATAAACATGAAAATTTAGTTTTTTATGCTAAAGAAGCTTATGATATTGAATATAATTTTCCATTTGGGTTTAAGGAGCTAGAAGGTATTCATGCACGTGGAGATTATGATCTATCAGTTCATAGTAAGGCGTCAGGAAAAGAATTAAATTATCTAGACCCAGTTACTAACGAAAAATTTATTCCACATATCGTTGAAACTTCAGTCGGCGTTGGCAGAACTTTTTTAGCAGCGTTAACAGAATTTTATAGAGAGGAAGAAATGGAAGGAGATACTAGAATTGTTTTAGCTTTTCCGCCAAAGTTAGCCCCAATTAAAGTGGCTGTTTTCCCGTTATTAAAAAATAAACCAGAATTAGTTGCTAAGGCGCGTGAAGTTTTTGATTCGCTTAAGAAAAATTGGCGCTGTGAATTTGATGACAATGGTAATATTGGAAAACGTTATCGTCGTCAAGATGAAATTGGTACTCCTTATTGTGTAACTATCGATTTCGAAAGTTTAGATAATAATGAAGTAACAATTCGTCATCGCGATGAGATGACGCAAGAAAGAATAAAAATTTCTGAGCTTGAAGAATATTTCCGCTTAAAAATTTAAAAATAAAAATAGAAAAATAAAATTTAAAATATCTACTCAAGGTGTAATAAACAAAAATTCTTAGCCGCAAAATAAGCTAAGAATTTTTTTTATCTAAAAAAGCGAAAAAAGTATTGCTACTTAAAACTATTAGTTGTATAATAAATATAGAAGATAAAAAATTATATAAAAAATTTTTTTTCAAAATAAAAATTTTAATTTACTTACGAAAGGGGGTGAGTTTATGAAAAAGAAAACTGCTAAAAAAGTTGTAAAAAAAGTTGCAGCTAAAAAACCAGCTAAGAAAGTTGTAAAGAAGGCTGTTAAAAAAGTTGTAAAAAAAGTTGCAGCTAAAAAACCAGCTAAAAAAGTTGTAAAAAAGGCTGTTAAAAAAGTTGCAAAGAAAAAGAAATAAAATTAATTAAAATTTATTAGTATTTTATTAGTAAATTTTATTATTTTAAAAATTATACAAAAAGCGTTCTGCGGAATCAGAGCGTTTTTTGTATTAAAAAATATTTTGGATATGAAAAGAGGCTGTTCGGAATTGAACAGCCTCGGCGTCTTTTTGTTTCGACAATTAGCTGAATGCTTTTTTTAAAATAAGTGGAAAGCGATTGCCGAATCGATTTGATTCTGTGGCCGGCTCAACTTTCTTTACAACTTTTTTTAATTCAAGCTTCGACTCATTCTTCGAATCATTGATTTTGTAAACGATTTTTTTCGCCACAGTTAATTTTACTTCGGCTTCGGGCTTGTTGATAACTGTTCGCGGCTTAATTTCGTCAAAGCGAATTACTTTCTCTGTCTCAGGAATAGTAACTTCATTTTTTGATCCAGTGGCGGTTGTTCCTAAGCGAAGAATGTTTTTTGCTTCGTGCAATTTTTCTCCTGTTTCTTCGATGTCAATGATAATCGTTTTTTCTCCACTGAGAAGGCAAACTTTTTCTTTGATGATTACCTTCGCTACGATTTCATTTCCGAAGGCGCTTTCAGTTACTAAAAAGTGACGGATTACGCTTGGGCGTAGTTTGTTATCAGGCATTCGAACCGGGAAGTCGCCGTGAACATAATGACTATCAAGATCTGTCATTGTAAGTTTACTTAAGCTTTCGTCAATAAAGACCACGATCTTATGCTCAGGGATTAACTTGAGATATTTTGCATCTTTTCTTGGGATGCTTACTCTCACTAATTCGGCCGTCATGATTTCTTTAAAAACGGAGCTAATATAAGTGCGTTCATGTTTTTTGGCTAAATTCATTGCCAATTCAATTTTCTCCAGTACTTCAGTACTTGCCGTTACGGTGTTTGATTTCATGTCTAATTTTTTTTATGGATTTTAATATTATTTTTTTAAACTACTATTTCCCAGAACTTAAAACTAATTAAGTCTAGGAAAGATAATTATACATCTTTTTTAATGTTTTGTCAAGGGTTGAATCTATGTCTTTAGATTATCTTTATCGCCAATAGCATATACTTACTATAATTCATAAAATTTATTTAATATTAGTATAATATTATGAAAAAAGCAGCAATATATGTATTTATCGTGATTATTTCTATTAGTCTTGTACTATTTTCAATTTCTATGTTCTCGGGGCTATTTAAGCAAAAAACCGGAGTTATTTTTTTTGATGTTGGTCAGGGAGATTCGGCTCTCATAAAATTACCTAATAATAAAGTTATATTAATAGATGGAGGTCCGGACAAGCTTGTTATAAATCGCTTAGGCAAAGAGCTTCCGTATTTTAAGAGAGTAATTAATTATCTTATTATTAGCCATTTTCATGATGACCACGTTATCGGTTTTTTAGAACTAATCAAGCGCTATAAGGTTAAAAATATAATATATATAGAAGAGTCCGAGAAGCCAATTATTATAAAGGATTTGTTAAATCTAGCCAAGAAAGAAGGGGTCAATCTTATTCCCCTAAAAGATACATTAATAATAGACTATTCTTCAGACTGTTCTCTTAAGTTGATAAATCCAGAAATATTAGAGGTCCCCGATGATCCAAATAACTCGATTATAACAAAATTTAACTGCAGGGGAATTAAAGCGCTTTTTACTGGTGATAATCCGGAAAAGGTTGAGAAAGCTCTAATAAACAAGGGAATTGATTTAAGCTCTGATGTCTTCAAGGCCTCTCATCATGGCTCTAAAAGTGCTAATAGTGAAGACTTTTTAAGGGCGATTGGTTTAAAATTGCTTATTATTTCGGTTGGAGTTGATAATCGTTTTGGTCATCCCAGTTTTGATGTTTTAGATAGAGCAAAATACTTAAATATAACAATAAAAAGGACGGACGAGCTTGGCTCTATTAGAATCTCTGGTGGCGATTAAACAAAGCTCAAAAAGTGTTGACAGATAGATTTAAATATGATACTATAATTTATCAAAGAATAACTTTGATTTGTAAATTAAAAATTAATATTCACCAAAAAAATAAGAAAATCATGAAAAGATTATTTTTTCTTGCTTTGATCGTAGCTTTTTTTGTGCCAAGTAAAATTCTTGCCCAAGCTACAGTAACAAATGAAACAAATGCAGTGCTTGTACTAAAAAGCACTACGGGCTCAGGCGAATTAGTTGTTCAGCCAAATTCAAAAAACCGTGGATCATTTATCTCCTCTTCCGGGGCGTTTAATTTCGATCTTTATGCTTGCGAAGGGGCGAAAGAAATGTATGTCGCTACTTTCAAAAAAAATGTAAGCGCGGGGAGGTTTTCAATCACTAACAAAGATTTAACTGGAGACATTACTCCCGCTCCCGAATTTGGAAAAGAAAAAATTGTGACGCCACCAATTCAGGAAACGGGTCAGTTATTTGTTTCCGAAAGACAGGTTGTTTATACTACCAAATTGGTGTTAAAAAACTCATCAAGTTATCGAGTTACAGCTTTGGATGGAGTTCTTAACGGATTAGCCTTAGCTCCAAATCAAGCTTCGGTTGATTCATTTTCTCTTCCGACAGGTCAATTCGAAGTAACATTCAAACACGACGTTAACGCTGAAACGGAGCTTGGTTTAGGTGGCTCAACTAACAAGGCCAGAGACAAGGTTTCCTTAGGAAAAAGTTATAGGCAGTCGGTCTTTTCAACCATCATTGTTCAAGGGCAAAAAGAACTTGTTATCAAAGATGATTACTTAAATTTTACTGAGTGTTTCTTTGTCACTACTTTTGCGAAGTCGAATATTCCGTTTAAAATTGTATTTACTGCCGGCCTCTGGAAAGGGCAGGCATTAAATCAGGGTGAATATACTCGTCGCGCAAAATTATCAGAGGGGTTTAACTCTTTGGCAATTCAATATGTCGGAAGCGATGGTCTGAAGTATCAGGCCGATATAGAAGTGATTGTCACCGCTCGTGACAAACCACTAATATTGAGAGAAATCGATATTAAAAACAAAAAAATGATTAAACAATAAACAAAAATATTGCTTAATCGGGCTCCCCTTAAAAGGAGCCTTTTTTATTATTATTTATTATTGTTTGGTTGACCGTGACTAGTCATTTTGTTATACTAAAAATAAGGTTAAATGACCTATTTTTATTGTAAAAGATATATGATTATAACTTGGCAAGGGCATTCATGCTTTAAAATTCAGGATAAAGTTGGCCCCGATGGAGTTACTCTGGTAACCGATCCATTCAACAAAGAAACTGGCTTAAAAGTTCCTAACTTTGAAGCCGATATTATAACTGTTTCCCATGATCATAAAGATCATAATAATATTGACGCTTTGCGCGGCAATCCTTTTGTTGTTTCTTGCGCTGGTGAATATGATTTTAAGAATGTTTTAATTGAAGGGATTGATTCTTATCATGACGAAGTTAAAGGCAAGGAAAGGGGTTCTAATATAATGTATCGAATTGAAATTGACGATATTTCGGTTGCTCACTTAGGTGATTTAGGTGAAGTATTGGATAATGCCCAACTTGAAAAACTAGTAGGGACTGATGTGTTACTTATTCCAGTTGGAGGGAAATATACGCTCGATGCTAAGAAGGCAGTTGAAGTTATTTCTCAAATTGAACCGAGAATAGTTATTCCTATGCATTATAAAACCGATGGTTTAAAATATGAGCTTGATTCAATTGATAAGTTTATCAAAGAAATTGGCTTAACCCCGGTTTACGAAGAAAAATTAAAAATTTCCAAAAAAGATCTTCCTCAGGAAGATATGGAACTTGTAATATTAAGTATTTAAATTTATGATCCACCCAAAAAAAGAAAGAACTTTAGTTATCCTTAAACCAGACGCCGTGCAACGTGGTTTAATTGGTGAAATTATTAAAAGAATTGAGACGACCGGCTTAAAACTAGTTGCTTTAAAGATAGTTAACGCTACCGAAGATCAGCTTTGGAAACATTATAATAAAGATGACGAGTGGTATTTAAAAAAAGGAACCAATACTATTAATGATAGAAAAAATTTAGGTATGCCGGTTGAAAAAGAGGCTCTTGAATATGGTAAAGATATTATTCGCGCTCTTGTTAAGTTTATGAGTTGCGGACCAGTTGTTACTATGGTTTGGGAGGGGAATCAAGCAGTTGGAATCGTTAAAAAAATTGTTGGTTCGACTGAACCATTATCTTCGGCTAGCGGAACACTTCGCGGGGATTATACCCTAGATTCTTATGAGCTAGCGAGTCTTGATGATAGAGCGGTTAGAAACTTGATTCATTGTTCTGATCCAGTTAGTGACGCTGAAAGAGAAATTCCAATTTGGTTTAGTGATAACGAGGTATTAAATTATAAATTAGTAGCTGAACAAATTTTATATGATATAAATTTGGATGGCATTAAAGAATAAATTAAAAATAATTTATAAGTATGGAATCTGAAGTGGCTAAGAGAAACTTTTTAATTAAAGTCGGAGTTGGGGCAATTATGTCTTTAATTCTTGTTTTTTGGTTTTTAAATATTAAAAATGTTTTTGTTGGAAATTCTGACCTAGAAAACAAAAAAAGTTCCGAAGAAGTCCTAAACTTAAAAGATGATTTTAATGAAGTGGCTGATAAAATGACAAAAAGTTTAGAACAGATTGGCGCTACTAACGAAAAATTAAATTTGGCTAGCAGTTCCTTGGTTAATGAATTAATCATTGAAACAAATAAAATTGCTTCGTCTACTAATTCTGATACAATTTCTACTAGTACGACTGTGATTTCTACTAGTTCACTACCGATTATCTCTGAAATTAAAACACCATCAAATAATGTAAAAAATAATTGCCCAGTGTACATAAATTGTATGCCTTCGGTTGGCGCTGCTCGTCCTTGTACGATTCCGCCTGGCTGTGAGGGGGTAACGCTAATCGCTTATTAATTTTTGTTTATGCCTAAATTAGATAAAGAAAAAATAGATAAAGAAAAAATAGATAAAGAAAAAAAAGAAAATATTCAAGATGACGAAGCAAAAGTTATTCCGAATTCTCGTCGTCAAACTGAATATGGAATAATTGAAGACCAGCCGCTTGTTGATGAAATGAGTAAGTCTTATTTGGAATATGCGATGAGCGTTATTGTTTCGCGCGCCTTGCCTGACGTTCGTGACGGCATGAAGCCAGTTCATAGACGTATTTTATATGCGATGTGGAGTATTGGTTTAAGAGCTAATGTAAAATTTAGAAAATCAGCGACTGTCGTCGGTGAAGTTTTGGGTAAATACCATCCCCATGGAGATACTGCTGTTTACGATTCAATGGTTCGTATGGCTCAAGATTTTTCGATGCGTTATCCGCTTGTTCGTGGCCAAGGTAACTTTGGCTCAATGGACGGCGATAATGCAGCGGCCATGCGTTATACCGAAGCTAAACTTTCTGCGATTTCCGAAGAAATGCTTTTTGATATTGATAAGGATACAGTTGATTTTATTCCTAACTATGATGGCAGTCATAAAGAGCCAAGAGTTTTACCAGCTAAATTACCAAATTTATTATTAAATGGAACTATGGGTATTGCCGTCGGCATGGCGACCAATATTCCGCCTCATAATTTAAGAGAATTAGCTGGCGCAATCGATCATTTAATTGAAAATCCAGAAGCTAGTATTGAAGATTTAATGAAGTTTGTTAAAGGTCCTGATTTTCCAACTGGCGGTATTATTTATGATAAGAAGGAAATTTTAGCCGCTTACGCAACTGGAAAAGGCGGAGTTGTTTTGCGTGGTAAAGCGGATATTGAAGAAATGAAAGGTGGTAGTTTTCAAATTATAGTTTCAGAAATACCTTATCAAGTTAATAAGGCTGATCTGGTCGAAAAAATTGCTGACCTAGTTAAAGATAAAAAAATTGAAGGCATTAAGGCTTTGCGCGACGAATCTGATAAGGATGGTGTCCGTATTGTTATGGAGCTTAAAAAAGATTCATATCCAAAAAAGATTTTAAATAGTTTATATAAACACACTTCACTGCAAACAACCTTCCATTTAAACATGTTGGCGTTAGTTGATGGTATTCAGCCAAAAGTTTTGACGTTAAAAATGATTCTTGAAGAATATATTAAGCATCGTCAAGAAATTGTTCGTCGTCGAACTCTATTTGATTTAAATAAGGCTAAAGATAGAGCCCATATCCTTGAAGGTTTAATGATCGCCTTAAAGAATATTGATGAAGTAATTAAAACAATTAAAGCTTCTAAAGATAAAGAGATTGCTAAACAAAATTTAATTAAGAAATTTAAATTATCTGAGCGCCAAGCAGTTGCTATTTTAGAAATGCGCCTTCAGAATTTAGCCAACCTTGAACAGCTAAGAGTTGAAACTGAGTTGAAAGAAAAAATGGCGCTTATTAAAGAGCTAGAAGCTATTCTTAAGTCAGTTGCCAGAATGAAGACGATTGTTAAAGACGAGTTGACTGCTTTAGTTGATAAATATGGTGATGATAGAAAAACTACCGTCGTTGCTCATGGTGTTGGTGAATTTAGCATGGAAGATTTAGTTCCTAATGAAGAAACGGTTGTTATGATGACTCGCGATGGCTACATTAAGAGACTTGAGCCAGATACTTTTAAAGTCCAGGCTAGAGGCGGGAAGGGTGTTATGGGATTAACCACTAAAGAAGAAGATACGGTTGAATTCATGTTTACTTCCCAGACCCATAACGATATTTTATTCTTTACTACTAAGGGTAGAGCTTTCCAATTAAAAGTTTATGAAATTCCACAAGCTTCAAGAATAGCGAAGGGAACACCGGTTGTTAATTTTCTTCAGTTAATTGGCGGAGAGCAAATCTCTTCAATTCTACCACTTGATAAGGCGGTCTTTAGTAAATATCTTTTCTTTGCAACTGAGAAGGGCTTAGTTAAAAAAGTTGAGTTAGCAGCTTTTTCTAATGTTCGTCGCTCTGGATTGATTGCAATTAAAATCAAAGATGATGATAAACTTATTTGGGTTAAACCAACTTCTGGTAGTGACCATATAGAGCTAGTAACTGCTAATGGTCAGGCAATTAGATTCAAAGAAACCGATGTTCGTGATATGGGTCGTGGTGCGGCTGGGGTTCACGGTATTCGTCTTCATAAAGATGATAAGGTTATCGGTATTGGAATCGCAAAGACTGATAAAGAAAAGAAAAGAAATTACCAAATCTTAACTATCATGGCACATGGTTTTGGTAAAAGAACCGAATTAAGTTCTTATAAGGTTCAGGGGCGTGGTGGTAGCGGTATTAAGACCGCCAAAGTAACTGATAAGACTGGTAAAATTACTAACGCTTTCCTCGTCAATGCTGATTCGATGGAAGAAAGAGATATAATTATTATTTCTGAAAATGGCCAGGTAATTAGAACCCCGTTTAAGACAGTTAGCGTTTTAGGTCGCGATACCCAAGGGGTTAGAATTATGAGATTTAAAGAAGATAATGATAGAGTCGCGGGTGTTACTTGGGTTTAGAATTAATTATGATGAAAGATTCTATAAAAGAAAATATAAGAGAAAATATTAAGCCAAGAAAATTTCTTAAAGATTTTCGTGAGTTTGCCGTAAAAGGAAATGTGGTTGATTTGGCAGTCGCGGTTGTTATTGGTGCGGCTTTCGGTAAGATAGTTTCTTCTTTGGTCGCTGATGTTGTTATGCCTCTGGTTAGCGTTTTAATAGGTGGTGTAAATTTTTCTAATCTTAAATGGACTTTGAAAGAAGTTGTTTTAGGAGATAACGGTATCGTTAAAAATGCGGCCGTGACTATAAACATCGGAGCTTTTCTTCAAAATATATTTGATTTTGTTATCATTGCGCTTGCTGTGTTCTTGATGGTTAAAATTATTGGTCGTCTTAAAAAACAATTATTAAAAGAAGAGGCATGTGGCGAGGTTGCGCCGGCGCCTTTAACTAAGGACCAAGAGTTGTTAGCAGAAATCAGAGATCTATTAAAAAAATAAATTAAAATGAATACAACTGTTTTAATTCTTGTTTCAGTTTTAATATTAGCTGGCCTCGTGGCGGTAATTTTTTTATTGTTAAGTCGTAAAGAAAATACTGGTGGCGACCTTAAGCTTGATGCACTAGCTGAACGTTTGATTCAGCAATCAGAAAAATTATCTCAATTATCGTCTCAAAATAGTGAATTGCGTCAGGAATTAGATAAAAAATTATCGGAAACTCATAGAACTAATCAAGAACAGTTTGGCCAAACGACCAGAATTGTTCAAAATATTAGCGCACAATCAGCTAAGTTAATCTCTGATGTTACTGAAAAGTTAACTAAACTCGATGAGACAAATAAACAGGTCGTTAATTTTTCCGCTCAACTTCAGAACTTGCAGGATATTTTAAAAAATCCAAAACAACGCGGCGTTCTTGGCGAATATTTTTTAGAAGAAACTTTAAAAAATGTTTTGCCCCCTGGTTCTTACGAGATGCAGTATAAAATGGGCAAGGACGAAAAAACCGGGAAAGACTTAATTGTTGATGCGGTTGTGTTTGTTAAAGATAAAGTTATTCCGATTGACGCTAAATTCTCCCTAGAAAATTATGAGAGAATTTTAAATGCGACCGACGCGGAATCAAGAGAAAAATTTGAAGCTGTTTTCAAGCAGGATTTAAAAAATAGAATTGATGAGACTGCAAAATATGTATTACCCGAGAGAAAAACCATGGAATTCGCTTTCATGTTTATTCCGTCCGAGGCTATCTACTATGATTTACTAGTTAATAAAGTTGGCGCGGTTAAAGTTAATACTCGTGATTTAATTGAATATGCTTTTCGTGATAAAAAGGTTATTATTGTTTCGCCAACTTCGTTCCTGGCTTATTTGCAAACAGTTTTACAAGGCTTAAAAGCAATGCAAATTGAGGAAAAGGCCAAGGAGATACGGGTTAATATTGAAAAATTAGGTAAGCACATGAACAGCTATGATGATTTTATGAAAAAACTCGGCACTAGCATGTCGACAACCGTAAATCATTATAATAATGCTTACCTAGAATTTAAAAAAATTGATAAGGATGTGACTAAAATTACCGATAAAGAAAGCAAAATTGAGCCTTTAAAAATAGATAGACCGAAAAATGTTTCCTAGTGAGCTAAAAACTGAAGAGCAAATATCAGAAGCAATCATTGGCGTGATTGTTTTCTTTGATTTATTCGATTACCCGCTCAGTGCTTATGAGATTTGGAAATATTTAGACAAGAAAACGAGCTTAATTATTATAGTTAAGTCATTAGAAAATTTAAAAATAATTGGTAAAAAAAATGGCCTCTTTTTTCTGGCCGGAAGAGAGGAAATTATTGATATTCGTCAGAAAAGACATAATTATTCACTGCGAAAAATTAAAATTGCCAATCGTTTTAGTAAACTTTTCTCCCTTTTGCCATACGTGAAAACAGTTATTTTATCTAATTCTATTGGGCTTTACAATCTTCGAGATGGCAGTGACATAGATTTTTTTATTATTAGTTCTGCTAATCGGATTTGGCTAACAAGACTTTATTGCGCTGGAGTAGCCGCTTTATTAAATAGTCGACCAAGTTTTAAAAATAAACGCGATAAGATTTGTTTGAGTTTTTATATAAGTACTGAAAATTTAAATCTAGATAATTTAAAATTAGTTGGTGGAGATCCATATTTTTACTACTGGCTTAGAAGTTTTATTTTGTTGTATAATAAAGATAAGACCTATGAAGATTTTTTGTCTGCTAATTGTTTGGAAAGATCACCAGACTCTTACGTTCCAGGGACCCTTGAAATTGATAGGAAAAAAGAATTTAAAATCAGTAGGTCTTTTGAAAATATTGCTAAGAAAATACAATTTTTAATTATGTCGCCAGCCTTAAAGCGGGCGATTAACAATTCAGTTGGCGTTGTTATTAATGATAAAGTTTTAAAACTTTATTTAACAGATAATCGCCAAGATTATAGAGAAAAATATGGAAACAAGATTAAACAAGTTCTTGCGCAAGACTAATGAATGTCTAATTTATTTATTTGTTTTTATTTTGCCTTGGCAAATTAAATTAATTATTCAGCCGGCTGAAACTAACTATTCAGAAATTAGTCTTTACTTTAGTCATGCCTTGCTTCTAGTTATATTAATTATTTTTCTCTGGCTTCGCCTAAAGGCGAGCGATCACGAAGATGACTCAAAGCTAATTATTTATTCTTTGGCGGCCTTAGAGGTATTCGTCTTTATCTCTATATTTTTTGCTCCCGATAAATTATTAGCTTTTTATCGTTATTTTATTTTTCTAGTTGCACTTAGTTTATTTTTTATTGTTAGAATAGGTTCAGAACAAAAAAGTTATCAAGAAACTCTATTTGATAAAATTAATTTGGTATATTGTTTACTGGCTAGCGTTTTTCTTCATGCTTCTTTAGGAATTTACCAATTTTTAACACAAAGTACTTTTGCTTTTAAGTATTTAGGTTTAGCTGACCACAATCCAGAAACTCTAGGTACGGCAGTTGTTGAAACATTAAACGGTCGTTGGTTGCGAGCTTACGGAGGTCTTGATCACCCAAATATATTAGGGGGAGTTTTGGCTATTTCCTTAATTTTAGCTGCATATCTATTGGCTAAAAAGAAAATGCTAAACACTTCTAAGGAAATTTGGTCATCCATTTTTCTATTTATTTTTTACTTCATTTCTTTATACGCTTTATTTTTCACTTTTTCTCGTAGCGCTTGGTTAGCTTTTGCCGTTGGCCTTGTTATCCTTTTAATTATTTTTATTATAAATAAAGACAAATGGATAGTAGGTCGTTTCATTGCTTTGTTATTTTTTTCAGCTATATTGATGATTATTGCTATCGCCCCTTTTCAGGAATTACTGATGGTTAGAGTTGAGGCTGAAACAAGATTGGAACAAAAATCGATAAAAGAACGGAATTCATATTTCGTTCAATCGCGAGATCTGTTACAGAATAATTTTTTATCGGGCGTCGGAATAGGAAACTATAGTTCGGCGGTCGCTTTGAGCGATAATAATAAAAAACCCGCCTGGGAATATCAGCCGGTTCATAATACTTTTTTGTTACTTTGGGTCGAGGGAGGATTTTTTTCTTTTATATCTTTCTTAATTTTTCTTTTCTTTTTAATAAAAAATGGTCGTCGAGAAATGTTTGCTTTTGCAATCCTGGTGCCGCTTATTGTTTTAATGTTTTTAGATCATTGGCTTATTAGTTTGCCTTTTGGTCTATTATTCTTGTTCTTAATTCTTGGGCTTATTTGATAATTATTTTGGAGAATTAATAAATCTCGTTCTAAATTTTTTAATATTTTGTTTAAGATAGCGGCATTAGGGCAGCTATCTTTTGTTATTTGCTGCTTTACCAGACTTAAAACAGCTGCGATTGTTCCAAAATAATCATCATTTTCAACATGAAATTTTACACTCGCCTCATCTTTGACTAGCCAGGCAATTGGGGTTATTTTATATTTTTTTGGCATAGTAATATATTTTTAATACTAGATAATACTGGCAAATTTATTTTTCCCGATAATTAAATGATCTAGTACTTCAATATCCAATATTCGCCCAGCCTCTATTAATTTATTAGTTATCTCAACGTCAGCTTTAGTTGCTTTGACGACGCCAGATGGATGGTTATGAGCGATAATTAAGGCAGCGGCTGAATATTCTAAAGCGGGGCGAAAGACTTCTCTCGGTTGAACGAGCGAAGCGTCTAGCGTTCCAATTGAAATTACTTCATCGTGAATCAATTGGTAGTGAGTATTTAAGTACAGACCTCTAAACTGTTCTTTATTAAGAGTGCCCATGTCTTTAAGATATTCATAGGCCTGCTTAGCGGTTCGAATAGTTATTGAGCCTCCAGGCTTTTTCTGATAAAAGCGACGACCAAGCTCAAAACAAGCAACAATCTGGCAGGCTTTGACCAAGGGTATTTTTAAATCCTTTTCTATTATGGTTGGATCTTTCTGATAGGCGATGCCTTTTTCGCCATATTCTCTAATGAGACGGCTGGCCATGGAATAAACCTCTTCTTTCTTTGTGCCCACACCAAGAATAATCGATAATAATTCGACTGAGTTTAAAGCTCCGGCTCCATTTTGGACCATTTTTTCACGTGGCTTCTCATCATCGGGCATGTCCCTGACGGCCAAGATTTTATATTGCTTGCCGTGATTTAAGACAAAATTATGATCGCTTATTTTATAGGGCATATAATTAGTATTAATAAAAAGAGGAAAATAATTCCCACCTTTAAATTATAGCAAAAATGTGATAAATTTAGAACATCTTTAATAGATTAAAATAAATATATGAATAACTATAAAAAGTCATTTTTGCCAAATAAAGTGCCACTATTTACCATTCCGATTAAAGGAGCGAAAGTAACCACGGTTTTGGTAATGTTCAAAACTGGTTCTAAATATGAAACTAGAGAAAATAATGGAATTTCTCATTTTTTAGAGCATATGTTTTTTAAAGGAACTAAGAATCGTCTCGATACATTAGCTCTTTCTAGTGAAATAGACTCTTTGGGCGGAGAATATAATGCCTTTACTTCTAAAGAGTTCACTGGCTACTGGTTTAAAGTTACTAGCAATAAATTGCCAAAGGTTTTTAATATTTTAAGTGACATGCTGTTCAATTCGAAGTTTGAAGCTGATGAAATAGAAAGAGAGAAGGGGGTAATTATTGAAGAACTTAATATGTACGAAGATAATCCTCGCATGCATATTGAAGATGTTTTTGAGCAATGTCTTTATGGCGATGCTCCGGCTGGCTGGGAAACCATAGGTACTAAAGAGAATATTAGAAGATTCAAGCGAGAAGATTTCATTAAATACTTTGAAGCGCAATATGGAGCTAAAAGTGCTCATATAATTGTTGCTGGAGCAGTTAAGCCAAGCGATAAAAAAATGATTACTAAGTTTTTTAGTGGTTTTGGTAATCATCAATATAGAATTAAGCCGGCTGTAGTTGAAAAACAAAAGACCCCAGAGATTAAAGTTTTTCCAAAAAAGACTGATCAATTATTCTTATCATTAGGCGTTAGAACTGTGAAAATAGATCATGCTGATGAATTTAAACTAAAATTACTTTCAATAATTTTAGGAGGTTCTATGAGTTCTCGTTTATTTATTAGTTTAAGAGAGAGAAATAGCTTGGCTTACTTTGTTATGAGTACTACAGAATTTTATTCTGATTCCGGATATTTGACTACCGAAGCTGGCGTTCCAATTGAGAAGATTAATGAAGCGGTAAAAATTATTTTAAATGAATATAAAAAAATATCAGAAGAATTAATTCCCGAGAAGGAACTTAAAAAAGCTAAAGATATTCTGCAAGGTAAAGTTGCTCTCCAAATGGAAGCTAGTGATAACCTAGCCAATTGGTACGCGCAGCAGGCTATTTATAGAAAGAAGCCAGTTACACCAGGCGATTTAGTTAAAAAAATAAAAAAAATAAGCTCTTCTGAGCTTAGAGAAATTGCTAAAAAATATTTTGTAAATAAAGGATTAAATTTAGCGATCATAGGTTCTGTCGATGAGAAAAAAATTAAACCAATTCTTAAATTTTAATAATAAGATTTAAAATGAAATCAGAATTACTCGCCAAATTAAATAAAGCGCAAAAAGAAGCTGTCACTCATGACGAGGGACCGCTTTTGATTGTCGCTGGGGCCGGTACAGGGAAGACGACAGTTTTAATTAACCGCCTGGCCTATTTAATTATGGAGAAAAAGGTCCCTAGCGATGAGATTCTTTTATTAACCTTTACTGAGAAAGCGGCTGGCGAGATGGAGGAAAGGTCTGATAAGATTTTGCCCTATGGTTATACTGATTTATGGATTAATACTTTTCATGGCTTTGGTGAAAGATTGCTTCGTGAACACGCGTTAGACGTCGGTTTAAGTGCTAACTTCAAACTATTAACCGCGACCGAACAATGGGTTTTAATTAAGAAAAATTTGGAGCGTTTTAATCTTGATTATTACAAACCGCTTGGCAACCCAACTAAGTTTATTTCGGAATTAATAAGACATTTTTCAAGGTTAAATGATGAAAATATTTTAGTTGATGAATATCTTGAGTATGCTAATAATTTAAAAGAGACTGACGAGGGGAATGCAGACGAAGACGATGAGGACGGAAGTATGGGCCTAGATAATGTTCGTGTTAAAGAATTAGCTAGCGCTTATGAAATATATAAACAGCTACTTCTTGAAAATAACTATTTAGATTTTGGTGATTTAATTGTTTATACAATTAAACTTTTTAAAGAACGACCAAATATTTTAAAATATTACCGATCTAAATTCAAATATTTGATGGTTGATGAGTTTCAGGATACTAATTTAGCACAGTATGAATTAGTAAAATTATTAGCAGCGCCAAAAAATAATTTAGTTGTTGTAGGAGACGATGATCAGGCGATTTATAAATTCCGTGGTGCTTCAATTTCTAATATCATGCAGTTTAAGGATGATTTTAAAGGAACCAAGGAATTAGTTTTAACAGAGAATTATCGCTCTCGTCAGGAAATTTTAGATCATGCTTATAAGTTTATTCAAAACAATAATCCTAATCGTCTTGAAGATAAATTAAAAATTGATAAACGTTTGATCGCCAAGGGTGATGTTAATAAAAAAGCAAAAAAAGAAGCGGCTTTAAAATTTTATAATTTTGAAACGGCTGCTGATGAAGTTGCCTTTGTTGCTCAGAAAATAGCCGAAACCTATGAGAAAAACCAAGAGAAGGGCGAAGAGGCTTTATGGTCAGATTTTGCGATTTTAGTAAGAGCTAACGAAACTGCCGATGCTTATGTCAAAGAGTTGAATCGCTATAATATTCCCAATCAGTTTATGTCTTGGCGCGGTTTATATTATAAGCCTTTAATTTTAGATATTTTGGCATATTTGCGACTTCTTGATAACTACCATGAATCAGCTGCTCTATTTAGGGTTTTGAATATGGAAATTTTTAAAGTTTCCCATTTAGATCTTGTAACTATTAATAAAATGGCCGCGCGTAAAGTTTGGTCTTTATACGAAGCTTTATATAATATTGATAAAATTCCTGATATTAGCGAAGAGAGTTATAAAAATATTAAAAAACTATTAGATTTAATAGCTAGGCATTCGCTCATGGTCGCTACTCAAAAACCAACGAAGATATTTTTAACTTTTGCTTATGAATCAGGTCTTCTTGAGGGCTTTGATCATGACAGAGATTTGGAACTGTATTCATATTTAAATCAGTTATATCAGAAAATAAAGCGCTTAGAAGAAAGTGAGCCCGACTTAAGACTAAAAGATTTTTTAAGTATTATAAATTTAGAATTAGAAGCGGGTGAAACTGGATCATTAAAATTAGATTTTGCCGATAATGAAACGGTAAAGATTATGACCGTCCACGGGTCTAAGGGCTTAGAGTTTAAATATGTTTTTATTGTTAATTTGGTTGATAAAAAATTTCCGACTATTGCTAGGGGAGAAAAAATATCCTTGCCTGATGCTTTAGTTAAGGAAAAAATTATTGGTAGTTCTGATTTTCACTTAGAAGAAGAGCGCCGTTTGTTTTATGTAGCGGCGACTCGTGCTAAAGAAGAGTTATATTTAAGTGGCGCTAAAGATTACGGCGGCGTTAGAGAGAAAAAACCATCTCGTTTTATAAGTGAGATGGAGCTTACTAGCTCAATCTTGCCAGAATTAAAACTTTCGCAAAAAAATGAGTTTTTACGCGATCTCCATTATTTAAATTCGCGTGAAATAGTTGCGAGCAGCGAAAAGATGGCCGCTGAAAAATACCCTCTTCCGGAAAAATTTTCATTTTCGCAGTTAGCGGCTTTCTCAACTTGTCCGCTGCAGTATAAATTTGCTTTTGTTCTAAAGATTCCTGCCTCGACCGATAAATCTAGTTTAATTTTTGGTCGCGTACTTCATAATACTTTATATAATTTTTTATTACCGGTTTTAAGTGAGCGCCAGAAAATGGAAGGTACTTTATTTGGGGATTCAGAAAGCGGAGAGAGTAAGAAAAAAATTTCACAGTATTTAAATGAAAAAAGACTCTTAGAAATTTACGAAGAATTTTGGGTAGCTGATGGTTATGACACAAAAAAAGAAAGAGACGACTATAAAAAGAAAGGAATAGATGCTTTACATAAATTTTGGGCCGCGTATAGTGCTAATCCGCCTAAAGAAATTTTCTTTTTAGAAAAAAAGTTTTCTTTTAAGATTGAAGGCGATATTATTAAAGGCGCGATTGATAGAATTGATAAACATGCTGATGGTAGTTTAGAAATTATTGATTATAAGACCGGAAAAACAAAAATAAAATTAGCTTATAGTGAAAAACGCCAGTTAATTCTTTATCAACTGTTTATTGAAGAATTTTTGCGAGTGAAAGTTAGTGCTTTAAGTTATTATTATTTAGAAAGTGGTGAGAAGTTTACATTCACTGCGACCGCTAAAGATATAACTAAATTGAAATTAGAAGTTAGAGATGAGATTGCGGCAATTAAAAAACGCGATTTTACGCCAACCCCATCACCTATGTGTGGCTTCTGCGATTTTAATTCAATTTGCGAATTTAAACAGCGTTAGATAAACTAAATATATATGGATACAAACGATAGATTAATTAGTCCGATTGAAAGACGTGGCGATGAGCAACTTGATTTGTCTTTGCGCCCAAAAACTTTAGGTGAATATATAGGACAAGAGAAAATTAAAGCTAATTTAGAAATAACGATTGCGGCTGCTAAAAAAAGAAATGAGCCGATTGAGCATGTTTTATTATATGGAGCTCCTGGACTCGGAAAAACTACTTTAGCTCACGTTATCGCCAATGAAATCGGGGCTAATATTAGAATTACTTCTGGCCCAGCGATTGAAAAGAGCGGCGATTTAGCGGCGATTTTAACCAATCTTGAAGCGGGCGATATTTTATTTATTGATGAAATTCATAGACTTCATAAAACAATTGAGGAAATTTTATACCCAGCCATGGAAGATTATGCTCTTGATATTGTTATGGGCAAAGGGCCAAGTGCGAGAACTTTACGTTTAGATTTACCGAAGTTTACTATTATTGGGGCAACTACTTTAGCAAGTTTATTATCAGCTCCTCTTCGTGATCGTTTTGGTATTACGCATCATTTAAATTTTTATGAAACTGGAGATATTGAAAGAATTATTAAGCGTAGTGCAAAAATTTTGGGAGTAGAAATTGATGATGATGCTAAAAATGCGATTGCAACTCGTAGTCGCCGCACCCCTCGTATAGCAAATAGATTATTAAAACGCGTTCGTGATTATTGTGACGTTAAAGGGGACGGAAAAATAAGTTTGAAAGATTGTTTAGAGGCTTTTAATATGCTTGAAGTTGACGAACTGGGGCTCGATTTAATCGACAGAAGAATACTTGAAACAATCGCTAATAAATTTAAAGGTGGACCAGTTGGTTTAAATACACTCGCTGCATCAACGGGTGAAGAAATGGATACAATCGAAAACATGTATGAGCCATATTTAATGCAACTCGGATTTTTAGATAGATCACCGCGCGGTAGAATTATTACTCACTTGGGTTATGAGCATTTAGGCTTGAAAGTTCCGGGAGCGGATAAGTTATTATAAATATAATGAATTATAAAAATATAATTGGGATTTTAGCCGCCGTTATCGGTTTTATTGGTTATATACCATATTTCAGGGATATACTTTTGAAGAAGACTAAACCGCATTTATTCTCGTGGTTTATTTGGACCTTAATTAGCGGTATCGCTTTTTTTGCTCAGATGAATGAAGGAGCGGGCTCAGGAGCCTGGGTTGTTGGCTTAAGTTCAATTATCTGTTTTTCAATTGGCGTTCTCGCTCTTTTTCAAGGAGAAAGAAAAATAACTACCCCAGATTGGATAGCTTTGTCGGGGGCAATAATTGGCTTAACGTTATGGCAGGTAACTAGTAATCCTCTATTAGCAATTATTTTTGTAACTATCGCCGATGCCCTCGCTTTTATTCCATCTTTTAGAAAAGCTTATTATAAGCCGTATGAGGAAACGCAAATAACATGGTTAGTGTCTTCCTTTAAATTTATTCTTGCTCTTATCGCTACCGAATCCTACGGCTTAACGACTGTTTTGTATCCGCTATCCCTTGTTTTAACAAATGGTGGTTTTCTAGTAATGCTTTTAATACGTCGCAAAATTTTGAGCAAAGCTCAGATTAAAGAAGTCCCAGGAGTAGGTAAATTACTATAAATAATTTTTTTCAAAGAAATTTTAAATCCAGGTTTTGCGAAGCAAAACAAACATTGAAACATAGGGCATGAGCCATAGATACTATTTTTTAAGAATTTAAAAAATAGTATCTATGGCGAATCCAGTTTACATATGACAACGCTAGTCTCCGATTTTGATTACAACTTACCATCCGAGCTAATTGCTCAAAAACCAGTTAGACCGCGAGACCACTCGCGGCTTTTATTGTTAAATAAAAAAACAGGAGAAATAAATCATCAGCATTTTTACAATATTATAGACTATCTTAAGAAGGGTGACCTATTAGTTTTAAATAACTCCAAAGTTTTTCCAGCCCGTCTTCACGGATACAAGAAAGAAACTGGTGGTGCAATAGAAATTTTTCTTCACAAAAAATTGTTGGAAAATAATTGGGAGTGTCTGCTAAAAGGGAAGGTAAAAGAAGGATTAATAATCACTTTAACTAAAAATTTAGAAGCTGAAGTTAACAAAAATAATAATGACGGTACCTGGCAAGTTGCTTTTAGTTTAAGTGGCGAAAAATTTTGGTCGGCTATTAATAAAATTGGCGAAGTTCCTTTGCCACCTTATATAAAACGTGAAACTCAAAAAGCGAGCGATAAAAATAATTATCAAACCGTTTTTGCAGCTAAAAATAAAGTTGGTTCCGCCGCCGCTCCTACCGCCGGCTTGCACATGACTAATAGTCTTTTAAAGAAAATTAAGGCTAAGGGCGTAAAAGTAGTAGAGTTAACTTTGCATGTTGGTATGGGAACTTTCGCTCCGATGAAAACGGAGAAAATTTCTGAGCATATTATGCATAGTGAGTTCGTGGAAATTAGTGCTGAAACCTTAAAAGCGGTTCTCGATACCAAAAAAAATCATGGTCGTGTAATTCCAGTAGGAACTACGAGTTGTCGTTCCTTGGAGTCAGTTGACTGGAAAAAGATAATTAGAAATAAAAAAGTAGCTCCCGAATCTTTTTGGACAGATATCTTTATTCATCCTGGCTATAAATTTAAGGTGGTTAACGCTTTAATTACTAACTTTCACTTACCAAAATCAACTCTATTAATGTTAGTTAGTTCTTTGGCGGGAGAAGTAAGCATAAAAAAAGCCTATTTAGACGCTGTAAATCACAAATATCGCTTCTTCAGTTATGGCGACGCGATGTTTATTTATTAAAATTAGCCAAAAAGCCCGATTTGATTTTTTTGATTTTTTCTGTTATACTTCGAATAATTGTTGTCTATTTTATTATTATCTTAATTTTTCTTGGAAAAATAAAAGTTTATGAAGAAGTTTTTTCTTTTTGTTTGGGAAATTCTAAAAGTTGGCTTAGTTTCGGCAGCGATTATAATTCCAATCCGTTATTTTTTAATCCAACCATTTTTTGTTAAGGGAGCTTCAATGGAGCCAAATTTTCATGATAAAGAATATTTAATTATTGACGAGCTAACTTATAGACTCGAGACTCCTATTAGAGGGCAAGTTGTCGTTTTCCGTTATCCTCGTAATCCTCAAGAATATTTTATTAAACGTATAATTGCTTTACCAGGAGAGGAGGTCCAATTAAAGGATGGTAAAGTAACCATTTTTAATTCTAATCATCCTAAGGGATTAACTTTAGAAGAAAAATATTTGCCTAAAGATTTAGCTACCTACCCAGTTAATCAAGATGAGGCGAAAGTTGTAGTTGGGCCTGATGAATATTATGTTTTAGGTGATAATCGTAACGCCTCCAAAGATTCGAGATTTTTTGGGGTTGTAAATAAAAGTTTTTTAATTGGTAAAGTTTTATTTCGTGGATGGCCCTTTAACGAAGTAACGGTTTTTAATAAATCTTATTGGCCACAATATAATAATTAATTTCTATGCCTAGACACAAAAAAGTATTGCCAGAAATAAACTTAAAAAAGTCCGAAGATAAAGCTGAGAAAAAAACTCCTCGTCTTTTAGGAATGAAGGATATTGTTGGCTCAGAACAAATTTGTTATGACTACGTTGTTAATAAAGCTTTAAATTTAGCTAAGTTATATAGTTTTTCTTCAATAAAGACGCCTATTTTAGAGAGTTTTTCCTTATATAAGAAATCGACTCGTCGAAATAATGATAAAGAATTTTATTTTGTCGAGGCGGAAAAAAATGAAAAAAATATTTTACGTCCGGAATTAACTCAAGGTATAGTTCGCGCTTATATTGAAAATAATTTAGGAGAAAGCGGCTTACCGGCTCGTTTATATTCTTTGGGTTCTGTCTTTCGCCATGAAAAATTACAGTCTGGACGTTATCGTGAGTCAACTCAATTTGATTTAGAAATTATTGGTGAAAAAAAAGCGATGGCGGAGGCAATTTTAATTACTATTGCTCATAATTTCTTTGAGGAATTAAATATCGGAACCCAGCTCCAGATTAATAGCATTGGTTCAGCTGAATGTCGTAAAGAATATTGTAATAAATTAACTGCTTTTTTTAAGGAGAGAGGTCGTCGTTCAAAACTATGCAATTCATGTAAAAATAATTTAGGCAAAACTTGTTTGAGTTTACTTGATTGCAAAGAAGATGCTTGTGTTAAGTTGCGTGAGGAGGCTCCGCAGATTGCTGATTATTTATCCGATGAGAGCCGAGAACATTTTACTAGAACTTTAGAATTTTTAGATGAATTAAACATCACTTATAATTTTAACCCATATTTAGTGCGCGGTTTGAATTATTATAATGATACTATTTTTGAATTTTGGCCGACTAATGAAGACGGAACATCCCAGGGTAAATTAGCTCTTGGCGGTGGTGGTCGCTATGATTCTTTAGTAGAAGGACTTGGCGGCGCTTCAGTTCCGGCCGTTGGTTTAGCTCTTGGTATTGAAAGAACTGTCTCACGCCTAAAAGATAAGCACCTTTTGACAAATCCAGAAGAAGACGATATAGTATTCATTGCCCAGTTAGGTGATCAAGCTAAATTAAAGGCTTTGCAGCTATTCCAAGAACTAAGACGAGCTGGATTTAATGTTCGTCAGTCATTTGCTTCAGATAGCTTAAAAGTTCAGCTTGAGGAAGCAGTTCTCATGAAAGCGAAAACTGCTTTAATATTAGGTAAAAAAGAGATAATGGACGGAACTATATTAATGAGAGAAATGGACTCTAGTGCTCAAGAAACAGTAGTTTATAAGAAAATTAAGGAGCGTTTAGCTAAAAAAGATAAATTAGTCGAAAAGAAATTAAATAATAATAGAAAGGAAGGAGGGTTATATGGCGGATTTTAAAAGAAAGCCTGGTGAAAGTTTCGAAAGTTTTTTACGAAAATTCAAAAAGGGCCTAAAAAACAGCAAAAGACTCGAAAAAGCTAGATCAAAGCAACATCTTGAATCGAAGCACACAAAACGTCTTCAGAAAAAGTATGCTTTAACTAGTTTGGCTTTGAGTAAGAAAAATGAACATTTGCGACGTATCGGTAAATTACCGGAGAGCACAATGAGAGCATAATTAAAAAATTGTTCGTATATAAAAATCCTCCTAAATTAGGAGGATTTTTGTTTAGTTTATTTTTTTATTCCTGGGATAAATCTTTTAATTTTTTCGAATCCTGATTTCTTAGCAAACTGTTTAATTCTATCTCGAGCCCTTCTTGTTTTGGCAAACTTAAGCCAGTCTTTATTTGGGTACAGGCGATTTTTTTCAATAATTATTTGGACAAGATCGCCATTTTTTAATTCTTGATCAAGTTTTCCTAGCTTATCATTTATAATTACGCCCGAAGCTTTATTGCCAATGTTACTATGAACAGCATAGGCAAAATCGATTGGGCTAGCGCCTTCAGGTAATTCAAACACATCTCCTTTAGGAGAGAATACAAAAATACGATCGCGAAAAATATCCATTTTAATATTTTTAACGAGTTCGCTAGTATTGGTTACTTCTTTTTGAATTTCAATAATTTCTTTTACCCATGAAGGTGGCTGATAACTTGGGTGACCCTTTTTTGATTTATAATACCAATGAGCCGAAAGACCGTAAATTGATTCCTCATGCATTTCCTGGGTTCGAATTTGAAATTCGGCCAAGGTTCCGTCTGGACCAAAAATAGTGGTGTGTAGCGACCTGTACCCGTTTGGTTTTGGCACGGCAATATAGTCTTTAAAACGATTAGGTTTTGGTTTCCAAAGAGTATGAATGATCCCTAGAGCTTTATAGCAGTCATTTATAGTTGGCACGATTACTCTTAGGCCAAAAACATCATATATTTCATCGAACTGCTTGTCTTTTTCTTGCATTTTTCGGTATATGCTATAGAGATGCTTAAAACGCGCTTCAATATCATAAGTAACGCCAGCTTCCTCGAGTTTAGGAATGAAAATATCTTTTATTTTTTGAAAAAAGCGATTGCGTTCAACTTTTCTTTCAACTTCATATTTGTATTCGATCTCATGAAATTTATCTGGATATAAATACTTAAAACAAATATCTTCCATCTGCCATTTTAAGCGCCCAATTCCAAGTAAACCAGCGATAGGCGCATAAATTTCTAATGTTTCCTGAGCAATTCTTTTTTGTTTTTCAGGCGGTAAAATATCAAGCGTCCTTAAGTTATGAAGGCGGTCACAAAATTTAATAAAAATTACTCTTAAATCGCTAGTCATGGCGAGAAACATTCTTTTTAAATTTTCTCTATAACGTTCAATTCCGCGATATTTAATTTTTCCTAATTTAGTTACCCCTCTTACTAAGTTATGGACCTCTGTCCCAAATAAGTCATTTATTTCTTCTAGATCATGACTAGTATCTTCAGGAACATCATGAAGTATTCCGGCGGTAACGGTCGCTAAATCAGCCTTAATTTCAGCCAGGATATAAGCAGTATGAAGTGGATGTTGAATATAAGGTTCTCCGCCTTTTCTCATCTGTCCTTCGTGGGCCATTTCGGCAAAATTAAAAGCTTTCTCGAGGATGGAAGTATCTTCTCCGGGATGATTTTCTTCGAATTTTTTTATTATCCTTTCAATCGTCATAAAACTGTTTTTCTTTTTTATTTATTATGTTATAATAAATACAAATAAAGTATAACAAGGGAACAAATAATTTAAAAGTTTTTCATCTTTCAGAATGACTAAAAAAATTAAATTAATTCTTTTTATTTTTGGCTTCATTGCTTTGGCATTTGTGGCTAATTTTGCTTTTGCTCAAAGTGGAAATGATACCTTCGGGATTGAAAAAACCAATACTGCACTAAATGGTTCCTTGGGCATTTCTGGTACTGACCCAATTTTAGTTGCAAGCCGGGTTATCCAAATTGCTTTAAGCTTTTTAGGCATGCTGGCTTTAATTTTAACGATTTATGCTGGGTTCCTTTGGATGACTTCTAATGGGGAAGAAGATAGAGTTACGAGAGCTAAGATGATTTTAAGAAACGCTGTTATTGGCCTTCTTATTATTTTAGCCTCCTGGGCAATAGTAACTTTTGTAATTAGTAAGTTGGTTGGAGTGACTGGTGGTGGAGCTAATAATCCTGGCGCCTATACTGGTGGCAATTTTTCTGACCCTGGGACTGGAGCAATCGGTTCTTGTACGGTAGGTATTTTTTATCCCGAGAATGATCAAAAAGACGTTGCTAGAAATACTTCTATTATCATTACGTTTAAAGAAGAAATAAAACTAGATACAGTTTGTATAAATGATTCGGGTGATGCTTGTGAATGCGGAATAATTGATAATGGAAAAACATGTAATAAAATTAATCCTAAAACAATTAGAATATTTAAAACGGATTTAGGTGATGCTTGTTCAAGTGGATCATGTCCAAATACTAATGCCAACGCAACCGATGTAACCGTTTCAGTTTCAAGCGATAAAAAAACTTTAATTTTAACTCCCCTTTCTTATCTTGGTAGCCCAACTACAAACTTTTGGTATTCGGTAAAGATAGGTAGTGATTTAAAAAAGATTGATGGTTTGTCGATGTTTAAATCTTGTGCAAGTGATTATTTTGTTTGGAAGTTTGAAGTTAGTAATCGCTTAGACTTAACTCCTCCCCAGGTTGTGTATGGAAAAATATTTCCTCGGCCAGATAATCAAGAAGATGTTGCCAATGAAACACAGGCCGCTCTTCCTGCCAAGGCTTTGCTTTCCGTTAGCGCCTGTCCAAATACTTATAGCAGCTCAACTATAGTTAGTGTTACTCCTGACGGAAATTCTCCGGCCGCGAGCGCCTTGCCTTTGGCGTATAGTGGTGATTTGAAAAAATTTAGAGTAGTCGTTTCTAATGACTCAAAAGACAAAGTTCAGTTATTCGACGGCAATGATGATAAAAATTTATTAGGAGTAGCTGATTTCGATGTACAAGGAAATGCTAAGTTTAATAATTTTTTTATTTTTAAGGCGGAAGATCGTAGTGTTGGCAACGCCTGGATAGTTAATGTAAAACCTGAAATTAATGCCGACGCCTTAACTATCGGCGATGAAGTTTATACCTTTGTTTCTGGTCCTTTAGGAAATAATAACATTCCTGTTCCAAATAATTGTGGAACCATGAGTAATGAAGAAAAAATGACTTTAGTTTCTACGGTTTATTCTGTTCTTAGTGGTGATCCATTAGTTAAGCCAGAGATAAACGCTAATGGAATAATGTTGATAGCTAAGGTCGCTGGAGTCAGCGGTAATAATATTAATCTTTCAACTACTAATCCTAGCGCTATCCAAGTTCAGGCTTTTAAAGACGGAATTGATTTTAAAAATATAGCAAAAACTCTTGATAAAAAAGATGTGCCAATGAATACTGTTATTCAAGTTAACTTTAGTGAGGCGATTAATCCTTTAAAAATTTCTGGTCTTGCCTCCGAGGTTAAAGATTATATTAAAGTTGTTAATTATGATTTTGCGACCGCCAAGGCTAGTAGCTCTCCTTGCACTTTGAATAAAGATTGTCGCTCATATAAATGTGAAGGAGCTGTTGGAGCTAAGACTTGTATTGGCGATTATGTAAATGGAAAATTTTTAGTTAGTAATTCTTACAAAACAGTTGAGTTCGTTTCTGATAATGAATGTGGCGTTAATGGATGTGGTGAAAAAATTTATTGCTTGCCAGCTGATAGCCATTTAACAGTAGAATTAAGATCCGCTGATTTAAAGGTTTGCTCAACTAACGATGATTGTTTAGCTTTGGCCCCTTATAGCGGTTGCGCTTCTACTACTTTAGGATATAAAACTTGTCAAAACACAGATGGCAAAAATTATCCAAGCGCAAATGGAGATCTAAATGGTGTTATTGACGCATCATTAAATTCCTTTGATGGTGATAGAAATACTTATTCTGATGGTCCGATAAATTATTTTAGTGATAACTACAGTTTGGCTGATCTTAATAATTTAAATAAAAAAGATAATTACAGATGGAATTTTTATGTTAATGATCAGATAAACACCACTCCACCACAGATAGAAGAGATTACCCCTTCCCAAGGAAATATGGGAGTAAATCTTGCTGAGCCTATAAAAATTACTTGGAATACTTTAATGATGAACAGTAGTTTGACGACTGGTAGCAGCATGGTGAAAAATGGATCAAGCACGGTTGAACATAAACTAATTAATTTGAAGAGTACGACGCCAACAGCGATTGGATATTGGGTTGAAAATGATAATGTTGATACGGAGTACTCTAAAGGAGGGGTTATAATCCCTCTTGATGGAGAGCCAGATAAAACAATTTCTTATATAAAACACACCGCTTTTTCAGAAGCTATGTCTTACCGCGCTCAGGCTGGGTCAGGAATTAAAGATATTTATCAAAATTGCTTTAAGCCAAGCGCTGATAAGAATTGTCCCGTAACTGCCACTAATCCATCTTGTTGTTTCGGAAAAGCAACTAGCACTCTAAGTGCTGATGGTAATTGCCAGTAGAATTTATGTTTAAAAAAAATTCGAAAAAATTAATCGCCCTTTCCTTACTAATGAGTGGACTATTATTTGCGCGCTTTGCTTTGGCGCAAGATTTTGGTACGGAAATAGTTAATAATAGTTTAAATGGATCGCTAGGCACAATGACCGATCCTCGTGAGCTGGCCGGTAGAATAATAAATATAGCCCTCGGCTTTTTAAGTGTTGTTGCTGTTGGGTTTATTCTTTATGCCGGTTTTCTTTGGATGACTTCTAATGGCGAGGAGGACAGAATAACAAAAGCTAAACAAATTTTAAGAAGTGGCCTTATTGGTCTTGGTATAATTTTATCTTCTTGGGCGATTGCAAGTTTTGTAATTTTAAAATTAAGTGGAGCGATAGGTAGCGATGGAAATAGTAATGGTGGTGGCTGTTTAGAAAATACTGTTAGTCCTTGTGGTTGCGGAGGATCAATGATTTGTAGTAATGGATTTTATGGTGCTTGTGTGGGATCAAATTTAGATAATTGCTCTAATCCGCCAACTAGTTGTGATTCTAGCTCGACCCCTGGTTGTCAGGCGGCTAGTCAAATTTGTGCAGCTGGAGATTATTGTGATAATAGTTGTCTTTGCCAGACTAAGGCGGAACTAGGTGACTCTTGCGATGCTGACTTAAATAATCAAACCTGCGATGTTGATAATAATCGTTGCGCTGAATATTTAACTTGTAATCCTAATACTTGTTTATGTGATGGACCGCCGGCAATTACCGGCATGAGTCCTATCGGGGGTTTCTGTAGTAATGATGCTAGTAAATCTTGTGCGAAAGACGCTGATTGTGGAGAGGGAAATACTTGTAATGATAACACCCCAAACGGCGCGGCTAATAATTTTATTACTATCTCAGGAACGAACTTTGGCGAATACTCAGCCACTAATAGTAAGATTGTATTTTTAGGAGGTGATCAGTCAAATTCAATTTCTGGTCCCGGTGAAAGCGAAGACCCGATTGGCCCTCCAATTGGCGTGCCCGCAACTGCGCGCGAAGCCGTTTCTCCCTCAGTTATCAATCCTTCATGTATTAGTTTTTGGCGCAACGATCAAATTGTTATTGCGGTTCCATCTGGTGTTCAAACCGGGCCGATAAAAGTTACTAACAAAGAAGGTTTGAGCGATATTACTAACGATAACTTTGGTCCTTCATTGCCTGATTTTGTTGCTAACGGAATAAGTCGTCCTGGTCTTTGTGATTTAGACCCGGTTAAAGGATCTTTAAGCTCAGAGGTTAACTATCAGGGCGTAAATTTATATTCAGGCAAAGCTTACTTCGGCAATTATAAAAGTAATGTTAGTGGTTTATATTCAAATTTTAATGTCGCTTCGGGTTTATCTGGAACCTCGACAACCCCAAATATTCGCGAAGGTGAGTCCGGAAGTTTTGTTGAAACTGTTGTAAATGGATCTTTACAAAAAAGTAATTATCTAAAATTCATAAAAGACAGAGAAGAAGGAGATGGTCCCTATATCATGTCTTTCTCGCCAATTGATGGTGCTCCTGGCCAATATGTAACTATTAAAGGATCTGGTTTCGGTGGCGCAAAGGGTGAAAATAAAGTTTATTTTGTTACAGGAAATAGTAAGATTGAAGCTTCTTATGCTTTTCCGGCAATTTGTGCTAATTCAGTTTGGGGAGAAAATCAAATAATTATTAAAGTTCCAGCACTTATCGCTAATGATAGTTATCAGCTTGAAGTTCAAATTGCCTCAACTACACTTTCTACTCAAAGATTGAATCCAAATACTTTTGGCGTTAATGATTCTCTTAAATTAAGACCAAGCTTGTGTAAAATGGACCCGGTCACGGGACCAATTGATACCCCACTTATTCTTTGGGGAGAGTATTTTGGTAAAGTTGGTAGTAATGGCCTAGTTCAGTTTAATTTTAGACAGAATGCTAACGGAATAATTAAAAATGAAAATGAAGCCAATGTAATAAATACCAGCGTGCCAAAGATGGCGCTTACTGGTCCAGTTAAAGTTATTAATAATGAAAGCGGAAATGAATTAAATTTTTCAGTTAGCGAATGCACAAAAAATGAGGAATGTAATAATCAAGTTTGTTGCCCTCAAAATACTTATAGAAAGGGTCGTTGTGTAAATGATTTAAGCGAGTGCGTCGTAGATATCCCAACTTCAGTTTATGAGTGGAGTTTTAGTACTAGCTTTGACGCTAGCACAACACCAAAATTTTCTAGTTGCTTAGGTTTATCTAAATACTTGGGCTCTTGCTATCAAGGGGCTATGTGCCCTAATAGTGCTGGTGCCTGTTCATCACCTTCAACTAGTTATGATAAGGTCGTCGGTTCTTGCGACGTAACTTGTAATAATGTCCCTGGATGTAGTTCGGCAACTTGCGGCTATGATAAAGATTTAGATAAATGCGTTAATAAATCTACGGAAAAAGTTTGTGATCTATCTAGTTCTATTAGTTTTGAGGCTAGCGATTATTCAATTAAAGACGCTAAGCCAAATACAACTGAAAAAAAATGTAATAGCGAGGGAAAGTGGGAAATTAAAGCTCAAACTTCTTGCCCAATTGGCTGGACTAAGGGTCTGAATAATGCTTGTACTCAGGATGATTCTAGTTGTAATCTTTGTGCGGATAAATTAACTTGCGAAAAAGTTGGGACTACAAATAAATGTGTTTCAGAAAAATTATGTAAAGATAGTCAAGCGATTTGTCTTGATAATTTAGATAATTTAGCATCCCCTGACAACTGTATAATTAAAGTTGCTCCGAGTTGTGAGTGCTGTTGTCGTATAGGGAAAGACACTGAAGACTGCTGCGCCCCCTTAACTTGCGCTGGTAAATGTGGATCCGATGTAACGGCTAATTCTAATACTTATGGGTCATGTTCTGGATGTGCTGCAGTTGGTACAACGCAAGATGCTCATGACTCGGCCTGTAATTGCGCAAATAGTTCTGGTAAATATTGTTCAATTTCTTCTTCAACTCCGCAGGGAATTTGTACGGATTGTGCCGGGATTGATACTCAAGAAAGTTGCGGCGATCATTCTTCAGTCTGCTGCTTTGACGCAAACAAGACCGCTACAACAACTGATGATGTATGTCGTGGACTTGGTTCCAATAAAGTTTTGAGCGTAAATAAAAATGACAAAGCAAATTACGGATATTGTGCTTTCTTTAATTGCCAAGTTGCTCCAGCCGATCCATTAATTTGCGCTTCAACTACTCCGGTAAAAGTCGGCTCTTATACAATAGAAGGGGACTGTGTATCATCTTGCCTTAAAGGTAGTGATGATATTTGTGCTGGTCTTAAGACTAAAGATGCTTGTTCTAATGAGAGCGCCTGTTGTTTTGATTCTGTAACAAAAAAGTGTAAGTCTGGAGGAAAAATTACCGCAGGAGTAGATAATGGTTATTGCGCTTATTATAATTGTAATGATGGCGATCATCTTTCCTGTTCCTTAGTTGCTTCAACAACTGGTAAATTTATTGACCCTGTAAAATGTGATGATAGTTGTGCTAACCCACCAACTGGTGCTGGTTTGGGCTGCATGACGTCGACTGCTTCTACCACTTGTAATTTTAATTTATGTACAGCGTCTGGACTTAGTTGTTTACAGGACACAGGCAATTCGCCTATTTCAATTGGCGGCGAATATCCTAGTTGCGGTACATGTTGTTGTCAGCCTAAAACTGATACAACTGCTGACTCTTGCAAGAGTCCACTAACTCCAAATCTTTTTTGTCAGGCTGACACTGGATCATGCTCCGGCGCTAGTCGTGGATTATGCTGTGGTTGTACTAGTGATAGTGATTGCGGAGGAGAAGTAACAATTGGTTGTGGCCTTGATTCCTGTTGCCAGGCTCGTCCAAAAGTTTCTTCTACTCAGCCTTCTATAGATGCCACTAATATTTGTCGAAACGCGGCCATAAAAATTACTTTCAATCAGAAAATGGATACTAATAGTTTCCTAAATAATTTTATTTTATTTGAAGAAAAAACATATGGTAATGGCATCTGTCCTGCCGGTACGTTTTTAGCTGATGCCAATGCCGTCTCGGAAATTGCTAGAGCGCAAAATAAAAATATCTTTGTTCGCCTTTGGGAGAATATAAAAACAAAGACAGCTGCGATATTTAATCATAAAAATAGCCAAGCCTTGGGGGCAGCGCCAAGTGCAGATAAATTATATTGTTCAGTCCCAGGCACAGTTAGTTCTGAGGATAGTGGTCCTCAAACTAGCTTAGAGTTTACTCCCGAAAAAGCTCTTTCTCCAGCGACAAACTATTATGTAGTTGTTAAAGGGGACGAAACCTTAACTAGCAAGGCTGGTGTATTAAGCGCGTCTCAAATTGGAATGAATGAAGCAGGTTTCAGAGAGGCAACGGTGATTACTAATGGAGTTAATAAAAATTATACAACTAAATTTACAAATGCTGTTCACTTTAATAATTTAAGCTATAAAAATGCTTATAGTTATAAATTTACAACTTTATCTGACCAGGGGGTTTCGGCTGGAATCTGTGCAATTGAATATGTAACGCTTGGTCCAAGTTCTTATCTTTTCAAAACAACAACAAATGCATTAAACGAAAAAGATGATAATAGCGACGCTACTTTTGACACGGCAATTGATGGTGATAAGGCTTTTACGGCCGCCGCTTATAGTTCTAATAACCAATTGCTTTACCCGGTTGTTGGTTACGCTTGGGATTGGAAGTGGATAGTTATAGATCCTTCAGTCGTCGATATTTCTACTAAACCGCTTAATCTTCCTGAGACCAGAAAGTTAATTACTGCTAAAACGGGAGTAACTGATGGACAAACAATAATAAGAGCTACGATTGATATGAGCAAATATAGATCTGGTTGCGGAAGTTCTTGTAATGCTTTTGCGGTGGGCGACGGTCAGACTGCTTCTAGTGATATCTATGTTTTTCTTTGCAGTAATCCTTGGCCGGCTGTAAAAGTTGATGGTACTTGGAGTCCTTGGAATGATGCGGGGGCAAATTGTTCTATGGGAGTAGCCAATTCTTGTGATAATTTTAATTATAAATTCTATTATTGCCGAGATGCTGGTGGTCCGGGAACGCTGGATGACTTGCCGGCTATTAATAATTCTCCAATTACACGTAGCGGAAATTTATTATGTAGTTTAGATAATACTCCTTGTTCAATAATTAATTCCCCATGTGGAGCGGAAAATAAGGGGGTTTGTCTTTGGAACATTCTTAAAGAATCGTATTTTTTCAGAGAAGCAATTTTAAGTGGAGCAACGATCAGCTCGGCTTATAGTACGGGCAAGGGAGGGGAAGTAAGAATCGTCTGGCAGTCCCCAGCCGCGAACGTTGCTTCTTACAAAGTTTATTATTTGCAATCAGGTAACGGCACCATGCTCTCTAAAGAATTTAAAGCGCTTGGGACTGGTGGAGTTTGTTCTAGCGGCTCAAATATTAATACTTGCAACACGATCATATCCGGTTTAAATAACACCCAAGACTACATTTTCAAAGTAAGTGTAATTTCTGTTAATAAAACCGAAAGTTCTTTTTCCAATGAGCTTACTGCTAAACCAACTGATGTCTATCCGCCAGCCATACCAGCCGGGTTAAAGTTTGAAGTAATTGGAACACAAATTAAATTTTCTTGGACACCAGACGCAGATAAAACAGTTGTTTATCGTCTTTACCATGGCGTTGCTTCAGGAAAGTATGCGGAATCATTTGATTCGGCTCCAGGCTTATCTACTATGACTTTAGACTTAAATATTTTGAAATCTGGCAAGAACTACTTTGCTCTTTCAGCTATTGATAACGCGAAGAATGAAAGTGCGAAGTCAATCGAAAAAATTGCCGATATGGTTAATGGCTTGATTGTTAACCCAGCTAACTAAATAAGTAATTGCTTAAAATAGTAAAAAATTAATTTTCATATATGAAAAAAAACAAACTGATTATTTTTTGGCTTATTGTTATTTTGTTTGTGCCACTTATTATTTTAAATGTCACTCTTGCCCAAACAAATACGTCTGCCAATAATTCTAGCGGCTCTTATGTGAATAGTAATGATGCTATCGGTGTAAGAATTATTCCAAATAATGATCATCTCAGTATTTCTAGCTGGTATAAAAGTAAGGGTTTCACTGGCGCGCCTCAAGCTTTGATAGTGGACGGTTATGAGGCTATTCGTGATGGTCGAACGGTTTATGTAAATGCAGCCAACGTTAAGGGAAAACAAATTTTTACAAATATTTATTTGATTTCATATAACCAGGATCCTTCAATAAAAACTATTGATATTCTTGGCCAAATTGTTAAAAACTGGAAATTCAATACTGACTTAGTTGAGAGAACTAACCCAGCTCCAAGCTGTGAAATATCTTCTGTATCTTGCACGACAAATGCGGATTGTGTTTCCAACCAAATATGTAGCACTTCGGCTAATGATTCACCTTATTCCTTTTCTACTCCTAATTCATGCCAATTAAAAACAACTAAATATTGTCTAACTGACAGTGACTGTCCTACGAGCTTTTTCTGTAGTAGTGCTAAAGCAAAAATAATTAGAGACATGAAAAGAATTAGCAAGACTGAAGATTTAAAAGAAGCCTTATATAAGTATAAATCAGCTAAGGGATATTACCCTAAATTATCAGCTGGGAGTTATTTAAGTAATCAAACTATCTCTGCTTGGCCAAGTTGGTCCGAATCTTTTTTATCAGAATTATCTCTGCCTAGTATTACAGATCCAGTTAATCGTTTAGGCGCTTGTCCTGGTTATGACGCTAAGACTTGTTGGAATAAAGATACAAGAAGATTTTATAGTGCGTCTAATGGAAGTTTGCTATTACCAGCTGGAAGCTTTGGTTTTGTTTACAAAACTGATTCTCAAGGATCAACCTTTGATCTTTGCTCTGTTATGGAGACCAGGGAACCGACAACCGATTTGAACTTTCAATTTTCACCGGCTATGCCAGTTAATTCAAATTGTGTTTTAGCAACTGGAGTATTATCTAACGGAACATTATCTAATACCGCGCCTCATATAACTAATTCCTATTTAATGGGTGATACTGGGCAGGAATTTAAAGGCTCGCTTGAGGTTGTTGATAATCAGAATAATCCAATGACTTGGGATTTTAATACAAGTGGAGTTAATTGGATTCAAGCCGGCTGGAGCGCGGCACCTACCCTAAAGGAGACGGCTAATCCTAATCAGAAGAAAATAACCGCGGTTAAAGCTGGTAACCCTGGCGTTTATCCGGTTAAACTAACGGTTACCGATGGAGTTAAAATCAATGGCCTAGTTGGGACTTTAAGCACAACTACTAATATAGTAATTGTTAATCCAAAATCATTTATTGAGGCTGAAAATGCTGAATATTTACTAAATCCAAAAACGACTTTTAATTATAGTTTTTATTTTTCAGATGATAATTTGGTCGATTATAAAACGGCGTTTAAAGTGACAGCAATTAGTAGTAGTAATGCCTATAATCCCTTGAGTGCTCCAAGCTCTGTTGAAGCGGCAGGGATAAATCGTTATAAAGTAAATTACTTGGTAAAAATACCAGTTACAAGTAAATTTTATTTCGATGCTAATTATATTTATCGTTTAACGGTTAGTGATAAATTTAGAGCGGAAACAACCAAGGATATAAAAATTGCCATTAAAAGCGCGGCCCCTAATTTGAATTTTAATTGTTCAAGCACTGGACGCTTGGGCTCAACTTATTCTTGTTTACTTGGCCCTACTGAGCAGGCAGACCAAAAATTAACTTATTCTACTAATGGTTTAAATTTTGGAGGTTTAGTAATTACGAGTAACGCAACTTCGTCATATTTAAGTTCTCAAGAAACTAATCTGCCAACTAGTGGTTCTAGTAGCACTACTGTAAGTATTAAAGTTACTAATGAATATGGCGCATCAACAACAAAAGCTTTCAATTTAAGTCTTAAGACTTATTGTGGAGACGGAATTTTACAAGATAAAGAACCTAATACTGAGGCACGGGGTGGTATTTATAATGACGGTTATGAAGATTGTGATGGAACGGCCGGTGTTGCAACTTCGGTTTCAACTAGTTCGAGCAAACAATATGCTTGTACAACTTTTAACAAAAATACGCCTAATCCAATTGTAACTAATGGATACTGCGTATTTAAGTCACCGGTTAATGGTGGCGGTTTCTGTGGTGACGGATATTGTCAAACAAAATATGAAAATAAGGATAATTGTGATCAGGATTGTTTATCTATTTGTGTTCCTACTTGTGAGGCAAAGGGAAGTGATTGTGGTGATAATGGCTGCGGAGGAATTTGCGGGGAATGCAGTATAGGCGATGAATGTTTTGGGGGCAAGTGCTGTATGAAGGAGGCAACCATTAAAACTTCATTTTATTCAGGTAATCAGGCAGATGAAATAATTGAGGTTTATTTCAATGGCAAAAAAGGAGCCTTGTCTTCTAGCGGGAGTTTTGATGGGGTCGTTTCTCATGGTAAGAATGTTTTAGCAATTAAGGCAGATGGTTTTGAGTCTTTTGACAGAGCTATAGTTGCTAAACTTGACCAGATTTCCCAAACTATTAATCCAGTCACAAAACAAGCAAAAAACGCTTGTCGAGCCGTGACGACCGATAATTTAAAAAATTGGAAATGTCGAAATACTATTAATAACGGAAGCTATATTACTCAAACTTGGGCAGATTTAGATTATAATGATTCTTCTTGGACAAACCCAATAAATACTGGGACCACGACCCAAGGAGCAAATATTTGGGCCCTAGATTTTCTTGATGATGAACAATCAAAAACATCGCAGCAATTAACAACGGCTTATTGTCGCTATACTTTTACTGGAGACCAGTTAGATAGTGATCATTCAACTCCTGATTGCGCTGGTAAAGAATGTGGGCCAAACGGGGTTGGCGGCTCTTGTCGCCCAAATAATTGCCCGGCGATCAATATTGATTCAGCAAATAATAAACCTAACCAGAATTTTAAATGTAATGAGACTTTAGGAAAGTGTGAATGTACAAAAGATACGGCCGAAACAAGAAATGCTAACAATAACAAAATTGCTGGCCAAGAAGGCTCAGCTTGTGGAACTTTCAGTGATACTTGTAACGGCATGACTAAGGCTGGAAATATTTGCGGGGAAGGCTTGTATTGCAATCTTTCAACTGCCAACAATAAAGCAAAAAATTATTATATTGGTGAGCATAGCTATGTTGCTCTTGGTATACAGATTTATGATAATACTTCAATTACTGAAAATGGTGGGGATCTTTCTCACAAGAATGACTACCAATTCATTACAAAGGGTTGTAATTCTAATGCGCCAGACAATACCTGCCAGAAGAAATGCTGGGACACTAGTATTACTAAAGAGTTGACCGTTAGACAAGGTGATATTCCTGAGACAACTACTTGTGCTCTTGCAAGTAAGAAGGAGGACCCTGATTGTGATGCTTCGGGCTACGCTAATCCAGCTTGTCCTAGCGATTGCGATGCAACGCGTACTGAGCTTACAGGAGGAAAAGGAATAAAGAATGACAGTTGCGTTAGAGGTTATTCTTGTTGGTTTGGCATGGCTACTTGTTATGAGTGGAATCGAAGATTGGCTTGGAGTTGCAGTGAAACAGTAACTACAAGAGCCTTTTTCGGTCAAAGTTGTGGCGCTGGCAATAATGCTATTGATGCTAGTGGTAACTGTACTTGTAAACCGATTGATTGTGCTGGAAAGTGTGGGTCTAATGGATGCGGAGGTGTTTGTAATAACGGTTTATGTGGCGATTCTCAAATATGTAGTAGCGGCACTTGTGTAAGCTGTAGTCATGATTGTAGCGGTAAAGCTTGTGGTCAAGAAAATAGTTGTGGTGAAAAATGTTCTAGCGGTTCTTGCCCAACTTTGTCAAATGGAGTAGCGTTGACTTGTGAAAATAATACTTGCACGTGTAAGCCTAATTGCGCCGGTAAGACCTGTGGCGCAGATGATAGTTGTGGAGGTAAATGTTATAATGTAAATAATACTTGTGGCGCAAGCCAATATTGTACAACCTTTGGATGTAGAGATAGCTTTGGAGCGTGCGAAAGTCAGACAGACAATTTGGACTATCAAGAAGTTTGTTGGTCTAAGGATAGCGAAGGGACTTGCCCGGCAAATAATCCGTATAAGTGCCTCTGGTTTACCGGCGGAACCTGTAGCAGCCTTAAAACTACTGGCCCCGCGCTTCAGGCTTGTGCAAGCATTTTAACTCGATCAGCCTGTAAAGCAGCAACCCCGACAAATTTATGCAGATGGATGTCTGACGGTTTCTGTACTAGCTTAGAAATGAGCAAGAAATTAAGTTGCAAGATTAATCGCACTTTTGGTGACTGTGAAGCAGCCGCTGATTGCAGCTGGAATACTCTTGAATAATAATTTCACACTATAAAATAATTTATATGAATATAAATCTAAAATTAGATAAGAAAAAAATAATTATTATTGGTTCGGTGGCCTTAATAATAATTTTAATTATTGTTTTCTCTATCGTAATCTATCAAAAAAATAAATCAGCCGAAAATAATGGCGCAACTAAAACTGAAAAAATTTTTACGCCTGATTTTCTAAGCACTGAAGAAAAAACTAAGTTAGAAATTCCAACCGAGGTAAAAATTCAAGCGATGGCTAGAGATAAGAACGGTAAGGTTACTGTTTATAAAGTTATCAAGGGAACTTCTGATGTTGAAGATCCAGCTAAAGTTGAACCTATTAGCCCAAGATCTAAATAAACAATTAAAACTTGCTGGTCAAGCAAAAAATTATTCGCTATAATTTAAATATTAATAAATAAGCCGCTTAAAGCGGTCACTCAAAAATATATGTTTAACGATCTTAATAATCCTAATGCCTCTGGTCATGCGGCCGTTGACGATATTTTTGCTGAAACCGATAAAACGAACCAAAATAGCATGCCGTCAGACATTGAAACCCATAGAGTTGGTTTAGCAAATAATGGCAGTGTAGCGCCTTTGGTCAGCAATACTTTATCTGAAAATATGGTTGAAACTCAAGGTGGTAAAAAAAATTATTTAAGAATTGTAATTATTGTTGTAATTGTTATAGCTATTTTAGGTGGTGCTTATTTTACCTATTCTCAGTTTTTTGCGCCTAGTACTCAGGAAATAATTGCTACTACGACTCCTAAAGTTGAAAAGAAGGCTGTTGAGTCACCACTTGCTCCAAAAACAGAGGATACTGGATTTGTTCCTGTTATCCCAGAGGCTGATCAAACTCCAGCCGTTGAATCAACTACTAGCGAAACGGATATAATTCCAAATACAGATGTTCCTACTACTGAAGATATAAATACTCCATCAGTCGATTTAGCTGTAGATTCAGATAGTGATGGCTTAACGGATGCTGAGGAGAAAATAGCCGGAACTAATTCTAATGTTATTGATACTGATAATGACGGCCTAAGTGATTATGAGGAAGTAAAAATTTATTTAACTAACTCGCTTGCCGCCGATACTGATGGAGATTCTTATTTAGATGGCGCCGAAGTTAAGGGTGGTTATGACCCTAATGTTAAGGGCGGAAAACTCCCTGGCAATACACCTAAAAATTAGTTTTTTTGGGTTTAATTTTCCTTATGTTAAAAAGTAATAACTCTAAACCAAATTCGCGACCAAGTATGTTTGGCGGCAGCGTTAAAAGGCCGACTCTTTCCCTGAACCTACATACTATGCCGCAAACAATTACTAGCCACTGGACAAGGTGGCTGGTTTTAGGTTTTGTTATTTTATCTATATTTGCGGTAGCCTCATTCTTGCTTTATTCTTTTACGCAATAATCTATGTTTGGCGCTAAAAAGAAAATAAAAAAAAATGATGAAAGTGCGGAGATAACTCTAAAAGTTAATTCTGATTTGCTTGTGCGTAATATGCCCAGCTTAGCAAAGCTCACTAATACTTCGCTATCTTCGAACCTAAAACCAGCTCAAGCAAGCCATAATGTTCTATCCTCGATTGAAAGGCCGACTGGCAATAAGCACCAGACGGTTGGAATATTGATTATTCTAGGCGGCTGCATTTTAATTGGAGCCTTGGTTTATTTGAGCTATATTTTTATTATTAAACCGCAAGCCGCTAGCAATGTTAAAAAAGTGGTAGCTCCTGAACCAGCTAAAAATAGCGTTATAAATATTAAACCGGCTACTAGCAGCGAAGAAATAATTACACCGGTAGCAAGTATCGTTGCGACTATTACGCCAACAGCTCTGGGTTTAGAAGATATCGCTTCGACGACTACTATGGCCGAAGAGTCGACTGGACGAAATAGTATTGATTTACCACCTCTTCTCGATACTGATAGTGATGGCTTAATTGATGATGAGGAAACAGTTTTAGGCGCAAACCCTAATGCCGAAGATTCAAACAACAATAATTATAAGGATGCAGCTGAGCTAGCTAATAACTATGATCCAGCCGGAAGCGGTAAAATTGAGACTAATAAATATTTAGCCAAATATGCCGACAATGCCAATACTTATGATTTTTTATATCCAAAAGATTGGGAATTTAGTATTTTAAATAATAATTCAATTATTATTTTTAATTCACCAGACGACTCAATTATCCAGGTTTCTGTCCAAGAAAATACTACTAAACAAGCTATTCTAGCTTGGTATAACGAGTCTTTCCCTGACAGCGCACTTACTAGTGACAGGTTAAAATCGACGGGTACTTGGGATGGAGTTATGAGCGACGACGGTTTAAATTTTTATTTAACTGATAAAAAAAAGGCTAATATTTACGTAATTTCATATATTCCAGCCGTGATGAATCGCCTTGCTTATCCAAATATATTTAAGCTAATGATAAACTCATTAGTAATAAAATAAATAGACAATCAGCCTAAATTTTGCTATAAATAAGATATTAGCTAGCTTATAAAGTCGTCGTAGCCACCTAAATTTATTTAGGGTACCAAAAATTATAGTATTAGTCGTCTTATTCGTTGGTACCGTGGCGCCTAGTAGTATAATTAGCACCCATCACTGGGTTCAATACTATTTTCGATTTGTGATGCGCCGTTTGGTGGCATCGCGCTACGGCGACTAGCTAGTTTTTTTATAGTTAATATTTAATATGAAAAATCAGATTATTGATCTAGCGAATATTAAACAGGCTTACTTAGACCTTGCAAATCAATTTGAAGAAAAATTAAAGACGACCCGTTATACCGGGTTTGATTCTGTTAAGTTAACAGATGTTGATTATAAGGCTACCGGTATTTTAGATGAGGTTAGGTCTGATTTAGTAAATTCTGCACCGCTTACTCCAGTTAGATTAGTTAATATTTTAAAAAAAGACGGGAAAAAAAGGGAAGTTTTCATTTTGACTGTTAAGGATAGAATTAGAGCTAGGGCAATTTATCGAATTTTAGAACCACTGTTTGAGTTAAATTATAGTCCTTATCTTTTTTCCTATCGCTCAAGTCACCCCAGCGCCTATGCGGCTCGGAGCGTTGCTAGACGCTACCATCGTTATTTTGGCCAGGATTATGTCATGACAATTGATATAAAAGATTATTTTAATTATCTTGACCATGATGTAATTAGAAAACAGCTCACTGCGCTTGGCATAAAAAACGATGTTCTAGAAATGATTGAGCCATTTTTTAAGATAAAACTCTGGCAGAATGGCAAGCTAGTTACTTGGGATAAAGGAATCCCTCAAGGTACTCCTTTCAACTCTTTATTTTCAAACTACTATTTAACAGATCTTGATAACGAGCTAGGCTCAAAGGTCTCTCTCTATAGGCGAGTCGGTGACGATTTAATTGCCTTTGATAAAAATAAGGAAAAATTAGAAGAAGTTTTTAATCTAGCTAAAAAAAGAATTACCGATCTCGGGCTAGTAATTCAGGATAAAAAAACTCATTTTGCTAAGAATACTGAGGAATTTTCCTATTTAGGTTATCTTTTTAAAGATAATTCTCTCCGTTTACGTTCTGGGCTAGTTCGAGAATTAAAAATTGCTTGGCATAAAGAATTAAAATATAATCATTCTAGTTTAGAAAAAAAAGTTTCAAAATTAAAAAGTTTGTGTTTTTTCTCAGAAAATAATTTTCAAACTCAGTTTTTAGAAATTTTAAAACAGCATCAACAGCTAGATGACGATGAGGGGGTTAAGCAGTTGTCTAATCAATTCTATAATTATGTAGCGGCTTATCTATTTGGTAAAGCGACGCCGAGAAATAGGCGTTTAGCCAAAGAAAAACTTAAAGAAATAAAAATACCTTCTTTTTATGAGTATTACTTGGCCTACAGACGGGGCAAAAAAAAGTCCGCGGCTTAAACTTTTTCAAGCACGACGAAGTATTAAATTTGAAAATGGGCGCCTAACTATTACCCGGTGGCAGTATAGGCGTTTAAAAAAATTTTACATTCAGCATAAAACTAAATTTTTTTGGTTATTTTTATGTTTAATAGTTCAGTCTCTGCTGGAAATTTCTTTGCCAGTTTTTAGCTCGGTAATTGTAAAAGAAGTAAATATTTTTATTTACAATAAGCAAATTGTCTCATATCTTTCCGTTTTGTTTTTAGGTGTGGCTGTTTATTTAGTTAGTGCCTTTCTATATTTATTAGTCGAAAAAACTTTAATTATTCAGTTAATTAATGAGCTTAGAGAACATTGGTTCAAATTATTTTTGTATCGCGCACCCAATCGAACTAATAGTCGCGATAAAGCAAAATTATTAGCGAAGGTTACTTATCATTTTTCTTTGCTCCAGGTAAGTTTAGGTGCCTCTATAGGTGGCGCTCTACGCTGGACTATAAACTTTTTTGTTCTTTTAGCCTTTGCTTTAACTAGTAGCTGGTCTTTAGTTTTTTATGTTTTGGCCAGCTCTATTTTTAGCATAATTTTGTTAGTAATTGGTTATTATATTGGTTTGTATTATTTAAGTCGTGAAGCCTCGCTTTCTAGCGCTATTATTAGCCATATTTCTGAACAAGCTGACCAAGTTTCATTACTACAAAATCAAGCTAGAGAGAAGGAATCAATAAACCAAATGCGTCGCCTTGTAGCTCTCGACTCCGTTCTTAAAATACGAAGAACTCTTTGGATGAATTATGGCAATAAACTTATATATTCTTTAATTGTTATTTCGACAGTCTTAGTCATAGTTGTGCCTAGCATTTTTCCTGATATTAATTTCGCGTCACTTCTGTCAGGAATAGATATATTTTTTGGCTTGATAGTCGCCTTGCTAATTCGACAGCTATATTTAGGACTGAGAATCGGCTTGAATGCAGTGCCAACGCAAATCGGCCTTTCTTTGTCATTGCCGCAGCCCGAAAGTCCGAGGGTAAGACTGGACAAGGTTGGAGAATTTAAGGAAATTGTTTTTAAATCAAAAAAGTTTAAATTGACCCCTGGCGGTAGTTATTTTAAAAACGTTGAAATACTATTTAAGTCTGGTTGCGCGTATTTATTTTTTGGCGAGCTTGGATCAGGAAAAAATCAATTAGCAAAAATTTTTAGTGGTCGCTCAATAGAAGAGGGGAAGCCCTGGATAATCAGGCTTAATGGAGAAAGATATCTATATAAAGAATGGCGTAGAGTTTCTCGTCGAGCTTTTTTTGTAAGTGGCAAGATTGCTGGCGGAGCATCGCTCGCTGAAATTATTTCCGGAGAAGCAAAGACGAAAATTAAATCCGAACAAATTGAAAAAATTTGTCTTCTTATAGAAGAAATACCGGCCTTAAACTTTTTAAATAATATTCCAAAATTAATTGCGGCCAATATTGATCAAACATCTTTTACGGAAGCGGAAAAAGTTTTAGTGGAACTAGCTTATTGTTTAATTAGGGAGCCAAATTTAATCGTTATTGATGACTCAGTTTTTTATTTACCTGACCCAAGAATTAAAGAGATGTTAGAAATATTAGCGCCTCGTTTAAAAAAATCAATTATAATTTTATTTTCAAGACATAAATTAGACTATTTAGACTTTACTAATATTTATGAAATCAACAAAAAGTTTTTTAAAGAAAATTCCTAGAATTCCAAAACGGATAGTTTTAATTTTTTTTGGCGTTATTATTCTTGTCATGTTGATTGCAGCATCAGTTTTTTGGTTAATTGATAGTAGATTATTTAACAATAAGTACGCGCCAAAGTATTCAGAAGAAGCTCCTCGCAACCTTGAAGCGGAAATTTTATTTAATAATAAAGTTGGTGAGAGCGAATTTTCAGCCGCCTTTGTTGGTCTGATCAGGAGTGCAAGTTCAAGTATTGATTTAGCAATGTATTCTCTTGATTCGACTGAAATTAGAGATGAACTTTATAAGGCTGCTAATCGTGGGGTGATTGTCAGAGCAGTCGTTTCTTCAAATAAAAGAACCCAATACAATAATTTATTTAAAGACAAGCCAGCTAATGTCTTCTTAAGTGAGGAAAATTTGGGCCCCAAACAGAACGGCTTTATGCATAATAAATATATTATTAGTGATGCAAATAGTAGTAAAAAGACAATGATTACAGGGTCTTTTAACTCAACTCGTCTTCAGGAGTTATATGATCCGAGCTTCATATTTAAGACTTATGATGAGACTATGATTAAATACTACGGCCAAGAATTTGAACGTCTATTTTCCGGGAAATCTGGTTTGGCTAAATTTAATGATAAAACTTATAGTGCTTGGCAGGCGGATTTGAATTATAAAAATGGAAAAATGGAAATTTGGTGGAGCCCTGGTTCTGGCGAGGTAACTATAAAAAAAAGAATGCTCGAGCTCATTTATCAGGCCGAGGAATCTATTGATATCATGATTTGGCAGACGACGGATAAAGAAATCTCTCAAGCTCTAATTGATAAAGCGGCTAGCGGTGTTAAGGTAAGAATTATTGCTGATGACTCTAACGCCTGGCTCGATGTTTCCGCGCTTCCCCAGATAGTCGCCGCCAGTTTAAATTCTAATAACTTAATTATTGTTGATGACGCGGCCAGAACAGTTGATTTTTTAAATGAGATATTTAAAGACTCTCTAGTCGATAAAAATAACTTTAATTCTTTTCTGCATCACCATGCTTTAATAATTGATAAGAAAATCTTAATTTCTGGGAGTGGAAACTGGAGTTATAGTGCTAATTTCAGTAATGATGAAAACACATTAATTACTACAGTGCCCGATTTAATTAAATTGTATCAAGACTCATTTGATTTTAATTTTAATAAGTTACATAAACAAAGTTTAGAATTCAAATTAAGTCAGGAAGAGATAATCCTTCCCAATTTGAATTCTTATCTTGGTTATAATCTAGTTTTATTAGGAGAAGATTCAAAATCAGCGCCTATGACCCAGATTTGTTCAAGTGAAATAATCAGACTTAATGAATTTAAAATAAAAATTCCTGAAAATTGTAAAAATAAAGCTTTAAATATTTTTATTATTAATTCAACTGGTGAAGTTGAGGCTAATCGCTTGATTGGAAAAATTAATATTTAGTCTTGCGCTTTAAAGTTTCATAAATAAAAAAACGAGACGATTAGTTCGTCTCGTTTTTTATTTTATTTATAGATTTTATTTTTTGATTATTTTATCAATTATTCCGTAAGCCTTAGCTTCGTCAGCGCTCATATAGTAATCTCTATCGCTATCTTTCTCGACTATCTCCGGCTTTTTTCCAGTATGAGCGGCAATGATTTTATTTAGTCTATCTTTTGTCTTTAAAATATGAGCAGCGTGAATTTTAATGTCTGACGCTTGCCCTTCGGTTCCGCCCATGACTTGATGAATCATAACTTCGCTATTTGGTAACGCAAAACGTTTTCCTGGTTCTCCGGCCGCTAATAGAACCGAAGCCATCGAAGCGGCCATGCCTATGCAAATAGTCGTGACTGGTGATTTTATATATTGCATGGTGTCGTAAATTGCTAAACCGGCCGAAACTGACCCCCCGGGGGAATTAATATAGAATTTAATGTCTTTATCGCTATTTTCGGCATCAAGGAAGAGAAACTGGGCAATTACGATATTAGCAGTATGATCGTCGATTGCTTCGCCCAAAAAGATGATTCTATCCTTTAAAAGACGGGAATATATATCGTAAGCACGCTCTATTTGGCCCTCTTTTTCAATAACTGTAGGTATTAATGGCATATTTTTACTTGTCCGCCTGGGGCGGATAATTATTTAATAACCCTATTATAAACAAAATACGCGTTTTTGTAAAGATTTGTTGAGCTGTTTGGGTGCAGGGAGCTTGATTTTTATTTTTAACTATTCTAAGATTTTAGGGTCTGAAACTAATATAAAATAAATTCGACCATTTTTAGGTCGATTACATTTTTTTCATAATATTATGTCATTTAAGCAAAAATTCTCGAAATTGTCTGAGCGGGCGAAAGCCGGGTGGATTTTAGGAATTATTATGATTTTCGCAGTCATGGTTGCCTTAACCGTGGGTGGAAATATTTATAATAATTTTGCAAAAAATTTATCAAAAAAAACTAATCAAATTGTTTCTTTGCCACTTGTTACTGAAATTCCTTTCAGTCTTGGCTTAGATCTTCAGGGTGGTACTCATTTAGTTTATCAAGCTGATGTAAAAAATATTCCCGAAGCTGATAGAGCTGGGGCTTTAGAAGCAGCTCGTGATGTTATTGAGCGCCGAGTTAATGCTTTTGGCGTTAGTGAGCCGGTTGTTCAAGTAAATCAAGGCATAAATGGAGAATATCGTATTATTGCTGAACTAGCCGGAATTAAAGATGTTAATGAAGCGATTAAATTGATTGGTGAAACTCCTATTCTTGAATTTAAAGAACAGGGAACTGCCGTTGCAACAACGGGAACAACGTCATCTTCGACTGCTGAACTCACTCAAGATTGGAAGAACACGGAATTAACTGGAAAATATTTAAAGAGAGCTTCTTTACAATTCAATCCTAATGATGGTTCACCTGAAGTTAATTTAGAGTTTAACGCTGAGGGGTCTAAAATGTTTGAAGAAATTACTGGCAGAAATATTGGCAAGCCAGTTGCTATTTTTCTTGATGGCTATCCTATTAGTGTGCCAACTGTTAATGATAAAATTACCGGTGGTTCAGCTAGCATCTCTGGACGCTTTAACGTTGAAGAAGCTAAACTTTTAGTTAAACGTTTAAATTCTGGAGCTTTGCCAGTTCCAATTAGTTTAATCTCTCAGAAAACTGTTGAAGCTAGTCTTGGCGCTAAATCTATTGATAATAGCATGAAGGCGGGTTTAATCGGCTTGTTACTGGTTTCTATTTTCATGATTTTATATTATCGTCTACCAGGAGTCTTGTCAGTTTTATCTTTATTAGTTTACGGCTTAACAGTTCTAGCTATTTTTAAAGCCTTGCCTGTTTGGTTAGCTTTAATTCTGGTTGTAACCATGATAGGTCTAATATTCTATACTTTTAGTGAGCTTAAAATATTTAATGGAACTCTCGCTGTATTATTTTCAGTTATTGGGGTTTTATTATTCTTTTATGCTCAACAAGCAGTAACCTTATCCTTATCTGGCGTCGCTGGGTTTATTCTTTCAATCGGCATTGCCGTTGATGCAAATATTTTAATCTTTGCTCGTACTCGAGAAGAATTAAAACTTGGGAAATCAGTTAGCCAGGCGATTGACAGTGGGTTTAAACGTGCTTGGCCATCAATTCGCGATGGTAACGTTTCGACTATTATTACTTGTTTAATTTTAATGTTCTTTGGAACATCTTCCGTTAAGGGTTTCGGAACAACCTTATTTATCGGTATTGCTGTATCTTTATTCAGTGCCATTGTTATCACCCATACTTTATTTGTTTTAATTCTAGGTGATTGGCTTGAAAAGAGAACTTGGCTACTTGGAGTTAAAAAAGCTAAGGTAGAAGAAAATAAATAATAATTAATTATATGATTTATAAGATAATCCAAAAAAGAAAAATTTTCTTAACCCTATCAAGTCTAGCCGCTGCCGCTTCTATCTTCGCACTTTTTTTCTGGGGTTTGAATTTCGGTATCGATTTTACAGGAGGAAGTTTGATGGAAGTCGAGTTTAGTAATTATAAACCTAGTGTTACTGAAGTTCAGGATAGCTTAAAAAATGTTGATCTTCATGGTTTAGTAATTCAGCCAACTGAAAATTCTGTTATTTTACGTTTTAAAGAAAATACGGAAGACGTCCATCAATTAGTTGCTAAAAATCTTCAGGAATTAGTTAAAAATAAACAGGGGGCAAGCTTTAAGGAATTACAATTTGATTCAGTCGGCGCCTCTATTGGGCAAGAATTAAAAAGTAAATCATTCAATGCAACTGTGATTGTATTTATAATGATTATTCTTTATATCTCCTGGGCGTTTAAAGGCGTATCTAAGCCAGTGGCTTCATGGAAATATGGCGTAGCTGCTATTATCGCCTTAATTCATGATATTTTATTTATTCTCGGTGTGTTTTCAGTTCTTGGTCATTTTTATGGGATTGAAGTTAACACTCCGTTTATCGCCGCTGTTTTAACTGTGCTTGGTTATAGCGTAAGTGATACTATTATTGTATTCGATCGTATTCGTGAAAACTTACCGAAGAGCCATGAAGATTTTGAGAACACAGTTAATCGTAGCGTTAACCAAACCTTAACCCGTTCAATTAATACCTCTTTCTCGGCTGTTTTAGCCCTACTAGCTATTTTATTCTTTGGTGGCAGTACTATTAAAGATTTTGCCCTTGCTCTAGCGATAGGTATTGCAGTTGGTACATATAGCTCTATCTTTATTGCTAGTCCAGTTCTTGTTGTTTGGGAGAAGTTAAAACAATCAAAAAAAATCGTTTAAGAAAGACGAAAATATAAAAAAATGGGCTGTTTTCAGCCCATTTTTTATTTGCTATAATAAGGAGATGAAACATATTTTTAAATTGCGCGGGCGAGAAATAATTGATCTTTTAATAGAGTTTCTATACTTAGCGATAATTTTTATAGTTCCTTTGTATTTTTCTTTATTATTTCCGACGGAGAATATTTTTGAATTAAGCAAATCAGTTATTTTCAAAATTTTATTGTATCTAATTTTATTTTTATCTCTTATAAAATTAGCTTTTTATTATTCGGATGGAATTTTCAAGAACATTAAGAATAGCAAGGTACTCATAAAACTAAACAAACATCATTTGATTCCTGGCATTTTTATTTTAGGGTTAGGAGTTAGTCTTTTCTTCTCAATAAATTTGGCTCAGTCTTTTTTTGGTTCATATAGGAGTCAAGCAGGATATTTAAATTACTTGGCTTATTTTATCTGGTTTGTTCTGCTAGTTTTTAATATTAAAACAATCAATAACGAAATAAATGCAGATAACAAAAAAGAGTCCATTCAGAAAAAAATACAACATATTTTAATTACTATAACTTTGTCCGGTTTTTTGGTGGCCGTTTATGGAATTTTACAAATTTTAGGAATAGATTTCTTAATATGGCAGGAGGATCCGATGCTAACTTTGAGAGCGGTTTCTACTTTTGGTCAACCAAATTTTTTAGCCTCATGGCTCTTACTGATTATCCCAATTAGTGCTTATTTAGTTTATGAGAGCAAAAATTTTTTAATTAGGTTTTTTTACCTTCTAGTTTTTTTCGCTCAATTAGCTTGTTTAATATCAACCTCGAGCCGTGGCGCTTTTGTTGCTTTAGCTATAGCAGCCCTTCTTTTAGGAGTTTATTTTATAAAATCTATAAATCTAAAGAGAGTTAATAAGATTTTTATTGGCCTGGCTTTATTAGTTATTTTCTTTTTGGGAATTATTGGGTTTAACCTCGTTTCACCTGGTCGCTTAAATAGTTTAAAGTCTTTTAATGAGGGAAGTTTGGCGGCGAGAATTAATTATTATTCTGCAGCCGTTGAGGCAATCGGATTAAGTCCGGTATTCGGTTATGGCTTAGAAAATAGCGAGCAAGTATTTATAAAATATTATCGAAGTGATTGGGGCATTTATGCTAAGGTTGGGACTTCAACTGATAGGGCTCATAATTTAATTCTCGACATTCTTATGACGGTCGGTTTTTACGGTTTGATTTTGTTTGGTCTTTTATATTACTATCTTTTTCGTTTAGCCAAAGAAAATATTAAAGAAAAAAAATCTCCCTATTTATCGATTGCCATACTCTTTGGAGCTTTTGCTTATCTTATATCGCTAATGTTTAATTTTTCATTAGTCGCTGGTGAAATATATTTTTGGCTTTTTCTAGCTCTCTTATTGGTTATTAATTTGAGCTCAGAAAATAAAGATATAGTTGCTCTCAGTCATGAGGAAAGAAAGAGTCCGTCTAGTTTGGCAGTTATTTTCATCGTTGGTTCATTTTTTCTTTCGGCATATTTAATTAATTATGAATTTAGAGTATTAAAAGCTGACCATTATTTTGGCGCGACTCATGAAAAGTTATTAGATAGACAATATTATACCGCCCTTACTTTGTCTGAATACACAAATCAAGAAAAAACAAACCCAGTTAATCAAGAATATTACAATCGTATTCTAGCTAGTATTTTAAGCGACGCTTATGATAAAAAATTAGATTTAACGACAAAAATTGCTATTAAAAATAAACTAACAGACTTAGATAAAAAAATATTTGGTCCTGACTATCAAAATATTTTAGTTAAAGCAAAAATTAGCGCCGCCTTAGATAATTTTCCGGAAGCAGAAAAATTATTTCAACAAGTAATAGCAATTAGCCCCTATTGGCCGAGTACTTACATTCAGCTAGCTAATTTATTAACTAAAGATGATAGGATTAGAGAGGCGATCGTTAATTATCAGTTAGCTCTTAAAATTTTACCAGATATAAATGACAGACGGATTAATAGAGAACATGTGATTTTTTTGAATTTATATAAAAAAGATGTTTATGTGAGCATTGCGGATATATATTTTAGTTTAAAGAATTATTCTGAGGCAGAAAATTACTATAAACAAGCCTACAGCTCAGATTTAAATGACCTCAGCTTGTTAAAAAAAATTGCCGACACCCTTTATCTTCGAGGTGATATCGCTGGAGCTTTAGAGTATAGTTTGCGAGGCCAAGGTCGCGACCCTCAAGATTTCAATTGGCCGCTAGGGGCAGCTATTTTATATAAAGAAAGTGGTGACTTAACCAAAGCGAGAGATTATTTTGATCAAGCTTTTAAACTAGCCCCGAATAATGAAAAAATTCTTAAGTTAAAAGCTGATTATAAGTAAAGATATGGAAAAGATTTCGGCTTGTTTAATTGTTTATAATGAAGAAAAATTAATTAGGCGTTGCCTAGAGAGTTTGTATAAAGTAGTTGATGAAATTATTTTAGTTCATGATGGTGAGTGCAAGGATAAGACTTTGGAGATTGCTAAAGAGTATGGTGCAAGAATATATATTCAGCCTCATGTTGGCGGCGCCGAGGAGTACAGACCATTCAGTTTTGAGCAGGCGTCGAATAATTGGATTTTACAAATTGATGCTGATGAGTTTTTATCAATTGATTTAAAAAATAATCTTTCAAAGCTGGTTTCTAGTCAGCAAATATCCGCTTACGATGTTCTTTGGCCTTTATGGGATGGCGGGAAAGAGTCTGGTGCGACTTGGCCATATAAAAGATGCTTATTCCGTAAAGATAAAATTTCTTTTTTAGGCATCTTACAGTTTGTTGTTGCCGTATCGGGCAAAATAGAAAAAACAAATTTTAAATTAAATCACCAACCAGAATATAATAATTTTTCCTATTATTATTTTTTAAAAAAACAGTTGCCCTGGGCAAAGCTTCAGGCTAGCTCTTATTTTAAAAAGTTTTCAGAAATAAAGAAGTTTAATTGGCAAGATAATGAGTGGTCGAATAAGATTATTTGGCGTAAAAAGCATCCTTTATTATTAATGCCTTTAGAATTTTTTATAACTTTTTTTAAGAATATATTTTCTGGCGCCTATAGAGCTGGCTGGTTAGGTATTAAAATTAGTATGAGAGCGGGCCTTTATAGAATGGCTGTAAATTATTATATTTATAAACTAAAAAAATAAATGTTTTCCTTTATTATTATCAATTATAACACCAGTGAGTTAACTAGTGCTTGTTTAAAGTCTATTTTTAAATACTGTGAGCCGTCAGAATTTGAAATAATTTTAATTGATAATAATTCAAAGCCAGAAGATCTTAATCTTATTAAAAATAATTTTGGAGAAAGTGTAAAAATAATCGCCAATGATAGAAACTTAGGTTTTGCTAAGGCTAATAATCAGGGAGCAAGTATGGCTCAAGGGGATTATTTATTTTTCTTAAATAGTGATACTCTGATTAATAGTAATATTCTTGAGGCATTTAAAAAAAATTTAATGACCGATGAGGGAATTGGGATCATTGCCCCAAGATTAGTTTTACTTAGCGGAAAAGAACAGCCCTACTCATATTCTATTAATACCAAAACAAAAGAAATGGCTTGGGTTAGCGGGGCGGCGCTAGCTATTCGTAAAAAAATATTTGATACGGCTGGTGGTTGGGATGAAGGATATTTTATGTATTTTGAAGATGTCGATTTGTGTCACTCGGTAAGCAGATTGGGGTATAAAATGGTAAGAGATTTATCTTCTAGTATTATTCATTTAACGAGCGGCAGCCCAATTCCTTTTTGGAAAAGAAAATTTTATTATTATCGCTCTAAACTTATATTTATTTTAAAAAATTATCTTAAATTAATATGATTTTAATTCTTTCTATATTCGTAATTTTTATTGGTTTAATAATTGGCAGTTTCTTGAACTGTTCAATTTGGCGTTTATATAATAATGAGACTATAGGCGGCCGCTCATATTGTCCTGAATGTCGAAAACAGATTGCTTGGTATGATAATATTCCGGTTCTAAGTTTTATACTTTTAGGCGCTAAGTGTCGTCATTGTCATAAGCCTATTTCCTGGCAGTATCCTTTGGTTGAAATGATAACCGCCGTCCTTTTTCTTTTAACTTTTTTAAATGATGTTAACTCTAATCAGTTCGCCTTGCTGCTAGCTCGTGACTGGCTTATAATAACAACCTTAATAATTATCTTTGTTTATGATTTACGTTGGCAGTTAATTCCAATGACGGTTGTTTGGCCAATGTGCGTCGTTTTCTTTGGGCTCAATATTATTTTAGGTTTTTCTTGGTATGCTTTGCTAATTTCGGCCCTAGCGGCAACCGCCTTTTTTCTTATCCAATACGTAGTAACTAAAAAAAGGGGGATTGGAGAAGGGGATATTTGGCTAGGTTTACTGCTTGGTCTTATTTTTCCAAGCTTAAGCCAACTATTCTTAATTTTAATTTTATCTTATAGCCTTGGTTCAATAATTGGGCTAGCTTTAATTTTAATAAAGAAAGAAAGTGGTAAAACAAAAATAGCTCTTGGCCCATTTTTAGCCTTTGGGGCTATTATTACCTTAATTTGGGGAGAGAAGGTAATCGGCTGGTATATTAGCCTCTTTTAATGGTTGAAAATAATTGTTAAATTTTTAGAAATTTTGTATAATAATAACAGCAATTAAAAACTCTAAATTGTTTTATTTTTATTTAATTCATCATAACTATGAAAGATAATATTATTGCTGGTCTCGATATTGGATCAACTTCAATTCGGCTAGTAATCGGTCAAAGAATTACTGGAGTAACCGGAGACGAACTCCAGATTATCGGCGCAGTTTCTGTGCCTACGGCTGGCGTTAGTCGCGGTATTGTAAACAGTATTGAAGAAACAACTTCTTCAATTTCTGCTTGTCTAGAAAAGGCTGAACGTTTAGTAGGAGTCCCTATTAGTCGCGTTTGGGTTGGGATTAATGACCCGCATATTAAATGTGAACGTTCTAAGGGCGTTGTAGCTGTTGGACGAAGTGATGGTGAAATTAATGAAAATGATGTTAATCGTGCGATTGAAGCGGCTCGCGCTTTAGCTGTGCCGGTTAATTACGAAATCCTTCATGTTATTCCAATTAAGTTCGCCGTTGATAATCAGGGTGATATAAAAGATCCGATTGGTATGAATGGTATTCGCCTTGAAGTTGAAACTTTAATTGTTCAAGGACTTAGCACCCAAATCAAAAATTTAACTAAAGCAATATATAGAACAGGCTTAGAAATTGAAGATTTAGTTCTTGGTCCTCTAGCTGCTTCGGAAGCGGTTTTAAGTACCAAGCAAAAAGAGCTAGGTGTAGCGATAGTAAATCTTGGATCATCAACGACTTCTTTGGCGGTTTATGAAGAAAGAAATTTAATTCATACTGCAATTTTACCAATAGGCGCTGAACATATTACTGCCGATATCGCGATTGGTCTTCGTTGCCCAATTAATTTAGCGGAGAGAATAAAACGTGAATATGGAAATGCTATTCCTGATAATATAGATAGCAAGGAAGAAATTGATGTTAGTGAGCTTGTGAAAGAAGAAGAAATTAATGATGATATTAGTCTTATCTCACGTAAATATGTAGCTGATATTATTAATGCGCGGGTTGAGGAAATTTTTGAAAAAGTTGATAATGAATTTAAAAGAATTGATAGATCGGGAATGTTGCCAGCTGGTGTTATATTCGTCGGCGGCGGTGCTAGTTTAGATGGTTTAGTTGAGTCAGCTAAGAAAAGATTAAGATTACCGGCTGCTGTTGGTCAGGCAAAAAATATTAATGTTGTAATAGATAAAGTAAGAAGTCCAGAATTCTTAACCGCCCTTGGTCTAGTAGTTTGGGGGAGTCACGGTGAAGGAGAAGTTAGTGGAACTAAATTCTCTAAGAGTCTAGGCGGAATTTTTGAAAAAACCAAAGGCTTATTTAGTAAAATAATGCCTAAATAAATAATTAATCAAGATAATTTTATGGCTGAAGTTAAACCAGAAATTGAAACATTTGCTAAAATAAAAGTAGTTGGCGTTGGTGGCGGTGGCGGTAGCGCTATTAACCGTATGGTTGCTAATGGCATAAGAGGCGTTGGTTTTGTGGCCATCAATACCGACGTTCAGGCTTTGCATTATAATAAGGCTAATGAAAAAATCCATATCGGCAAAACTGTGACTAAAGGTTTGGGCGCAGGTATGAATCCTGATTTAGGAAAGGGCGCAGCCGAAGAATCACAGAATGAAATTAAAGAAGCTCTTAAGGGTTGTGATATGGTTTTTGTTACTTGTGGTTTAGGTGGAGGAACTGGATCTGGTGCGTCGCCAGTAGTTGCTCAAATCGCTAAAGAAATGGGAGCCTTAACCGTTGCGGTAGTCACTAAGCCATTTATGTTTGAAGGAGGTCAAAGAAAAAATATCGCCGATCGTGCATATGCCGAACTAGCTGATAAAGTTGATACTATTATTACAATTTCTAATGATAAATTACTTCAGGTTATAGATAAAAAAACCTCTCTTTTAGAGGCTTTTAAAATTGCTGATGATGTTTTACGCCAAGGCGTTCAGGGTATAGCTGAAATAATTACCGTCCCTGGTATTATCAACGCCGACTTCGCCGATGTTAAAGCCGTTATGTCTAACGCTGGGTCCGCTTTGATGGGCATTGGTATGGCCACAGGTGAGAACAAGGCGGTCGAAGCGGCTAAAGACGCAATTAACTCCAACTTGCTTGATATGTCTATAGACGGGGCACGTGGTATCGTATTTACGATTACTGGCGGTCCTGAATTAAGCATGACTGAGGTTTCTGAGGCTGCTAAAGTTATTACTTCAGCTGCTGACGATGATGCAAAGATTATTTTTGGTGCTGTTATTGATGAGAAGATGAAGGACCAGATTAAAATCACAGTCGTTGCGACTGGTTTTGACGGCCGAGGTAAGAGTCAAAAAACTGAAATGACTAAATCATATACCCCAAACTCATTTATTGTTGAAAAAGAAGTAGAGAAAGAGCCAAGTTCTTCGATGGTTAATGTTGAAGAAAAAAATAAAGCCAAATTTAACGTTTTTAAGAATATCCCTGTTAAACCAGCTTTAGAGAGAAAAGCTGAGAAGCAAATTAACGAAGATGATGATCTAAGCGTTCCAGCCTTTATTCGCAAGAAAATGGGCTAGTTAAGAGCATATAAGTCGAAGATATAAAAAAGTCAGCTAAAATGCTGATTTTTTTGTTTTAGATGCCCCAGTTCAATAAGTAAGTGCAACACTTTGATATAATTAAGGATATTATCAAAG
>JBMOHE010000004.1:0-69609 GCA_049318005.1 Patescibacteria group bacterium
CACTTGGTTTATTTTGTATATTTTTTGTTTCCTCAGGAACAGCTTTAGCGGCTTGTAGCTACGAAATTTTAAAAACAATCTCAAATCCTAGTCCCTCTGGAATGGGATCAACTTATACTACCGGTGGGTGTGCAGCCAAAAATCTAACTGCTTCAGATGGGGAAAAATGTAAATCATTAAAAGCACCAGAATATTCTGCAATGTGGCAAGAAAGTCTTCAGTGTTGCTGCTCAGCTGACGCACCCGCCGCCACAGAAAAACCAACTTTGTTTAAAGCGCCTGATTTTCAAGTTGAAATCCCTGGCCTAAATAAGCTATCTGATGTTACTTGCAAAGCAGGGGAAAATTGCTCTATTCCTTGGATTGGTCTTTATATCAAAGGAATCTATAATTATTTAGTGGCGATAGTTGGCGCCGTTGCAGCAATAGTTTTAATGGGGGCCGGAGTTTTATGGATCATGTCTCGTGGCGAAGCTTCTAAAATTACTCAGGCAAGAGAATTAATTTTAGGCAGCATTACTGGGATAATTATTTTAGCCTCCACTTATTTAATATTACTACAAGTTAATCCAGAGTTAGTTAATTTACAGGATGTTAATATAAAAATAGTTAATAAAATTGAGGTTACCGCTATTAACAAGGCGGAAATACAAGGCTGCGTTGGTAAATGGGCAACTAATAAAATTACGGGCGCAGTAATGAGCAGCGAAGTCTCGAAAGCCGTAAAAAATGTAGCAGCTACTTCAAAAATTGATCCTTGTTATTTTTATGCAATTTTATCTCAAGAATCTGGTAATGATATAAAAGCTTTTGGTGATGATAGAAAGGTGGCTAATTGCGATATAACAGCTCGTCGTAAATATATTTGCGATCTTTACCCAGAGTGTTGCGATAAAGGCTGTAAGGATGCTGCTTGTAAGAGTTATATAGAAAATAACAGTATCCAGCCGCCTAAGCCAAGCTTTGATAAAAGCGGCAATCCTACCAATCTCGATTTAAAATACACTTACGGTTTTGGTTTAGGCCAAGCAACATATTTAAATGAACAAAGCACACCAAGCTGTATAAAAGACGGGAAAAAGGGGTTTAAATATTTTAACGTTTGCTATTCTTTCTCCGACCTATTAACTAATCCTGAAATTAACCTATCTGCGATGGCGAGTGGCACTAAGTCATATTATTGCCCCGGAGCAGTTAGCGGCTCAGTTGATAAAAACTGCTTTAAAAAATATGCTGGCAACGGTGCTTGGGCAGAGTGTACAGGCGGAAAAAAAATGAAGGTTTATGAGGCTTGTAAACAGCAAGGGTTTGATGCCATTAGCTCAAAAAAATTGAATATGACTTATTAATAAATTCTAAAAAAATATTTTTTTATAAAAAACAAACATCTCAAATGTTTGTTTTTTTATATCTATAAACTATTTGTTTTAATTATTTATTTCCCTCTATCCATCGCTTCATTAGCCAACCTATCAGCTTCTTTATTCTTCTCGCGCGGAATATGAGTATAGGTAATTTTCTTAAAATTTAAACTTAGATTATGAATAATCAAAAATAAAGGCGCTAAATCTTGATTCTTAACTTTATATTCTCTTTTTAATTGCTTAACAACTAGCTCGCTATCTAAATAGCAATCAAGCTCACTCGCTCCGAGCTCAGTCGCTTTTTTTAGGGCAGCAATTAAAGCTTTATACTCGGCTTGATTATTAGTCGCAACCCCTAAATATTCAGATACTTCAGCGACTAATACTTTATTCTCATCATATAAAACTACTCCTATCCCTGATGGACCAGGATTCCCCCGCGCGCCTCCATCCGTATAAATAATTAATTTATTCATATTTGTTTACTCCGCCTTGAGCGGATTTATGTCTATCATTTTTAATTGTGGCTCACGACGACCATTAAAATCATTTACTTCTAAATAATAAACCAAATCAACTCTATCGCCAACTGTATACTCTTTATAAGTTTCCGCTCCACCGAAGGCAATCGCCCAAAAAGAATGAGCATTCCCAGTTACTGAGTCAACCGAAGAAAAACGAATTTTAATATGCTGGTTATCAAACCCCATAGTCGTAATATCATCGATTCTCAAATCATAAGTAACAAATCTTGGTTGCTGATTATTCTGTCCGTAAGGGGCAAGTAGATTAATCTTATCAACTAGATCTAAATTAATTTCCGAAAAATTTAATTCTGCTTCAATTCTTAGCTTAGGAACAAGGGCTGATTTTTCAATGTTATCCTCGGCTAATTTTTGAATAGCCGCAATAAATTTCTTTAAATTTTCTTCTGATTTAATTGAGAAACCACAAGCCATGGGATGGCCGCCATATTTATCTAAATTAGCTGTACATTTTTCAATAGCATTGATTAAATTAAATTCCTCAACCGATCGACCAGAGCCTTTAAAGGCAACTATTTTAGGAACCAATTTTTTAGTAATTGGATCAAACTCTGCCGACTCAATTAAGCGCGTTATAATTAAAGTTGGTCGATAATATTTTTCCGTAATTTTTCCAGCTACTAAGCCAATTACCCCCTCATTCCAAATCTGATCCTCACCGGCGATACCAACAATTAAATTAGGTAGATTATCCTTATCGATTTGCTCTTCTACGGCCGCAATTATTTCTTCAGTTATTTTCTGGCGACTAATATTACGATTATTAAGTTCAGTTGCTAATTCTTCTGCCTCGGCCTGATCAGTAGTTGTTAAAAGACCAAAAGCGGTATTAGCGTGACTTAAACGACTAGCCGCATTCAATCTCGGACCAAGCTGCCAACCGATATTCCAAGCCTCTAAAGGTTTACCTACATTAATCTTAGAAACTTTTATTAATTCATTCAGTCCTAAGCGCTTATTATTATTTAAAACTTTTAAACCACTCTTAACAAGTAACCTATTTTCCCCTAATAAGCTAACCATATCAGCCACAGTTCCGACTGCCACCAAGTCCAAACTCTTGTCTAAAATTAATTGCTTTTGTTTTTCCGGTAAACTTGATTTATAAAGTAAGGCGCTGATTAATTTAAAGGCAACTCCAACCCCAGCCAAATACGGCCAAGGGTAATTATCTTTTTTATCAGCCGGGTCAATATATAAACACTGCGGCGCCTCTTTAGGGTCTTCTGGTAATACATGGTGATCAGTGATTATAATTTCTAAACCCTTACTCTTTGCATAAGCCACTTCCTCGTGATTGCGAATACCATTATCAACCGTAATTAATAATTTAAAACCCTGGCTAACAATCGAATTAATCGCCGCCTTATTTAAGCCATATCCCTCACTAACACGATCCGGCAAATATACCTCCGCATTAGCATGTAGAATTTTTAAAGTCTCAAGTAAAATAACCGAAGAGGTTACACCATCGGCATCATAATCTCCGTAAACAACGATTGGGCTAGAATTTTTTATGTGGGAGATAATTAAATCGACCGCTGCCTCCATATTCTTGAATAAAAAAGGATTATAAAAAGCATGCGTCTGGTTTTCACCTATCACTAAAGTTTTTTCACCATCCAACTCACTTTCTAAAAAAGCCTTGATATCAATTTTATTTTTCAAGTTGCGATTATATAGCAACTGCAAAAGAACCGGATTTATTTCCGGGTGTTCACTTAAAAAACCAGTATCTGCTTTAGGATAAAGTTGCCATTGCTTCATGGCGATATATAAAATTTAAATTAATAAAACATTGTTCCGACCGAAATGGCAACCATTGAAATCATCACGATTAAAGACACTATTGTCCAAATTATTTTCACCGCTTTTTTTCTTATCATATAATTTTATTAAAAAAATTGTTTAAAGGCAATTTAGCTTATTTAGCTTATTTATCTTTTTAATATTTTTACAAAAGTATCGGGTGGGATATCAACACTTCCCTTACCAGCAGCCATCATTTTTTTCTTTCCCTTCTTCTGCTTCTCTAATAATTTACGTTTACGAGTCACATCACCGCCGTATAATTTAGCGGTTACATCTTTACGCATCGCTGATATTTTTTCAGCGGCAATTACTTTGCCGTGAAGAGCGGCTTGAATTTTAACCGCAAACATCTGACGTGGTAAATTATTTTTTAAAATTTCGACAACCTCTCGTCCCTCACGCATCGCTTCGTCACGATAAACGATAGTCGCCAGGGCTTCAATAATATCCTCAGCAACTAAAATATCCATTTTAACGACATCGGCCGGTCTATAATCTAAATATTCATAATTAATAGACGCGTATCCAGCAGAAACACTTTTAATCTTATCATAAAAATCAGTTAAAATCGCTGCCATCGGAATTTCGTAATGTAAAATTACGCGCGCCTCATCGCTATCTGACGAAATATATTCAGTATTCTTGTAAATTCCTCTTTTTTCCTGAGCTAATTTAATAATATTGCCCATATAAGATTTAGGGGCAATAACATCAAGCGTAACCCAAGGCTCTTCGATAATATCAATATGGTTTGGGTCGGGTAATCTCTGGGGAGTTCTAATTATAAGTTCCTCACCATTACTTTTTAATACTTTATAAGCAACGCTAGGAACAGTCACGATTAAGTCTAAATTATATTCACGTCTTAACCTTTCTTGAAAAACTTCAAGATGAAGTAAACCTAAAAATCCACAGCGAAAACCAAAACCAAGGGCGTCGGATCTTTCCGGCTCGTAAGATAAGGCGGCGTCATTTAGCTTTAATTTATCCATCGCCTCACGAAGTTCCTTGAAATCATTTCCCTCACGTGGAAAAATTCCAGCAAAAACCATTGGTTTAACGTCTTTATAACCATGTAAGACCTCAATCTTACTAAAATTAGCTACACCGCTATTAGCAGTTAATGTATCGCCAACGCGACAATCACCAACAGTCTTAAAGCCAGTAATAATATATCCAATATCGCCAGGATTTAATTCGCCAGTTGATAAATAATCGGGTTTAAAAATTCCACAATCTAAAACCTCGCTTTCAACCCTCATTGATAGAAGACGAATCTTGTCCCCTTTTTTAATAGTTCCATTAAAAACTCTAACATAAGCAACAACGCCACGATAAATATCGTACTTTGAATCAAAAATTAAAGCTCGAGGAAAATCATTACCGTTCTCCATCTTTATATCTCTTGGCGGTAAACCTTTTTTAATTACCTCGTCTAAAACAGATTCAACTCCTTCGCCCGTTTTTCCTGAACAACAAAAAATTTCATCCTCTTCACAACCTAATAATTTAATAATTTCTCTTTTTGTTTTTGGAACATCAGCGGCTGGTAAATCGATTTTATTTACAACTGGAATAATAGTTAAATTTTGTTCAACTGCTAAATATAAATTAGCTAAAGTCTGGGCCTGAATACCCTGAGTACAGTCAACTAAAAGAACGGCTGCCTCAACGGCGGCCAAAGAACGAGAGACTTCATAGGAAAAATCAACGTGACCAGGAGTATCAATCAAATTAAGCTTATGGCCTTTATAGTCCATAGTTACTGGCTGTAATTTAATTGTGATTCCCCTTTCACGCTCAATATCCATGCCGTCTAAAATCTGGTCTTTCATCTTTCGCTTATCAACCGTGCCGGTAATCTCAAGCATGCGGTCAGCTAGAGTAGATTTTCCATGGTCTATATGAGCGATTATACAGAAATTTCTTATTTTACTAATATCCATCATACTAAAAAAACACAAATAATAAATTAAACTCCTCTTGCTTCACCTTGATCATCAATCTTAACTTTTTTAAAAGGAAATCTATTTTTCAAAGCAGTTAAAAAACCAAATAATTCCTCGCTCTTAAGCAAATAGCAAAAGAAAGCATAAACTAAAACTCCAACTAAGGCCGAAGAAGACAATTGAATGAAAACACCACTAAACTTAGTCATATCAATAAATGGCCAGACAACAACCTTCATAAGTTGAGCTGCCAATCCGGCGCCAATTGCGCTGGCAGTAAATTTTAACACAGAACTTAGAATATTGCTAATGTCTAAACTGCCCACTGAAAAGCAAAGCCAAAGCCATAAAATAAGGAAATTTAAGATATTAGCGATTGAAAAGGCTAAGGCTAGGCCAGCCACACCCATCGATGGCGCGAACAAATATGATAAGCAAATATTTATAGCAACTGTAAATAAACCAAGATAAAAAGGCGTTGACGAATCATGCCGAGCATAAAAAACTCTTATTAAAAGTGGCGCTGTCGCTTGAGCAAATAAACTAAGCGCAAAATATCCGAGCGTGTTCATCGTTAATACCGTATCCTGCCAGTCAAAATTTCCACTTCCCAAAACTACACGGATGATTTGAGCACGAAGTGTAATTATCAAAACCGTTGCCGGAACAATAAAAAATAAAATCTGACGCATTGTTTGTGAAAAACTCTCGCTCAGTTTTTCTTTATCAAAGGCGGCAGCTGATAAAGACGGAAAAGCGGCGATCGCAAAAGAAATGCCAAAAATTCCAATCGGAAATGACTGCAAGTTATTCGCTAAATTAAAAATAGATAGAGACCCACTTGAAAGACTTGAGGCAATAATAGTTATCACAACCAAATTAATCTGTGAAATTGCCAAACTTAAAGTACGCGGAACCATCATCTTCCAGATTTTCCAAGTATTTACGTCGTGCCAAGCTATTTTAAGACTATATCTAAAACCTAATTGATAAATAGCTGGAATCTGGATTGCCATATGTAAGAATGCGCCTAAGACTACTCCCCACGCTAGCCCATATAACCCCCACCAATTAACAAAATATAAGGCCCCTAAAATAATTCCAAAATTATAGAAAATTGGCGCGAGTGAATAAATGAAGAATCTTTTAAATGACTGCAGGGCGCCACCCAAAATTCCCGAGATACCTAAAAATAATGGAGATAAAAACATTACCCTAGTTAAAGCACTGGTAATAGCCTGCTCTTCGGCGTTAAAGCCAGGTGTAATTAAACGAGTTAAAAAGGGCGCAAAAATAATACCAATAGCCGAAAGAACGGCTAATCCAATTAATAAAAAGTTTAAAACATTATTTGCTAAATCCCAAGCCTCTTTATTATGGTTGCCAGGGTCGCAATTATTTTTATTTTCACAAGAGAAGTCTTTGATTAAAGAAGTAAAGATTGGCACAAATCCAGCTGATAATGCTCCTAATACAATTAAATTAAAAATTAGATCAGGAATTCTAAAGGCCGCATAATAAATATCTAGCGTTGTGCTCGCACCAAATTGACCAGCTAAAATTCTATCGCGAACGACACCCAAAAGACGAGAGGCAAGCGAAGATATTGCCACTAAAGCGGCCGCGACCGTAATGCTATTAATTTGTTGATGAAAAATCTTCTTAAACATAATACTATCTTAACGTCTTATCTAAATTAAGCAAGCGCTGATAGGCAGCATAATAATAAGGATTAGAGTTTAAAGCCGCCCTAAATAACGGAATAGCTAAATCATATCTTCTTTGGCTATAATATAAATTTCCTAAATTATATAAAGCCTTATCATACTCCGGATACATAATAAGCTCGTTTTTATATTCTTTTTCAGCTTGTCCGTAATTACCCCTTTCCTGATAAATTAAACCAATATTATTATGGACCATGGGCTCATTAGGGCTAAGCTCCAAAGTCTTATTATAATTTATTAAAGCTAAATCAGAATTACCTTCTAAATAATACATAGCCCCCATATTTTTTTGCGCTAATGGTGAGTGCGGAGAATCACTAACGGCTGATTTCCAAAAAGATAAACGGTTAGAAAATTTAGCACTATGCCAAAGAGTAAGGGCGGCCAGAATTATCAAAATCAAAGCACAGATAATTCTAGTATTTTTTTTGTTAAAATCTAAATTTTTAATCCAGTCTATTTCCGAAATAACAATTAAAAAACCAATCAATGGAAGATAAAGTCTATGTTCTAAAATGAAAGGAGCGGCTGATGAAATTGCAAAGGGGGGGATAAAAAACATCAAAAACCAAGCTGAGCCAAAAATTATATAGTCCCAACGTTTCTCTCGGGATAAAAATAAAGCAATAAATAAAAGTGGCCAAGCAAAAAAACTTAAAAGTAACGATGAATCAGCCGGAACAGGTAAAACCGATAAATTAAAAGGTAAGATCATTTTTGCGCCAAGAATGAAGGCTCCCGAAATATTATTAAAAACAGAAAGACCGGCCGCAAAGATTCCAATATTTTCCTGTGAAAAAACATAACTTCGCATCAAATACCAAATAAACATAGCCGCAAAAGAAGTAACAACTAGAAGCATTCTATCACTCTTAAAAATATAGTCACGACGCCCAATTGTCAAAAGATAAATAAGGACTAAGAAAGGAAAAAAAATAGCCGTTTCTTTAGTTAGAAGCGCTATAAAAAAGAATATTGAATAACCCAGCAAAGAAATTGGCCTCGGTCGCAAAGAAAAACTAAGGAGACAAAGAAAAGAGGCTAGAATGAAAATTGTTACGAGCGAATCATTTCTTCCTGGTAGCCAGGCGACTGCTTGAGTTAAAACTGGATGGAACAAAAAAATCAAGGAAAGAAAGAAAGCTAAATTTTTATTTTTTAAAATCTTTTTAAGCACAATAAATAGCAAAAAAACGGCAATAATATGGAGAAAAATATTATCTAAATGAAATATAAAAAAATTATCAACCCCATTTTGGGCATCAAGCATAAAGGACAAGTTTAGAAATGGTCGATAAAAAAAGTTAGCTCCTGAAGAAAATACATCTGTCGAAAAAACAGTCGGTATATTTTTTATATCCTTAATGATCTCATAACGATCAATAAGCAAGGTGTTATCATCAAGATAAGTCAAATCATAAGAAAGTGTTTGCGCATAAAGCAGAAAACCTAAAGTAAAAATAATAAAATACGGCCGCCAAGAACGAAGCGAAAACCAATTATTAAATTTTTCCTTAAATAAAAACATAAAATTATTAAATGAATAATAATTAAAAAATTTTACTTTAAAAAACCAAACAAATATTTTAAGGCAACGCCGACGGTAGAAGTCCCATACCTTAAACTTCTCCAAAAATTTATTGAAGACGCCTCTTTAAAGTAACGAACCGGAACGGGAATCTCACCAATTCTGTATTTATGCGCCACTGCCTTAAAAAGCATTTCACTATCAAAAACAAAATCGTCAGAATTAGTTTGCCAATTAATTTTTTCTAAAACCTCCCTTTTGTAGGCTCTCATGCCAGTATGCCATTCTGATAAATTATATCCCGAAATAAAATTTTCTAGAATTGTTAAAGCGCGATTGGAAATATACTTATATAAAGGCATGCCTCCCGCTAAAACTTCTTTGCGACTTCTAATTCGCGTGCCCAGCATGATATCAAAATAATCCTCTGCTAAAAATTTAGCAAAAAAATTAATAAGTTTTGGGTCATACTGATAATCAGGGTGTATCATGACGACTATATCAGCGCCATGCTCAAGAGCGAGCTTATAACAATCTTTCTGATTAGCACCGTAGCCCCCATTTTTTTCTCGCGAGTATACAAATAGACCCAATTCTTTAGCGATTGTAGTCGTGCCATCATGGCTTTTATCATCAACTAAAATTATTTCATCAACCATATCGGGGATATCAGAAACCGTCATCTCAAGAGTTGAGGCCGCATTATAGGCTGGAAGAACTACGATAATTTTTTTTTGATAATACATAAAAATCTCTAAACAATTATTCTAACATCCCCGGCCTGACAACCTTTTTCAAAAATAAACATCGGATTAATATCAAATTCTTTTATTTCTGGATGTTCATTGGCAATTTTAGATAAATTAACTAGCGCCTTAGCAAGACTTTTAGTGTCATATTTTTTCTTACCACGAGCTCCGTTAAGAATTGGGTAAATTCGTAAGTCTGCGATTACTTCAGACGCTTGTTTAATATCTAAATCGCTAGTCGCTAATTTTACCTCCTTAAAAACTTCAGCATAAATACCTCCTAGCCCTATCATCATGATAGGTCCGAAAGAAACGTCTCTTTTAAACCCAAGGATAATTTCTTGAAAATGACTAGCCATTTCTGAAATAATTAAATAATTATTTCGATTTATAAGTGCTGTTTTATTCTGTTTTTCTAATAGACTAACAGCCGACCTTAGAGCGGTTTCATTTTTTAAATTTACAATTACCGCATTCTTATCAGTCTTATGAAGAAAATCTGGGCCAATTGCCTTGAGAACAACTGGATACTTATAAGAGGCTACCTTATTTTTATCATATTTAACTGTTTTAACTGTTTCTATCCCATATTCACGCAAGAATTCTAAAGACTTTAAATAATCAGTAGTAGTTAAGGGGGATTTTATTTTTACTTTCGGCACTTTATACTCTTTGATTGTGCTTAAAGTTTTTTTATAAGAAATTAATTTTTTAAAACTTCTAACTGCTTCTTCGGGATAATCAAAAGTTGGGATATTATTTTTTTCAAATAAATCACGGGCTTCCGCAATTGCCTCTCCGCCAACAAAACTAGTCATGATTAATTTTTTTGGATATTTCTTGGCATAGGCAATAATTGCTTCAGCTGTCTTTAAAGGTTCGGTTGAAGTTTGAGGAGTTAGTAAAACTAAAAGATTATTTATTTTTTTATCCGCTAGCATTACTTTAAGACCATTCTCATAACGAGCCGCGTCAGCGTCTCCTAGCAAATCCCAACTTCTACCAAAAGGCAAATTCTGACGAGAAATTTCATCGACTGTCAGAACTGCGACGCCACCAGCGTTGGTCATTACATATAACTCCTGATTTAAAGTACTACGGCAAGATTCTTTTCTAAATAATAATAAAAGACTAAATAGTTCTTCAAGATTTTCTAACCAAATAGCTCCTGATCTCTTAACTCCAGTTTCAACTGCTGCATTAGAACCAGCAAGCGACCCCGTATGAGATAGGGCTAACTGACCCCCAGCAGCGCTCTGCCCCGCTTTTAAAATTGCGACCGGTTTTTTCTTAGCAAGCCTTGAAACTAGGCTCATAAATTTTTCACCATCTTTTATTTCCTCTAAATATGCAACCACTAAATCAATTCTATTATCAGTTGCTAAATAGTCAATAATTTTATTTTCATCAAGCACAGCCTTATTTCCAAGGCTTATAAAATAACCAAAATTAAAATCTTTTACTTTTAACCAATCAAGCGCAGCCGAACCAACCGCGCCAGACTGTGATAGAAGCGCAATACTTCCGGTCGCAGTATCAGCGGAGGCAAAAGTTGCATTTAATTTATGCCAAGTATTAATAAGCCCTAAGCAATTTGGGCCAAGAATATGAAGATGATGACGACTAGCAATACTGGCAATCTCTAACTCTAGTTTTTTCCCTTCATCGCCCGCCTCTTTAAAACCTGCAGTAATAATAATAATATTTTTTATTCCTAACTGAGCACATTTAATAACTTCCGATAATACGAATTGAACCGGGATAGCAATAACAACTAAAAGGGTTTCATATTCAGAATGCGGCAACTTATCTAAACTAGGATAAGCCTTAAAGCCGGCCACTTTATCTTCTCTTAAGTTAATAGGGAAAATTATACCTTTAAACCCACCGGCAATAATATTATCAAGTACTTGGCGACCAATTTTTACTTTATCACTTGATGCGCCAATAACAGCGACTGATTTAGGATTGAAAAAATACTTTAAAGACATATATTTTATTTTTTTATTAAGCTAAATAAACCGCTAACAAACACCATGACAAAAATATAATTGATATTTAAATAAGATAAGATTATGTTTGGAAAAATAATTTCCAAAACAATAAAAACGACTAGCAAGCTAGAGAAAAAATAAAATATTTCTCGACTTATTATTTCCAAATTTTTTGCCATATCGTTCTGCCCTCTAATTCTATTTTAATCTTATAAATTTCTAAATTATCTTTTATATTATCATCAGACTTTAATCCGGGAACCGAAATCATGAAACTATATTTACCGTTTTCTCTATAAGCCCCTTTTAAATTTAATTCGAAGTTGGCTGTTTTAAAACCATCCGCTTCGCTTGGTTTTTTATAATTTGCAACTACATAATTGGCCAATGTTTTAACTGAAAAATAACGATCCGCTTTTTGCAAACTAGGATTAAATAAACTAGCCTCCGAAAAAGAAAAAACGCCATTATTTTCTAAAACAATATCATCTTTAGCTATTTTTATTAATTTACTCTTTGAGTCATCCTTAAGCTCAAAATTAAACTGTTTATAGGTTTCGTCTAAAACAAAGTCTTTTCCCCCAAAATTTATTCCTTGCAGACTCGCCGGATTTAGAGCTTTAACTTGTAAGTTGCTAGCATCTGTGTAAATATTTAATCCCCCATTATTTGAGACCGGATAAATTTTATTTATAAACGCCAAGCGATCAAGAGACGATACTATTTTTTTAATAACCATATCATCGGTAATCTTTACTTCAACCTTATAAACTCCAGTTGGCAAATTATTTTTTTCCAATACTAAATTTTTTTCTTCTATTTTAGAGTCTCCAAGATTCGCCTTATTGTCAGAGGCGCTCTTGCTCATAATTATGCCTTTATCCGATGATACAATTACCTCAATTGGGGACGGTTTTAAACTTTGGTTTAAATCAACAAAACTAAAATCAAGACGTAAAGGCTCTTTATCAAGATAAACGTAAAACTGGTGAGTTCCTCTTAGAGGTTTATCGATGATTAAGGGGAGGGCCGGCTTATAATTAGGGATTCGATATTTATAATTACTTTCATAATTATAAATAGCTAAACATTCTTCCAACCCCTCGGGACAAGCTTTGAGTTCACCGCGACCTAAATCATTCTCAAATTCGCTCAAAGTATTATATTTTTTTTCTTTCTGTAAAAATATCGTCCCGTTTTCCTCGATTAAACTCCAGCGAAGCATTAAATAGTCAAGGGCTTTATTATCAATCGGCGTTAAATCATAACGCCAAACAATATTATCAGCCAGAACTCCAGCTTCGATAATAGGAGTATCAATACTTAAATTATCTTTATAAATTATAGTAATTTTTGCCTTATCAAAGGTTCGCGGTGTAAACAAGGAGAAATAAACCGGATCGCCAACCAATTTTGGAACGTCTCCAGATTTAAAATCAACTCTTTCTAGCGGTGTGAATCCATTTATAAAACCCTTGCCGGATCCGAAACTAGCTGTATAGTCACGACTGTAAGTAACTTTTCCAAAAGGAACAACTTTTAGATACAAAAAAACAAATATTATTATAAGTAAAATAAGTCCCAAGACGAAACGAAATTTAAACAAAAATGGCCATTTTTTCCAAATCGCTTTAATCATATATACCTATATTTTACTTCATTTTTATGAATTAAAAAAGGCCTAAATCAACAAGTGATTCAGGCCTAAATGAGAGTGAAAATTTATGCTTTAACTCGCTTTTTTAAAACGAGTTTTGCGTTTATCTTCAATTATAGGCTTAACTGGTTTTGGCAAATGACCATGAATATGGATAATTCTTTCTTCCAGCTGTTTGCGTATTTTATTAAATGCAAACTCAATAACCCTATAAGTTACTTTACCTCCACAAGCATCGCGGAATCCATAAGGATCCATTACCATCCAAAGTCCGGCATGCCAAGCGCTGACTAACTTGAAATTGAATTTCACTCCAAGCATATCTTCAAGAAAAAAACCATAAATCTTTTCTTCAAAAGATTTTCGGCTATTCTTGTTATAGATAAACTTAGCCATGAAACTTTCCAGGCTATCGTGAGTCACATCCATTGTGTAGGGGATGATTCTGGTATTCCGAAACGCAAAGTCCTTTTCGCAAGCCGAAACGGGTAGTAAAAAGTCTGAATCTTTGGCGATAATGGCTTCTATAAAAGTCTCATCGATAGTTTCTTTAGTCTTTTCGTCAACAATTTCTTCGGCAATTTCCACTACGCTTTCTTCCGGATTAGTTGTGGTAATTGCTTGCGAAACTTCGTTTTCCGTTTTTCTTCTTTTGTACTGTCGCCGAGTCTTAACTGCAAGCAATAAGGGTTGATCACTTATCAGATTAAAATCTGAATCAAAATTTAGAGTAACCTTATTTACTCCATTACCGGGATTAAGGACTATTACTAGTTCCTCGATGTTGTCCAATTCGTCTGGACCTAACTCAAAAATCATCTTACGCGTTACTTTCATTAGCGTTGTTTTATGAGAGGTTAATATTAAGTTTTTTCAATGTACTAATTAATCAATATTTATATCACTATATATAACGCTTGTCAAGCAAAAATGTCATAACTTCATGACACAATATATAATATACAAAAAAGAACTTATAAATAAGCTCTTTTTTGTTTAATTTTAGGTAAATTTATATATTACCAAATGTATTCTTTTTCTGTCTATTTTCCGTAATCAGTTCTCTTCTTTTTGCCTTTGTACCCTGTTCCTGAAGGAATTAAGCAACCGATAATAACGTTTTCTTTCAAGCCTTCAAGATAATCAATCTTGCCATTAACCGCCGCATCAATTAAGACACGAGAAGTTTCTTGGAAAGAAGCGGCTGATAAGAAGCTATCCGTAGTTAAAGAGGCTTTAGTAATACCAAGTAATAATCTATCAGCTTTAGCTGGATTCTTTAATCCCTTATTAGCTTGAGCCAATACTTCGTCCTCAATAGTTTCCCCTGGCAGCAATGCAGCATCTCCAGCTTCTTTGACTAAGTAACGAGAGAACATCTGACGAGCAATAATTTCAATATGTTTATCATTTAATGGTTGGCCCTGAGAAGAATAAACGTATTGAATTTCTTTAATAATATATTTCTGAGTTTCAAGTTGGCCTTTAAGTTTATATAATTCTCTTAGATCAAGACTGCCCTCAGTTAATTGAGTTCCTCGTTCAATAATTTCTCCATCTTTAACCATCAACATTGTACCTTTAAGAATAGAGAATTCTTTAAACTTCTCAACTTCTTTGGCGATGCTAATATACTTATCACTAAGGGTAACTTTTCCGGCTGTTTTAGCGCGAACAACTTCTCCGCTAACGCTAAATAACTCAGCATTCTTAGAAACTTCGTCGCCGTCCTTAGCAATAACTTTAACTTCTAACTTTTTCTTATCTTTAGCCGTTGCACCGCTAGAAAGCTTAACCTCATTTAATTTCTCGGAGAAATAATATTTATCGTGATCTTTGCCTGTATAGAAAATACTAAGAATTTTTGCTTGAGGATTATTAACGGAAATTTCTTTACCATCTTGATCTTTAATAATCTTTTGAGCGAATTCAATCTTAACGCGACCAGCCACATCAGAAATTAAAGCTTTTCTCTTTGGCGAGCGTGCTTCAAAGATTTCTTCAACACGAGGTAAACCTTGAGTGATATCATCTTGGCCGGCTACACCACCAGTATGGAAAGTTCTCATAGTTAACTGTGTACCAGGCTCACCAATAGACTGAGCCGCAATAATACCAACTGTTGAACCCATCTTAACTGGTTTATTATAAGCTAAATCCCAACCATAACATTTAGCACAAATTCCTTTATGCATCTTACAGCTTAAAACGGAACGGACACAGGCATCGCTAAAGTCTTTAGTTTTGAGCATCTTAACATTATCTTCGTTAAGAATTTCTCCAGCTTCTAAAATAACTTTGCCTTTAGTATCTTTAATATCTTTAGCAACATAACGACCAGTCAAACGACGGAAGAAATCATCACCACCCTTCTCTATTTCCTCGCGATTTAAATCCATACCAACTTCATCGCCACAATCATCTTCAGCGATAATAACATCTTGGGAAACATCAACTAAACGACGAGTTAAATAACCAGCGTTAGCAGTTCTTAAAGCAGTATCAGACAAACCTTTACGTACACCATGAGTAGAAATAAAGTATTCAAGAACGCCAAAACCTTGCTTAAAGTTTCCTTTAACCGGTAATTCGATAATTGCGCCTGATGGAGAGGTAACTAAACCTTTCATACCTAAAATCTGAACTGGCTGAGCCCATGAACCACGAGCACCAGAATCAATCATAGAGAAAACAGGTAAAATATCCATTAAGCCTTTTTTACAAATATCAGCAATCTTATCTTTAGTATTGGTCCATTCTTCAATAACCTTAGCGTAACGTTCTGACTCTGTAAGAAGACCCTCTTCAAACTGTTCTTGAATCAAGTCAACTTTCTCGTTAGCTAAGTCAATCAATTTATCTTTTTCAGGTAGTGAAGGTAAATCACCGAAGCCCCAAGATAAACCCGATTTAGTAATAAAGGCAAAAGCACGATTCTTTAAACTATCAATAAATTTAACTGTTTCGTCTTCGCCGTATATTCTTAAACATTCACGAATCAAATCTTTTAGTTTACCTTTACCAATAACATCATTAATATATTTTAATTTTTCTGGTAGTAAAGAATTGAAGATTAAACGACCAGCCGTAGTTTTTAACATGGCGCCGTTATATCTAACACTAATCGCTTCATGAAGATCAATAAAGTTACTTTCGTAAGCTAGGTTAGCCTCATCTTCATTCCAAAAATATTTCATGTCCTCAACTTTCTTTGTCTCGTAATTTTTATCAGTTGAAGTAATATAATATGTACCCCAAACAATATCCTGAGCTGGAGCAACAATAGGATCGCCAGTCGCTGGTTTAAGTAAGTTATGAGTTGAAAGCATTAATGTTTCCGCTTCATGGCGAGCTTCTTTAGTCAAAGGAACATGAACGGCCATTTGGTCACCATCAAAGTCAGCGTTAAAAGCAGTACAAACAAGAGGGTGAATCTGAATAGCTTTACCTTCAATTAAAATTGGGCGGAAAGCCTGAATACCTAGGCGATGTAAGGTAGGAGCACGATTTAATAATACAAATGCGCCCTTAACAATTTCTTCTAAAATATCCCAAACTTCATCATGACCAGCTTCAATATAACGAGAAGCACTACGAACATTATGAACAATCTCTCTCTTAATTAATTGGGAAATGATAAACGGTTTGAATAACTCAAGAGCCATGATCTTAGGTAAACCACATTGATCAAGATTCAAACGTGGGTTAACTACGATAACTGAACGACCAGAATAATCTACACGTTTACCAAGTAAATTCTGACGGAAACGACCCTGTTTACCTTTTAAAGTATCAGCTAAGGATTTTAATTGTCTTTTTTGACCAGTCGAAGCAGTCACAGTTTTTGTGTGACGTGCGCTGTTATCAATTAAAGCATCAACTGCTTCTTGTAACATACGCTTTTCGTTACGACAAATAACTTCAGGTGCATTTAAATCCATTAACTGTTTTAAGCGATTGTTACGATTAATTACGCGACGATATAAATCATTTAAGTCCGATGCGGCAAAACGACCACCGTCTAAAGCAACCATAGGACGTAAATCTGGTGGCACAACTGGAAGAACAGTCATAATCATCCATTCAGGACGAATATCATTATTGCGGAAGCTCTTTAATAATTTTAACCTCTTAACTAATTTTTCCTTTTTAGAATCAACTGCATCAGTTAATTTTTCTTCAAGATTAGTGATACTAGCCTGAAGATCAATTTTTTCAAGTAATTTACGGATAGCTTCGGCACCAATTGATGCTTCAAAGATATGACCAAATTTTAAACTTAGATTCTGATATTGTTGTTCAGATAAAATCAAAAGCTGTTTTAATTCTTTTAATTCTTTTTGAGTAGTTCCAAAATCTTCGTCTAATCGTTCCATTCTTTCTGCCTTGGCTTTAATTGCATCTTTAGTTTCCATTTCAGAATTATCACCCTTCTCTTCTTTAATCTTTTTTATTTGATTATTGAATTCATTATCAATACTCTTAACTTTAGATTTATATTCAGCCTTGACCTGCTCAATAGTTGCTTCTTTTAGAGATTCATCAATGTCGGTAATAATAAAACTGGCATAGTAAATAACTTTTTCAAGTGATTGAATGCCTAAATTTAAAAGCAATCCAATTTTAGAAGATAGGCCACGTAAAAACCAAATATGAGTAGCTGGAACTTGAAGAGTAATGTGACCAAGACGTTCACGACGAACAACGCTGCGAGTTACTTCGACTCCGCACTTGTCGCAAACAATTCCCTTGTAACGAATTTTTTTATATTTACCACAAGCACATTCCCAATCCTTAGTTGGACCAAAAATCTTTTCGCAGAATAAACCATCCTTTTCTGGTTTTTGGGTGCGATAATTAATTGTCTCTGGTCTTGTAATCTCGCCGTGTGACCAGTTTAAAATATCTTCTGGCGAGGCAAGCTTTAGACGGATAGCGTCGAAGTCGCTTGTTTTTATTGGATTTAACATATATTAATAATTGCTAATAAATTATTATTCTTTGTCTCCGCCTTCTTCTAATAAGGTCGCGATAACTTCTGGTTTATCGAAAATTAATTTGTCATCATTTTGTAATTCTTCATCAATCTCAGTAATAACCTCAGAAGCTGGCTGACCACCGGAGCCACCCAATAACTCGACGTTTAAGCCTAAGCCTTTTAACTCACGAATTAAAACATTAAAGGATTCAGGAACATTTAATTTTTCAATTTCCTCACCCTTAATAATAGATTCATAAGCCTTGCTTCGACCTGGAACATCGTCTGATTTAATAGTTAACATTTCTTGTAAAGTATGAGCTGCACCGTAACCTTCAAGAGCCCAAACTTCCATTTCTCCAAATCTCTGTCCACCAAATTGAGCTTTACCACCCAAAGGCTGTTGAGTAATCAAAGAGTATGGACCAATAGAACGTTGGTGAATCTTATCTTCAACCATGTGGTTTAGTTTTAAGACATATTTATAACCAACAGTAATAGTGTGATCATATGAATTACCAGTTTTACCATCATATAAAGTAACTTTTCCATCTTCTGGTAATCCCGCTTTAATTAACTCGCCTCTAATCTGATCTTCAGTAATACCATCAAGGGCCGGAGTCATAATTCTATAGCCCAATTTTTTAGCCGCAAAACCTAAATGAGTTTCTAAGAGCTGACCAAGGTTCATACGAGAAATAATACCAAGCGGAGATAGAATTACGTCGATTGGAGTACCGTCAGCCATATAAGGCATATCTTCAATTGGAACTACACGAGAAATAACACCTTTATTACCATGACGACCAGACATCTTGTCACCAACTTGAATTTTTCTTAAGTTAGCAACCGCAATTTGAATAGACTGTAAAACGCCGGCTGATAATTTATCACCATCTTCACGTGAGAAAATTTTAATATCAACAATTTTTCCATGTTCACCATGTTCAAGATATAAAGACGAATCACGAACATCTTTAGCTTTTTCACCAAAGATAGCGCGTAATAATTTTTCTTCAGCTGATAAGGTTGTTTCACCTTTTGGAGTAATTTTACCAACTAAGATATCGCCACTTGAAACTTCAGCTCCAATTCTGATAATACCGTCTTCATCTAAATTCTTTAATTTTTCTTCGCTGATATTTGGGATATCATTAGTAATTAACTCTGGACCAAGCTTAGTATCGCGAACGTCGATTGTATAATTTTCAATATGGATAGAAGAATAAATATCTTCCTTTACTAAACGTTCAGAAATAATAACCGCATCTTCATAGTTGTAGCCTTCCCAAGTCATGAAAGCAACTAAAACATTTCGGCCCAAAGATAATTCACCATTATCAATGGCTGGGCCGTCAGATAAAATATCGCCCTTCTTAACTTTTTGACCAACATCAACTACTGGATGTTGATTAATACAAGTTGAAGAATTAGAACGTAAAAATTTATTCAATGGATATTTATCAATTGCACCTTTTTTATTTTCAATTTCAATATTAGCGGCCTCAACTTTAATAACAATACCGTCTTCTTTAGCAATCGCTACGTGACCGGAATCACGAGCGGCTCTTTCTTCAACGCCGGTACCAACAATAGGCGCTTCAGCCTTAACTAAAGGCACGGCCTGACGTTGCATGTTCGTTCCCATTAAAGAACGCTGTCCATCGTTATGTTCCATGAATGGAATTAAGGAAGTTGCAATAGAAATAATTTGGTTAGCGGCAAGGCCAACAAAATCAATCTTAGAAACTTCTTCAACGCCCGGTTGGCCATGCTTTCTAACTTCAAATTTATGAACTAAGAAATAACCATCCTTATCAAAAGGAACAGTTGCATCAACTGTAATATATTTTTCTTCTTCAAAAGCATCAAGATAAACAACTTCGTCAGTTACGCGACTGCCTTTTTTATCTTTAACTACTTTACGATATGGAGTTTCTAAAAAGCCGTAACTATTTAAACGAGCATAAGAAGCTAAGTGACCTACCAAACCAATATTTGGACCTTCAGGAGTAGCAATAGGACAAATACGACCATAATGAGTAGCGTGCACATCACGAACATCAAAGCCAGCACGTTCACGAGTTAAACCACCTGGACCCATAGCCGATAAACGACGCTTATGTTCAAGTTCAGCAAGTGGATTAGTCTGATCCATGAACTGAGACAATTGAGATGACATGAAAAATTCACGAACAACACCAATTACAGGACGAGCGTTAACTAATTTCGAAGGCGTAAGCGCAACGATATCAGTCGTTGACATACGGTCCTTAATAATACGCTCCATACGAGCCAAACCAACACGGAAACGATTTTGGATTAAACCACCAATCGCGCGGATACGACGATTACCAAGATGATCAATATCATCTTCTGGTTCTTTAACAATATTTAAACGAATAACTTCTTTAATAATCAAAACTAAATCTTCCTTACGTAAAATTCTATTTTCTTTTTTATTGGTTGGTAAATTTAAATCAAAACGACGATTTAATTTATAGCGACCAACACGACCGAAGTCATAACGATCAAAGCGGAAGAACATTGAGTAAATAAGTTGACGAGCATTTTCGACCGATGCTAAATCACCTGGGCGAATGCGTCGATAAACTTCCTGTAAACCTTCAGCCTCAGTCTTGGCAGCATCCTTTTCTAAAGTTGCTTCGATATAAGATTTTTCATCTTTACTCTTAACAAGATCAACATCCGCAAATAACTTAATCATTTCCTCATCAGTTGTATAACCAAAAGCACGTAACAAAGAAGTTACGGCAACTTTTCTTTTTCTATCAATACGAACCCAAAGAACTTTATTTGAGTCAGTTTCAATTTCTAGCCAAGCACCACGATTTGGAATAATTTTTGCACCATAGCATTTTTTACCCTTAGTAAATTCAGCGGTAAACATAACACCGGCACTGCGGATTAACTGAGAAACAACAACTCTCTCAATACCATTAATAATGAAAGTTCCCTTATCAGTCATCAAAGGAAAATCACCAAGGAAAACCTCCTGGTTAATTGCTTTATTAGTTTTTTTATTGAGTAGTCTTGTCTTAACACGTAAAGGAGCTTCGTAAGTTATATTCTTTTCACGACTTTCAATTTCAGAGAACTTTGGTTCATCCAAATAATAGTCTTCAAGATATAACTCTAAGTCACGACCGATAAAATCGGTCACCGGATTTATTTCGTCAAATAATTCAGCTAGTCCCTCTTTTAGGAACCAGTCATAAGAATCTTTCTGAATCTCGATTAAGTCTGGCATGGGTAGTACTTCCCGTAGCTCAGAAAATGATTTTCGTTTAGACATAAGACGTATATTTTATAAAATATTTATGTAAAAATAGACAAAAAATAGAGGGTACGAATATTTCTTTAACAAAAAAATCCCAATCCCAAATTGGCTTGAGTTTAACGTTTATTTAATTAATTATTTTTTTGATAAATCACTTTTTTTAGTTAAAAAAGTGTTAATATTCTTATAATATAATACCTTGGCCACTTTGTCAACACACAGTTTTTCCACAAAGCTTAAGGTTAATCTCCTCTTTCACGACCAGTCTCTCGTCCCATGGGATCATCTGACCATCTTTAACACAAATCTGCTGTTCAGCGCCCTTGCCAGTAAATAGAATCAAATCCCCTTCCTCGGCTAAAATTAGCGCTTTTTTTATAGCTTCACGCCTGTCTAGAATAGTAAAAAGATTAGTGTTTATTACTTTCCCCGCCTCTTCGGCTCCAGCCGCCACGGAATTGATGATTGTCATTGGATCCTCATCGTAAGGGTCTTCATTAGAAACTATGACAATATCCGCCTTCTCAGCTGCTATTTTGCCAAGAATCGGTCGTCTGGCACGGTCACGCCCACCACCAGCTGAACCAAGTAAATGAATAATCTTATTCTTAGGAATTAAAGCAATTGCCTCATATAGCTTTTCTAAAGCCTTGGGTTCAAACGAATAATCTACAATCGCTGTAAAGTTTTGACCAGCCGAAATTAATTCTAATTTTCCAGCCAAGCCTTGGACACTCTCTAAGCCTAATTTTATTTTTTCAATTTTTATTTTCTGATTTACCCCGACCGCATAAGCGCTCAAAGCATTAATCGCGTTAAAGCTACCAAGAAGTTTTAATTTAAATAATTCATCTTTGATTTTTAAATTTATTCCCTGAGGACTTGCTTCTACGTCAGAGCCTTGAATAAAAGTAAAATCTTTAATTACTGCTTCACTAGCTAAACTTTTAAGCAAGGCGGCCTCGTTTAAATCTTTATTAAAAGTGCAGACTATTTTTGCCTCACTCCAAAAATTTAAAAAGTAATTAGCATTTTCGTCATCTCCATTAACAATAATAGTCTTTAAAACACGGGCCAAATCTAATTTTTTTAAATTGTTTTTAGGTTTAACGACTAACTTGTCGTCATTAATATATTTTGTAGAGCAATGTTTAAGATGTGAAAATAAATGCCCCTTTGCTTCTTTATATTTTTCAAAACTCCCATGAGACTCGATGTGCTCGGGGTATAGTCCAGTAAAAATTAAAACATCATAATTAATAAAACTATGGCGAAACTGTTTTATTCCCTCGGAGGTTGTCTCAACTATTGCATAACGACAATTGTTTTTTACCATTTGCGCGAGATTTTTTTGAATAAAAAATCTACCCGGCATAGTCATTTTTTTATCGTTCAACCATTCTGAGTTACCATTTGAGATTACCGAAGTCGAAGTAAAGCCGGTCTTATAACCAGCCTCGGACAGCATCTTCGCAATCATGTAAACCGTTGATGTTTTGCCAGCCGTTCCAGTTATGCCAATTACAATTATCTTTCGACTCGGAAATTTGTAGACTAAAGCCGCCGCTAAAGCAATTATAAAATGATATATAGGCTGAAAGGCCTTAAAAAATTTTCGGGGAATTAATTTTTTTATTTTTTCTAACATATAGCATATTATAACAGAGTTTATCAGAAATAAAAAAGCCCTTCTATAAATTAGAAGGGCGCAATACAAATCCTTTATTTGATAATTTTTGTACTTTTAGTTCCAGCTTCAGAAATTACGTTTATTACGTAAACTCCATTGGCCCATGAACTGGTTTCAATTCTTAACTCCTCAGAGCTTTTTAAAGGCGATGAGAAAATAATCTGGCCAGTTAAACCAACAACTTGAACTTTTCCATTTCCTGAATATTTAACGTTTACATAATCCAAGACTTTAGTCGGATAAACTGAAACGCTAAGGTTGTTTTTAGGAGAAGTTAAGTTAGTTAAACTTTGCTTAACCTTTACAGTTTCTACCCTAACATTTTTTACTCCTATTGGAAGTTTAATCTGTTCACCAATTTTTCCCGTAACCTGAAATAATTTACCGTCAGCTTTCTGCGCAGTAACATTATACAAATTTGCGCCAGGAGCATTAATACTTAAATCTTCACCGGAAATAGAGAAACTATTTTTTACTCCATAAACAGGCGTTGTCGATAAACCAGGAGCTGTCTTAGACATCAATTCTCCGATACCTAATCCTTGAACGAGTGGGTCGTTTTTATCATTTAACCAAATATTTATAAGGCAGTTAGAAATGAAGTCGGGCATAGTAAATATAACAATACCAGCACCATAGTTCATTCCTCTTTCAGAATACATATTCTTTAAAGATAAACATGGATTATACAAACCATTGTCTAAAACATCTCTTAAAATATCAAGGTCTGTTTGATCAACTACTCCGTCGTCATTCACATCTCCACGAATTCGGTCTATTACTTTAATAGTTTTGAACAAATTATCATAACTAAGACCCAGGCCGCTTAAAGCAATTTTTACATTTAGATAGACTTTGGCTTCAGACCCAACTGCCATTCCTCTCGCTTCTCCTTGAAACGAATTAAGCCAAAAATAATTTATGGCATTAGCTGATGCGTTGGCCATCCACTGACAAGACGAATTGTAATTTTCAGAAGTCGAGGTTTTAAAATAATATTTTCCTCCCTGTAAATTATAATCTTGATAAGCACTGTCTGGCCAAAAGGCTTGAACACTTGAGTAATAAGATTGTTCTCTTGAAAAATCATAAGCGTAAGAGTCAAAATCAAAACCAATAATTGATTTCTGATTGTTTTTTTGTCTTTTAACACTGAGCTCACTTAATGAAAATTGTTGATAGAAATATTCATTAGGAAGAACGAATAAGGTCGGATAATAATCTTGGGCGATGAGCCCGTTCCAGGAAGAAATTATTCTCACCTGAGTATCATCTACACCTAAATAAAATTTATTATTAACTTTATTTGTTTCGCTAACTTCATTCTTTGAATCTAGCGTTATCGAAGCAACATTTTCCGAAGAAGAAAGCCTTATCGGCTTAAATTCACCGGAGTTTATTGTTATCGAACAACGTATTGAATCCACTGAAGACGGAAAACCACCATCATAAGTAATCATAAATGCCCCCTGAAAATCCTCAGGGCCATTATTCTGTACATTAACGTAAAGACCGGCATCCAGGTTACTGATTATTTGATCGGCGGCGGTAACAAGAAACACATTTCTAGGCTGTAAATCAACCTTAGCGGCTGAAACATAGGTAACTAGCGCAAAACTTGCGCAAACGAGTAATCCTAAAACTTTTTTCATTTTTCTCTTTATTTAGAGGGTTTAACATAATTTTTTAAAGGGCATTTTCAAGCCTTAAATATATCATATATACATATTTTTGTCAATAACAAAAACTACCCCGATTCCGAGGGGTAGTTTTGTTGAAATTTTTACTATTTGTGTTTAAGCCGCTATTAGAATTTACCTGTTGATAACTCTAATCGACTATCTATACTTAATAATACGTAGATATAACAATATTGTTACACTAGCATTACTCTAATAATAATATATTATTTATTATTTTGCAAAAAACATCTCATCGTCATCATCAAAAGCTTTATTGCTTGGCTTTGGGGATTCTTTTTTAATAACTTCCACCTTGGGCTCAACCGGTTTTTTCATTTCCTTTTCAACGTGTATTTCTTCTAAAATTTCATCCTCATCTTCAATTATTTCCTCCTCTTCTTCTGGCGTTAAGGTTAATTCTTTTTTTATTTCTTCTCTGAGAGAATCTGGAATGTTTTCTTCTTCCATTTCTTCTTCAACTTCTTCTTCAACCTCTTCTTCGGTCTCTTCTTCTATATCATCTTCTTCATCATCTTCTTTTTTAATATCACTCTTGAAAACAAGTGTATCGTCGTTACCTTCATCTCCCGATAAGTAACTATCAGGACGTTTAGCTGTGGCTCTATCATGGACAGGGATGCCGCTAATGACTTCTGTGCTCATTGAATCATACTGTTCCTGACTAATCATAACTTCACGCGGCTTAGCACCATTAGAGGGGCCAATAATTCCACCTTCTTCGAGCATGTCTAAAATTTTAGCCGCTCGGCCGTAGCCAATCGAAAGACGACGCTGAAGCATTGAAGTAGATGCCTTGCCGGCTTTAACAATCAACTCTTTAGCGGCTTCAAATAATTCATCTTCATCGCCATGTGTGCCATCAAGCCCAATGCCGGCGTTACCGCCAACTTTTTGTCTATCAGTTACTCCCTCTAAATATTCAGCAGGGCCACATTTATCTTTAATATAATTTACAACATCATTAATTTCACTATCACTTAAATATGCACCCTGAATTCTTTTTGGTTTAGAAAATTCAGCCGTCATAAACAACATGTCACCCTGACCTAATAATTTTTCCGCTCCCGAAGAATCTAAAATTGTTTTTGAATCGACTAAAGACGCAACTGAAAAAGCAATTCTAGTCGGAATGTTTGCTTTAATCAAACCGGTAATAACATCGACGCTAGGTCTTTGGGTAGCTAAAATTAAATGGATACCAATAGCGCGCGACATCTGGGCCAAGCGAATAATTGCCGCTTCCATTTCTTTGCCGCTACCCATCATAAAGTCAGCTAATTCATCGATAATGAAAACGATGTATGGCATTTTCTCTTTAGCGACAAGATTATACGACTGGATATTGCGTTTACCGGCCTTACTTAAAATATCATAACGCTTTTCCATTTCATTTAAACACCACTTCAAAGCATTAATAGTTTTATTAACATCAGTAATAACCGGAGTTAATAAATGAGGAATACCATTATATGTAACCAGCTCTACTCTTTTTGGATCAACCATAATAAAGCGCAAATCATCGGGATTGTTTTGATAAAGAAGACTAACAATAATTGCATTTAAACAAACGGACTTACCCGAATTAGTTGCACCCGCAACGAGTAGATGAGGCATTTTGGTTATATCATAAAGCCAGGCTGTGCCAGCAACATCTTTACCAAGAACCACAAATAAATTATTTTTTCTTTCTTTGAAAGCTTGATCTTCTAAAATTTCACGAAGCCCAACAATCGCTTTAGATTTATTAGGGACTTCAATCCCAACTAAAGATTTTCCAGGAATAGGGGCTTCGATTCTAATTGGATGAGCAGCTAAAGATAAAGACAAATCATTACTTAAAGTTGTGATTCTTGAAAGTTTAACTCCTTCAGCGGGCCTAAACGCATATTGAGTAACAGTTGGACCGACTTTAGATTCGCCCATCTCAACCTCAATTCCAAATTTATTTAAAGTTTTTTGAATCTTCAAAGCGTTGGCCTCAGTATCGCCGCCAATCGCTTTAGAAAATTTATTGTTTAATAATTCAATCGGCAAATCAATCTTAACGGAATTCTTAGGCCACGCAATTTTTTCTTGAACTTTTGGTTTATTTGATTGAGCTTGTTTTTTAGCTACATTTATAGTTGCCGCCTCGTCTTCTTCGTCGTCATCATCTTCTTCAAGATCTTTTTCGTTAGCCCTAACTTCCTTTTTTTGCCAAGCATTTAATATTTCTTCCTTAGCTTCAGCAACAAATTTTCGACCATCATTTTCTTCTGGGTCTTTACTTGAAAATAAATTTTTAAAAAATAAGGCAAACGGTTTGAAAACTTTTGCAAACAAACTTTCTTGACCAATAATTCGAGATAAGGAGGTATTGAAAACTAAAACTAAAGAAATAAGCAGAAAAGCAAATAAAACAAGAACTCCTCCCCAAAAACCAAATATATAATTAAACATTTGGCTTAAGTATAGACCAATATAGCCGCCGCCAGTGCCAAGCGCCGCACTGGTCTCCCAATTAGCCGGTTCAAGAAAAAAATGAAAAAGAGTCTGATAAGAAATGAAGAGTAAGCCTAAGCCTAAATAATCTGTGAACTTCAAAGGATTTTTTGTTTTTCTAATTAAAATTAAAGCCCAGTATAAAAATATTAATGGCACTAACCATTTTCCGTATCCAAAAATTAAAGATATATATTTAGAGATAAACTCACCAAAATGACCAGCTAAGCTAAACAAGCCAAGTAAACTTATAAGACCAAGAACGATTAGGCCAACAATAAAGATACTCCGCTTAGCTCTATCATCGAGCTCGACTTTTGGTAGGTTTATATAATCCATTGGATTATTAGATTTTTTCTTTCTGCCCATATTTTATTTCAAATTATACTCTAATATTACAGCATCTTATTGATTTAGGCTACAAAAAGCGAAATCTTTAATTAATTTCAATATCAATAAAGACTGCTTGCGGAACGGCGGAACGAATTTTCTTTTCAATATCATCAATTTTTTTGCCAACTAAACGAGGGACTCTATCCAGATAGCTTACCGAAAATCTCATAAAATTCTCATAACTTTCTCGCGCCTCTTCATATTCATTTTCAAAAAAATGATGCTGCGACATTTCTCTCATAAGCGCCGAGGCATTAAATTCAACGTCACATTTAATTAAATACTTATCAACATCTAAAATAGCTGATTTAAAATCTAATACCTTCTCAATAGTTGGGTCATTATAAAAAATATCCATGACTATATCTTCAATGTCTTTAGGGATTGATTTTGTAATTAAATAATTTCTATTTTTAGCAATTAAAAATATTGCCATTACTCCCAACATTAAACCGATTATAATAGAAGCGGCGGCATCGAAAAAAACCTTGCCGGTCAGATATGTCAAACCTATTCCAATTAAAGCGATAATAATACCAATAACCGCCAAGCCATCTTCATATAGAACTGCCAATAAAGAAGGGTCTGCTTCAGCTAAAGCTTTTTTAAAACCATGCTTTGATTTTCTAATTATATGACCTCTTATCTCTCTAACTGCAATTAAAAAAGTTGTAAACTCAATTAAAAAAGAAACAACTAAAATTATTAAGGCCCAAGAACTAAAATGAATTTTCTGATGATCGATTAAAAGGCTAATCCCATGATAAACAGTCACTCCACAACCAATAAAGAATATCCCGCAAGCTGATATTAGAGCCCAGATATACCTTTCCTTGCCATGACCATAATTAAATTTTTCATCTGGTCCCTTGGCTGACTGTCGAATACCAATAACAAGCAAAAATTGATTGGCTGTATCAGCAAGACTATGGATTGCTTCAGAAAATAGAGAGCCAGAGCCGGTAATAAAAAATCCTATGAACTTAGCGATGCAAACAATCGAATTGCCAATTAAGGCAGCAATTATAGGGAAAATGCCTGAAATTTTAGCTTTATTTTCAGATTTAAGCTCGGAAATCATATATTTAAATCAACTTACTCAAAAATTTAACCTGTTTAGAATTAATAGTTTTTTTAATCTTTAAAAATTCTCTTTTATATTTATTTCTATTTGCAAAAACAAATTTTGATCTTTCAAGTAATTCACCTTTTTTTAAATTTTTCAAATCAATAACTAATTCTGGGTGCCCAATAAATTCAGCGAAACTATGGTTTCGTAAATCATAAGCGACGCTTATCTCTGGTGTCCCGGCACCAAAGGCCATTACGCCGACATGAAGCATCATTCCAACAACTAAATCAAGTTGGCCGTAAATATATTTCTGCTCGCCCGGCTTTAAATCAACTACTTTAAGATTTTTTATTTTAAGTTCCGAATAAATTTTATTTTCACCAATATGATGCTTTAAATAATAAATTTGCGCGCCATATTCTTTTTGAAAATATAGAGCTACTTCGCGATATGCATTTAATATATCATCATGCCACTTACCAAAACCCAACCAGCCGGAATAGTTTAAATTTAATCCGATTTTGATAATATTAGATTTTTTATTATCTATTTTTAGTTTAAGGGATTTTTTTTCAAGTAGAAGCGCGGCTGGGTCACCGATAACTTCTATTTTTTTTAAACTAACACCATTTAGAGCCAAGAAATTCTTTGTATTATAATCTCTAACACCAACTAGTTTTGCCTGCTTAGCTAAAAAGGCGACGCTTCTAGCCGCTTCCAAACTTAAATTAGGCGCGTCGACTTCTTTAATATAACCAGCCCCAAAAATAGCGATTGGTTTTTTTATTAACTTAATAAATTCTTGATTATAAGGGAGAAAATAGGAATAAAAAATTCCACCCCCGCCAATAACAACTAAATCGGCCGAATTTATTTTTTTTGCATCTTTCTCTTTGCCGTCCTTTAAAAGATTAACCGGAAAATCAACTATTTTACATTTAGGGAATCTTTTTTTTAATAATTCTTGAACAGCCAAAACAATCGCAAAGTCACCTTTATTCTTTTTATCCCAAACATGAATGTGAGCAATGACCATAGCTATAGATTTAAATTACTTTTTACCATGTTTAATAATTCCTCAGCTCTTTCCTCGTTATGACCAAACTTTAAAAATAAATAAGTTGAAGTTCTAATCGCTGTAAAGTTATAATACATGGCAATTCTCTCTTCTAAGTTTTTATTTAATTCCAAGCCAGAGGCAATAAGATAAGTATGCAAAAACAAATCTTTCATGCGAGTGGCAAACTCTTGATCATCCATTTTCATCATTATCTTATATTCAACTTGCTGAGTAAAAGCTCCTAAATCTCGAGCAAAGTCACTAAGACATAAATCAGTAAAATCAATCATGCCTATTCTATTTTCTGATGTTTTAATAATATTTTCCGGATGAGCATCGCCGTGAATTAATTTCAGAGGCTCGCCAGAATTAAAAAATTTTTCTTCTTGAGAAATAAAATAACTATAAATCTTTTTTAAACTTGGACAGTATTTATCCCCATAACGCGCCGTCATTTCTGTAAATATCATATCCACTCCCGGCACAACTGTTCGAATACGAGAATTAATTGGATTAAAATTAGCTTCCCCACCGACTGATAAAGCATGTAGCTTGGCGAATAGCTCAGCCGCTTCATAAACAATTTTTTCAACTGCTTCAAAATCTTTATTCTTAATATAAAATAAAAGATTTTCACCTTGAAGGGCTCTATAAAAAGTACCATTGAATTCTTCCGAATAAAATAATGGTCTTGGCAAATCAATCCCCTGACCATTAATTTTCTTTGACCAAAGGTATTTTAAAGCTGAATAAACATTTTCTCGGGGCTCATCGCTATGCGCCGAACAAACAAGCGGAACTTTTATTTCTTTATTATCCGAATTTAAAAAATATACCTCAAAGCCAATTACAACATGATAGGTTGTTTCCCAAACCATCTTTTTATATGGCTTAATTTCTACTCGAGAAATATCCTTAAAGTCCGGATATAACGGCAGGGCCTTATCTCGCAAATATTTAAGCGCAAAATCTTTATCTAGTAAATTTAAAATTTTATTCATATTTTTTTCTGCCAGTGTTTTTTCCAATGTGTCTCCCAAATTAATTTTTTAATACGTAAATAATATTTTTCCGCTTCTAATTTATTCTTTTTAGTTTTTAAGTCATTAATAGAACGGACGCTTCTAATTAAGTCTTCAAGACCACGTTCAATATCATCAGGGCTCCAAGCATAAGGACCAAACATTTTAGAAAAATCCCTAGCACTCGCCCACCAAAAAGTACAACTAGCCAGTCCTCGGGCTAAATGCCAGCGATACCAGTAATAATTTTTATCTTTTTTATATTTGAGTTCTAAGGATAATGCTAATTTAGCTAATCGCCAAAGATAGGTTTGAATCTTATTATTCTTATCCTCCCATAAAGCATACGGGCGCCTTACTTTAAGTTCACTCTCAGTCGACTCCCAGGAAGAAGAATGGATTTTTATCTTGATGGCTTTTTTATTTTCAAGTTTCTTAAAATAAGAGGATATGCTTAGAGTTTTAATTTCTTTTAACTTAACAATTTTTTCCATTTCTCCAGTTGGATCTTCGTGGCGCAAACCATAAAGCTCAGCATCGGTCGCGGTTAAAAGCGTAAGCTTTTCTTTTGCTAAAGATAAAATTTTATCCGGTGGATAGGCACTGGAGATTTCGCGGTTACGAAATATTACCTTCAACCCACTAGCTTCATCGATATATAAGTTTTTAATATCTGGTTTATTTTTTAACAAACCACTATATGAAATTTCGTCTAATATAATCCACTGATAGCCGAGCCGTTTAACAATTCTAGCGATGCTAGGAGAATAAGCCATTTCAGGAAGAAAAAAACCATTTGGTTTAAAATTCTTACCAAATATCCTTTTTAAAATTTTCGCATTTTCCTTAATTTGGCGACCAACTTCAATATCTGGCAGAAGTGGTAAAAATCCATGGTAATAAGCTGAGCCCGTTAATTCAATTCTTCCTTTTTTAACTAAAAATTTTAAACGATCTAAAAAAGCTGTTTCTTTAGCCTCTTCTAAGCGTTCAAGTAAACAACCACTAATATTAAAAGTCATTTTTAAGTCGGTATGCTCTTCGGCTAAACGCAAAAGACGCCAATAGCTTTTATCTAGCGCTTTGCGAATATTATAAAATTCGGTATTAGCTGGCTGGTATAAATGTAAAAAATTTAACCACAACATAATTAATATTTAATTACCTTTTTATATAACTCAACATACTTTCTGGCCGGAATTTCCCAACTAGTTGACTGCTTCATCGCTCGTTTAACTAAATTATGCCAAACTTTTTTATGTTTATAGTTTTCTAAAGCTCTAATAATAGTAGTATAAAATAACATTTCGTCTTCAGTCTTAAAAGTGAACCCAGTTCCCTTGCCACTAATAGGATTAAAATTTTCAACCGTATCATAAAGACCACCAATTTCTCTAACAACAGGAATACAGCCGTAACGCATAGCGATTAGCTGATTGATTCCACAAGGTTCATGATTAGATGGTAATAAAAATAAATCAGCGGCCGCATAAAGAAGATTTTCTTTTTTCTGATCAAAAGGAAGCCAAACAAGTTTATTTTTATATTTCTTTTGAATTTTTTTTATAGGCTGGATATATTCCTTATTGCCATCTCCCATGAATATCAACTGAATATCAAGTTTCAAAAGAGAATTAATAATTTTTAAAATTAAATTAAAACCTTTTTGAAAAGTTACGCGAGAGGTTGTGATTAATATTGGCACGTCTTTATCGACTGGCAAACCTATCTGTTTTTGGAGAAATTTTTTATTATCTGATTTAACGCTTAATTTATTTAATGAGTAACGCTTATGTATATCCTTATCTTTTTCAGGATTATAGGTATTATAATCAATCCCATTAATAATACCGAATAAACGACTCTCACGATTTTTTAATATACGCTGCAAATCCTGACCGAATTTCTTAGTCATGATTTCTTCGCGATACTGTTCGCTAACTGTATTAATAATATCTGCCGAACGAATCGCTCGTTTAGCAAAATTTATATCTTCTAAACGAGGGTCACTTAAATGAGGGATTTTACTTCGACCATAATCTTTTCTCTCGGGTGGAATTTCCCACCAATTATGTCCTAATTGAAAAATTAGATTATGAATAGTAAAAATTGTTTTAGCTTTTTTTAAAGTTTTCGAATAACGAAAATCAGTTTTTAAATAATAAGGAATTAAACCTGTTTGCCAATCATGACAATGAATAATATCGGCCGGAAATTTTAATAACGATAATAATTTTAAGGCCGCTACATTAAAAACTAGAAATCGTGCATTCTCTCGAGAAGAACCGTAAATCTTTTTGTGTTTAGAAAAAAAATGAGCATTCTCAATAAAGTAAACCGGCAAATCTTCCATCAAAAACCCGCGCCAATAATTTACTTTAATTTTTTCTTGAGAATTTAAACGTAACTCAACGTTTTCAAAAATTAATTCTAATTTATACTCTTTTTTGTTTATTGATTTTCCGTATAAAGGCGTAATTGAAATCAAATCATGGCCCAATCTTTTTAAAGCTTTAGGTAAACTACGGGCAACATCGCCAAGACCACCGGTTTTAGAAAACGGCGCTAATTCTGAACTAATATGAACAATTTTTAATTTTTTTGACATAGTTTGCAATTTAAACCACAAATAGCAATCGCTAAAGCATCGGCTGCATCATCAGGTTGAGGCAGCTCTTTTAAATTAAGAATTAATTTAACCATTTTTTGAACCTGTAGTTTTGAGGCTTGACCGTAAGCCGAAACAGCCGACTTAACTTGGGATGGAGTAAAATCAAAAATTTCTAATTTATTCTGTTTTAGAGTTAGAAGGGCAACGCCCCTAGCCTGGCCAACAATTAAAGCGGTTCGAACATTCTTATTAAAAAACAACTGTTCGATTGAGGCGTAACTTGGTTTATGTTTTTTGATTATTTTATCGAGTTCGGAGTGTAAAATTTCAAGTCTTGTTACTAAATCTAGTTTAGAGCTTGTTTTAATAGAGCCATAAGCTAAGCAGGTTAATTTACTGCCCTCAGCTTTAATAACTCCATATCCAGTATCAGCAATCCCCGGGTCTATCCCTAAAATAATTTTAATGTTTGCCATAGTTAATGGCTTTAGATTAGATTAGTATAGTAATCACTCACATCTTCATTATCCTCAAGCGCTTCCATAAACTTTTCTAACTTTTCCTTATCTTCAGCCGGAGACTCCATTTTTTCTTTAGAAACATATTCAATTTCAGCTGATTCAACTTTTAGTCCTTTCTTTTCTAAATACTCTTTAATACCTAGTAAGTCTTTCATCTCTGTATAAATAGTAATGCCTTCATCTTCCTTTAGAAAATCAACGATATTATGATCGATTAGTTCTAATTCCAGCTCTTCATTACTTAGTTTTTGGGCTTTAATCTGGTCACTAGAAATACGAATAACGCCTAATTGAGAAAAATTCCAAAGAACAGCCCCAAAAGCTCCCCCATTTTTAGTAAATAGGTGGCGGACAGAAGCGCCACTTCGGTTTTTATTATCAGTTAAGCACTTAACAACCACCTGAATACCCGGTGGCAAAATTCCTTCGTAGAATAATTCTTCAACTACCGCGCCTCCAAGTTCGCCCGTTCCCTTTTTAATGGCTCTTTCAATATTATCTTTAGGCATGCTAACATCCCTTGCGCGGTCAATGGCTGCGCGAAGAGATGGGTTAGCGCTAGGATCGCCGCCCTTACGAGCCGCAATCGTAATAATATTAGCTAATTTAGTAAAAATAGCCCCTCTTTTAGCATCAACTAGTTCTTTTTGGCGATGCGTTGTCGCCCATTTTGAGTGTCCAGACATATAAAAAATTTCGTTAATTATCATCTTTATCCTATCGCAAATTGAAATAAAAATCAAGATGAATTATAATTAAAAAGAAGTAAAATAACATAAAAATATGACTTATACTAATTTGCCGAATCTTAATGAAGTTGTTTTAGCCGCCCTCGATTTTTTCGCTAAAAATAAACCAGCTAGCCTAAACTTAAAATCGTTTTCATTCCCAATAGTAGTGGGGAGTGGCAATGCTTATAACGCTGGCCAAATAATTTTTGCCGACCAACCAGCTATTATTGCGACCGAAAGTAATTTTAAAAAAATTCTAACTGATTATAAGAAGTTAATTAATAATAAAACAATTACTCAGGCGGTAGTTATTTCAGCCTCTGGCGAAAAAGATTCTGTTTGGGAAATAAAATTAGCTAAAAAGAATAAACTAAAAACAACCCTTTTAACTTGCAGTCCCGACTCTAGTGCCGCAAAATTGGCTGACCATGTGATTGCTTATAAAAAACTACCAGAACCATATACTTATAATACCTCAACTTATTTAGGTATAATCATGGCGGCCGGAAAAGAAGAGGTTGGCGGTACTAAAGATTTCATAAAAAAACTAAAATTGCCGACTAACTTTAAAAAATACAGTGCCTATTCTTTTATTTTGCCAGATGAATTTGGAGCAATTGCTCCTATGTTAGAGATAAAGAGAAACGAATTATTTGGCCCTTACTTATCATTACGTGCTTTTAGCTTTGGCGAAGCTCGTCATGCTAAATTTGTTAATAACTTTGATAAAGAATTAGTTATAAGTTTTGGAGAAAATAAATACTTTGGTTTAAAAAATAACCGCTTCCAAATAAAAATACCTAATAATGCCGGCAATAGTTTTATTATGGCGCTCGCGTATTACTTAATTGGCCTTATCCAAGAATCAAAGCCAGCCTATTTTAAAAAGAATATTGAAAAGTTTTGCCTTGAAGGCCCTAAAGCCTATGGAAGTAATAAGCCGTTTTCTGTTATTGTGAAATAAAAAATAATTATATTAATAAAAATTTTTTAGAACAATTTAAGAAGATCGCCGTTGAGATTGGACTATTCTCAATCAAGACTGCACTATTCTTAAAAAAGGTCTTAGTTCATCCTTTCCGGTTTTTAGCCGGTTTTTTTCGTTTTATATTTAAACTCCTTTTTTATAAAATATTAGTTAAGATTTATTACCAATTATTTCGTTTACGTAAGAATGGAATAATAAAAAATTCTCCACTTGAACTATTATGGAGACAGCCGGTTTATATTTTTATTTTTTCTCTAGTTTTTTTAATTATATTTTCAAACTTAACCGATACTAATAGAGCGGGGGCGATGGAAACAAAAATTCCCAAGACAGTCATGTCAAACCTGGTGGCCACTGAGTTTAGCTCTGTTCCTGATGAAGAATTAATTGAAGAAACAGCTACTCCCAATCGCGCTATAACCGCCGGCATGGATAAATATGTTGATAGTTCGTGCACGCTTGAGAAGCAAGTCCCAAGTGATTCAAGTGAAGACATATTACCAATTGACTCTCTTTACTTTAGTGAAGGCAATGATTTAGTTTTCAAGCCCCAAATAAACGGCAATGGGTCATCAAGTAGTGGAGACACTGGGGAGGCGACAGCAAGGAAAGAAATTATATATTATACTGTTCAAAATGGGGACACAATCTCAACTATTTCTCGTCGCTTTGGCTTAACCGTTAATACTATTTTATGGGCCAATAACTTAAGTGCCTTTAGTGTAATTAGAATCGGTGATCGCTTAGCTATTTTGCCTTATAGCGGCGTTTTATATACCGTTAAAAAGGGCGATACTCTTGCTAGGATTTCGCAAACTTATGGGATAGAACTAGAAAAAATATTAAGTTGCAATTCGCTTGGCAATAGTCTTTCAGTTGGAGAAAAAATTATTATTCCCGGTGCTAAAAAAATTAGCGACGTAGTCGCAGTTCGTAAAACTAGTAACACAAACTATACTGGTATTTCTATAATTAAAGATTTGATAAAGAGCCCGGTCGCGAAAGTAACTGGGAATAAAATGGCTTGGCCAGCGGGAGGATATCGTATTAGTCAATATTTCTCTTGGCGTCACCCAGGCATCGATATCGCCAATAAGATTGGCACCCCTATTTATGCAGCTGACGATGGCGTCGTTATTATTTCTCAAGGTGGCTATAACGGTGGCTATGGGAATACTATTGTTATTGATCACGGCGGCGGAAAGAAAACTCGCTATGGACACGCCTCTAAGTTATTTGTTAAAGTTGGAGAAAGAGTTGAAAAGGGAGAAAATATTGCCGCTATGGGATCAACCGGAAGATCGACTGGCTCCCATCTTCATTTTGAAGTTATTATTAGTGGGGCTAAATATAATCCTTTAAGTTACGTAAAATAAAAGTATGGGACAAATTATTTTTGGTATAGCCATTGCTGTTGGCGGAATCTTCATGGTTTTAAAAACAGAATGGCTAATGAGTAATTTTGGCAGAATTGCCTGGTTCGAAGATAAGCTTGGCGCAGAAGGCGGCAGCCGATTAGGCTATAAATTGATTGGTATTATCGCAATCTTTGTCGGCCTAGTCTTTGCAACTGGCAGTGGTTCTAGTTTCATGGAATGGATGCTTAGTCCGCTTATTAAAGCTGGAAGATAAGTTACCCCCTTCACAAATTTTTATTTTCTGTTTATAATCAAAAAGTCATTATTAGATAGTGACTTAATGGGCCCTTAGCTCATCTGGTAGAGCACCTGCTTTGCAAGCAGGGGGTGGCAGGTTCGAGTCCTGTAGGGTCCACATTACGAGATTTGGAGTATTCCAAATCTCTTTTTGTTTCTAAGATTGGCGATAATTTCGGAGTTTGAAATGTGTAAAAATTAAAAGAGGGCTTTTCTTTAAAAATCGAACTCTGAACTTTGAGTTTAGTGGCGTAATTGGCCTTTTCATAAAAGTCCGGCAGATCGCACATAAAATCAAAAACTTTATCCAGATTCTTTTTAACGTCAAAACCGTCGTCTTTGCAGTTTAAGAGTCTTTCCTGTTTATCGGACAGCATAATTTTTACTTTATCCATTTCTTCCCTGAAATCCTCATCATCCAATAATTCCTTTTTCTTCATCTCAATTAATTTATCTTTTTCCGCCTTCAGATTTTCTAGTTGCGACTTGAGCGAACCAAAATTACTATGTATCTCATTCTTTCTCTCATCATAAACATCAATAATCGCTTTTTTAACGGCCTTGACCATATAGGGCTGATAACTAATCTTTTTTAGGCCTAATGAAAAACTATCTTCAACTTCTTTTTTAGTAATTGATTTTAACTGACCGCATTTTTTGTTATAGCATTTATAATAAGGATATTTAATGCCCATTTTACCGGTTGAAAAACAAGCAGTTAGCGGACTACCACAATGTGGACAAACCACAAAATGCCTTAAGGGAAAACTTTCGTTAACTCGCCCCAAAGAAATACAATCGCCCTTATCGGCGTTTCTAAATAATTTCTGACACTGCCAAAAAATACGCTCATCAATAAATTTTTCATGACTACCGGCGTATTCTTGATTCTTAACTGTCATAATCCCGATATAGAATTTTTCTCGGAGTAATTCATGGAGTGTCTGCAAAGTTAACTCTCGGCCTTTATGCGTTCTAAACCCTTTATCATTTAACATCTTTCTGACTTGTTCAATTTGATATAAGCCGGTCGCAAACCGCTCAAAAGCTAATTTAATTAAAGGCATACGCACCTTATCAAAGATGATCATAGCCTTATTTTGATTATCTCGAGCGTTTAAATAGCCAAAGGGAGCTTTAAAGCACCAAACTCCTTGTTTTATCCGTTCGTGCATACAAGAGGCGATTCTTTCGCTCCTAACATCATTATCAAATTGAGCGACAGAGGCAACAATCGTTCCAACTAATCGACCGCTCGGCGTCTCGTCAACCGTTTCCGTCGTTGATATAAACTTAATTTTAAGTTTATAGAGCGACGCCAGGATGCCGGTATAATCATTAACATTCCGAGACAAGCGGTCAATTTTATAAACAATCACACAGTCAAGATTCTTGGCATTTTTTACACAGTATTTTAATAATTCTTTTAAGCCCGGCCGTTCAATAGTTTTCGCTGATACGCCGTCATCGTGAAACATTTCAACAATTTCAATATCGTGCTTGAGGGCATATTCCAAACAAGCATTTTTTTGTTGTTCCAAGCTAACACCGGATTGAGCCTGATCTTCAGTTGAAACCCGGTAATAGATAATTCCTTTTTTAGTCATAAATTTAAAATTAATAAAAAGAGAGCAGTAAACTGTCGGACACAATTAAGCAAATACTCAATTGAAACAGTCACTGCTCCCTTTATCTCAAAACGACATCTCGCCGTCATTATGACTTGAGTAAATATTTGCTATATTAATTGTGTCCATTAAGGATATTAGCATAAATTCTCTTTTTTACAAGATTAAGCTACATTAAGGTTGGATTAATATGGCGTTTATAATACTCAAAGGCCAAATAAGCTAATTGATACAAATCACGGCTAACTTCCATTAATTGAGCGTCAGTATATTCCGAAGATTTCGGGCCGACTAACTCTTTCATTTTTTCTAATGTTAACATATATTTTATTGATTATTATTTATATTTATTTAAATAAGTTAGGATTTTGCTGATGGATATCAAAGGCGAGATGAGCAAAGGCATAAATATCGTGCCTTATTTCTTCAAGCTCTTCATCGGAAAACCGCTTAGCACGACTTCCCAGCAGTTTTCGCAGAGCCTCTAAGCTCATCATTCAATTCCGAAAAATGTCTGCAGAACATTTTAATTAGTGAATTAAAATGTCTTTATTAAAAGACAATATCGTCTATATTCAGTTCTTTATTTTTTGTTGTTTTTTCTGATTTATTATTTTTAATAATTTTATCCAATTCTTCGTTGTTTATTTCGTTTATTTTATATATAGTTTCTTTTATTTGACCCAGGCGGTCGCTATAAAATTCCCGTTCTTTAATGAGATCTAAAGAATCGGGGCTAAAGAAGTCTAAGAAATCATTAACCTCATCCGGGTAGTCGATTATTTCCGGTTGATTCAGATTTTTTGAATAGAAAAATTTTCGTTTCTTAAAATACCTCGGATCGAACATTTCTTTGCTTAAATATTTCGAGATATAAATACCGATATTCTTGGCGTTATTAATAGGCCTAAAATTAATAAAACCATTTTTCCAGTATTTATCGGCAAACCACCGTTCATATTCTTTTCGCTTATCACCAGTTTCAAATTCCGGCAGAGGATAATTAGAAACTAAATGATAATGAACTCTTTTTGACTGCGACTGAAATTCGGGAACAGCTAAATATTGAAAGTCATCTTGGCTATAACTGATCCGCTTAATAAAGCGGTCAAAATATTTATTGGCCGTTTTTAAATCCAATATTTCGTCTTTGAATGTCAGCGTTAAAAAAGTTTTAAGTTGCGGATTAGAATTAATTAGGCGAGTTATTTTCTGTCTGGCTCGCTTAACATTGTCTTCTCTAATTTTAATCTGCTCCGATTCTAAGCGAATATGCTTAAATTCAGGGTGATGAATTTTCCGATACTGTGGCCAACCGACCCAATATGATTTCTCATACTCAAATATCTCAATAATATTTCCGGACTTGATGATTTTTTTCTTGACCTCGTAAGGTAAACCATCCATACGCTTTTTATTATTGTCTTAGACTAATAACTTGTTTTTTCGACTCGTGTAATATGAGTGAATAATCAAGTTATTTATTAAGTTTTTAAAGTACACGCTCGGGCGTTAGCAGAACGCCCTCGCTTTTGTTTCTTTACGCCTATCCGGCCATTCCGTTTTTCGGCCCGGCTCCCCCACGGGGGATCCGCCGGGTCCGAAAAAAACGGAAAATGGCGAGAAAAGGGGCGATATAAACAAAAAACCATAAGCTTAGTGTTTATGGTCTTATGATAACGAATTGAGTCGTGGCGATATATACCCGCTAAAATTATTTTGCTTGTCCGGTAAGTTTCTTTGAATAGTCGAGGAGTCTTTTAACAATTTTAGCAATATCTTGATAGCCGAGAATTTTGTCCGGGTATTTCTCGTTAATTATTGAGGCTATTTCCTTATCTTTTTTACCGTTTTGGCGTAATTGGTATATTTCCAAGTCTCGAGCGACATTAACTCGTGGCGAGGCTTTCAGAGGCTTATGGGCGGATAGTTTGGCGACTTCTTTCCTGATTCTGTTCCAATTCTTCTGCAGTTCCGTTATGGTCGTTTCCGGGTTTAAACGGATAACTGTAAATTCTTCTCTAGGATTGACAGGATTAGCAATATTAAACGGCCAAAGCTCTGCCGGCATATCCGAAAGACGACCCCTGTCCTCTATCTCGATAAAATCTTTAAGCGGTTCTTGATAGGAGGAAGATAAATTATATTTTAATCTTAAATCGGAAACGGCTTTGATATAATTATTTATTATACGCTGGACATCGACCGATGAGCCGACTTCGAGAGATGATTTATCAGACTTAGTATCCTCCATTTGCTCCTCTATTTCCGCCCCAGGAACATAGTACATTATCATAGGAACATTTTCTCTAATATATTTTATATCATCTCTAAAGTTTCCATTTGTTGCATAGATTATATGAAGATTTTGAGAAAGATTAGAAAGCATAAATTTATTAAGCAAAAAATCTGTTAATTTCGTTATTATAGAATTAGCTTAGCTAAATTATGATAATAACTATTGTCTGATTTGTCAAAAAGTGCTATAATAATTTGTTAAACCAGGCCAGCCGCTTCCTTTAGTTTATAAGTATTGCCGTGTTTCAAGAGGGCTAGACAAGCGGCTCTCGTCGCTAGCTCATTATTTTGTTTGAGCCTCTTTAACATCCGATTCTTAGTAACCGTCCTTAGGACTCTGTGATTGCTAAACTGTATCCACCCTAAAAAATCTACACCGCTGGCTAAAGTTTTATAATACGTTTTCTGAGGATGCAAAGATAATCTTAAACGTCCTTCTAAAAACTCATCTAAGTTCGGTCTTAAGGTGATTAGCTCATTCTTATTCTCGCTTAAAAATACAAAATCATCAGCGTAACGAATATAATGTTTTATTTTTAGAGTCCGCTTAACGAATTGATCAAATTCGTTCATATAGACATTAACCAAGAGTTGGGAAGTTAGATTGCCTAACGGCAAGCCGACTCTGGGCCGACCAGGAGTTTCAAAACTATCAATTACCTGTCCGAATAACCATAATAAATCTTTATCATTAATGTATTTTGCTAAAATGTTTTTTAAAATCTCATGGTCAATACTCGCAAAAAATCTTTTAATGTCACATTTCAAAATCCATACTGTTTTTTTATTATTTTCAGAAACTCGACCGCTAAATTTCGCGAGACGAAAGACCGATCGATGGGTGCCCTTGTCTATTCGGCAAGAATAGGAATCATTAATAAATTGCTTATCAAAATATTGATAAGTTTCCCGATATAATAAATGATGGAGAAGCCGGTCGCGGACAATCGCTTTATGAATATGCCTAGGTTTGGGGTCGGAAATCTTAAAAGATTGATACCCGCCGTGCTCATAGGTTTTTTCTTTCAAGCTACGGTAAAGACTTAAAATATTGTCCATCATCTTCCCTTGGAAGGAGGCAACGTCACGACGCTTTCTCTTCCCTGTTAAAAATTCTTCCCAAGCTAAAAGCAAATTAGGGACGGTTATAATTTCACAATAAGTTTTAGTAAATTTTTTAATTATAAATTTATGAGTACAGCTCTTCGACCGCCCATAGTGCTCGTTAAAACCAAGGAAACATACAGCCTTTGGTTTCAGACTCTCTCAGACTTTCCCAAGATTTATCGATATAACTTGGGCGGCAAAATCGAAAGCTGTTTTTTGTCTCTCTTAGAAAATACTTTTATCACTGCCTATTTATCTGGCGAGAAAAAATCTGCCCAACTTTCTCTAGCGATTTTAAAACTTGATAGCCTTAAATTTTTTCTGCAACTGGCTTGGGAAAATAAATGTATTTCTAATCTTAAATATTCTTCTCTATCCGAACGACTGGATGAAGTTGGGCGTATGCTGGGTGGTTGGAAAAAGGGGCTAGAAAATAAAACTCCCTCGAACGAGCGAAGGAGAAACCGATAAGTTGCGGGGAGACGACCCGGTGACGATACTGACCGTTTAAGACATTGGCATTGCCAAGGCGATTCACGTTGACGTTCAGACCGTCAGAATTCACGTTCACGTTAACCACAAAAATGTATAAAACGCCTTCTAATCTCACCGCCGCCCTGACGAACACGAAAGAAACGGCTGAATATTATTCGGGACCTAAAAGTCCACCAGCGCTCTATACCAACTTATATATTTTTTGATTAAAAATAGTCTCCCTATTTCGCAAGCCGTAACCAACGAAAATCTCGAAAATATTTTTAAATAGTCTTGGTCCGATAGCCGTGACCAGCGGGCAAAACAAAACCATGTCTTCATTATACAAAAAAATCCCCCGGAATCCAAGAGCTTAGTTTAGGACTAAGTTCAAAGGATCCGAGGGACAAAGTAACAAATTTAAATGGTCTAAGTGACCGAGGGAATAAGTTGCGGGGAGACGACCCGGCGACGAAACTGACCGTCAAAGACATCGGCATCGCCAAGGCGATTCACGTAGACGTCCAGACCGTCAGAATTCACGCGCACGCCAACCACAACCAAGTTATCTTCAGGATTATCCTCATTGATTGGTTTGTTCTCATCCTTTTTAATAAGAGAAAACGTACCATATCCTTCCTGCCTTAACCAGTCAGGCAAAGTTTCACAGAAATCAATGAATTGATTTTGTGATAGCCATTTTTGGTTCCAGGTTCCTGGTAAAGATTTAAAGATATCCATTAATTTACCGTCGCCGATCATTTCATGCACCTGCACGAAGGCTTCCATGGTAGCAACGCCGGGATTATTTACGCCCCAGTTGACGAAATCGCCATCAATGCCAGACTTGAAAGTGTCTTTAGCATTGTAGATTAAACGGCTACCGTCCAAAGCTTTAATGGTAAGAGTGCTGTCACCAGAGATAAGACGAATGATGCCTTCGGTAACTTTAGCAGTAATCTTTCTCTTCAAGAAATCGTCTAATTCTTCTTCTGTAGAATTGACAAGTTTTTTAAGAGCACTGTTAAACAGTGATTTTTCGTTTTGAACTCTCTCGATTACTGCTTTAATGAGTCCAAGACCAGTGTTGTCCGTTGTGTTCATTTTTCACCAGTATTATGGTTAGTGATTGTTATCAGCACTTCCCGGCTGAATAAGGTAAACCCTCGGGGCCTAAGAACATGTGTTCAAAGGATCCGAGGGGCAAAGAATCAAAGACTAAGGATTAAGCTGACAAAGCTATAAGTTGCGGGGAGACGACCCGGCGACGACACTGACCGTACAAGACACTGGCATCGCCAAGGCGATACACGTAGACGTCCAGACCGTCAGAATTCACGTGCACGTCAACCACAACATACTCATCATTAACTTTTGTTAAGAAAAAAGTGGCATATCCGTCCTGACGGAGCCAGGTAGGGTGTTTTTCGCAAAAACGAATAATTTGAGCTTGCGTCATTACAAGTTTTTCCAAACCAGGATTGAGTGAGGTGAAAATTTTAACAAAATTTCCATCTTCAACAACTTCGTGGATGTCCACTAATGTTTCGAGAGTAGCGGGGCCTGATTTATTGAGTCCCCAACTTTTAAAATTTCCATCTATAAACGAACGGAATGTTTGTTTGGCATCAGCGATATACGCCTTACCATCGAGAGCTTCAACCATCACCTTTTCTCCGACGGAGATAAGGCTAAGCATTGAAGATTTTTGTTCTACATCTTTTGCGAACAAATCTTCAACGAGCTTGAAAACTACTCCTGGTTTGCCGACGATTTTCTGTACTTCGTCCAAACTTGAACCGTTCTTTTTTGCCGTGCTGGCAATTGCTTTAAGCACGGTACCGGCGAGTTCCAGCCCTTGTCCGAAACTGGGATCTTGTTGGCTACTTTTTTCCATTTTACAATTTATTTGTATTGTTAAAGTATTTTCTGCGCTTTACCCAGCAGAATTGGGTATTACTCATTATTTGAGTATTAATACATTATATCATAAAAGTTATTATATGTCAACCATTAGACAATGCCCCATGAAACGACATAACCAAATAACTACAAGTTTAAAAACCCCGTCCAATATTTAATTTCCTCAATAATTTCGTCTAAAGAGTTGGAAATCCGTTTTTTAACGACCACTAAAATAAAAACAACTTCGTTAATGCGAAGTTGTTTTTTTATTTGACAAATCACAACTCAATGTACTAATATAATTTTGAAAGGAGGTTTATTGTATGAATACTGATGTTTCTTTTATTCGTTCTTTATTATCCTTCGTTCCTCTTATCTTTCTGGCTATCCCCGTGATGATCAGAAAAGATGGGCAAACGGCATTCGCAACTTGCGAAGGCCAACCTCAAACCAAAAAGAAGAAGAAAAATCGCATGGTGGTAGGTTCAGCCCACGGAGACGAACGATGAGGTGTATTGTATAGAATTAAACGGCTGCGCATAATGCCTTTAATTTTATGGGGGAGTTTTTAATTCTGAAGTTTAATCTTTTGTTTTAACGGCTAACACTACACCGATGACTAGGGAAACATCGTTTCCCTCTCCCAAAAATTTTTCTAACCGAGTTTTCTAAACTTAAAAAGGCTTTCCCTGCGGAAAGCCTTATTTATTATCTTTTGATAATTTCCATTATTTTTTTAAATGCTTGTCGAATATCTTCATACTGACATTCTAAGAATGGATTCGGATTACCAATGATCATTAAAGATTCTTGAGCTCTTGATAAAGCCACATTCAATCTTCTAATATCATTATTAAATCCAATTTCACCCTTACTGTTTGAACGAACTAAACTGACAAAAACAAATTTTCTTTGACCACCTTGAATTGCGTCAACGGTAATTACTAATTGACTCAATATCTCTTCGATATTTTTCTCGTTCACCTGCTCTTTTAAAGTGCTATTAAACAATAAATGTTTTCTTAGTCTTTTTTTAAATAGATGAACTTGGGCCATATACGGAGTAATTATAACTAAATCAGTAATCCTCCCTTTTTGTTTAAGATGATTAACGGCTGTCATAATAAATTTAGCTATTACCAAATTTGCTTCACCAGGATTAACATAAGAGGTCCCCATTTTCTTTTCCGGAGTCAAGGTTTCTATAAAAGTTAATTTACCACTGTTTGACGGATTAAATCGACCAGTCTTTAATTTACCCTCATAGAAAACCGTGCTAACCAAGTTATTGATTTTTTCAAGCGAGCGTCTATTGGTTGATAGCAAATTCGCTGGAAAATAATTAAGTTCAATCAATGAGTTAAAAAATCCTCGTTCAAAATAATAAGCTAATGATTTTGGTAAATCCAGTTTACTAAAATTCTCATGTTCACTTATTTTTTTTTCAAAAAATTCCATTAACTCTTTCGGCAAACTTATATTACCCAGTTGTTTATTATCCCCAATTAAAACTACCTTATCTCTTGCGGCCATGATTACTGGCAACAAATCCAGAAAGAAACCTCGGCTCGCTTCATCGACTACGACCACATCAATTTTAATGTCTAGGCCTTTCAAATACTCAGACACCCAGCGAAAAGAGTCAATCGTACAACCCAAGATTAAGCCCTGCGGATTTTTTCGCAGATAATCTCTTTCGTACTTTCTTGGATTGTCTTTCAGCATGAAACGTTTTTCACAATGAAATTGCTGAGCAGGCGCAGAAATTACTTTTAAATCATTTCCCAAACGAAAGACCTTGTCATCAGAATATTTGGCAGTTTCGCAAATCAAATTATCCACGCCAAGGTTACTATGAGAGACAATTAAAACGTTGCGATTGTTTTTGTTGAATTGATAATTAGCGGCGGCTGTTAAAAACGTTTTCCCAGTCGCTGCCGGACCAACTACGAGTGTAAAAAACTCAAGGCCCATAATTTTAATCATCGCCTCAACTTGACTACGGTCGCGCCTTATTTTATCAGTTTCATTACTAAAGAAAATAGTTGAATAATTATTCAAGAAATCATCCCGTTTATTGCTTTTGGCTTTTTCTCCTAAAGCTAAAAATTCAGCTGGCCCGTAAGGGACCTTCTTGTTTAGTAAGGCCTCAAAAGAAAATATGGCATACTTTTTTTCAAGCAAATCGATTATTGGTCGCGCTTTGAATGATTTAATATGAGAAAGAATGTTTCGACTTACTGGCTCGCCGAAAGAAAATGTGACTTCAGTATCAGTTGCCTGGATAACTAAAGTTTCAATGTCTTCCAAGAAAATCTTGTCTCCTTCTCTAACAATAGGCAAGCCTTTATAATTATTCTTCAAGGCGGCCACGGCACTTTTTACTTTTTTGTTCTTTTCAGAATATTCAAAAGTAATAGGAATATCAAGATTAATAAGTTCGATCTCCCAAGCGTTTAACCAGTCAATATAAAGTTTTGATAAATATATCATCGCTTTAATAAACTCGGAAAACCCTTCTTTAATTGGTTTAAAATTTGGTTCTCGATTAATTTCATAAACCATTCTGGCCCGTCTTCCAATGTCGTTATAATAACGATCATTAAAATAATGGGTTAACAATTTATTCTCTTTAAGGCGTTTTCGCAAATTTTCAACATTACAGAGAAATTCAAACTCTTTCCAGCTAGAGAAAGGAACGAAATCGAGGTATTCCTCATTTACAACGGACATAAAAGGAGAAAAATCCTTCTTACCTCCATTGATCAAGATAATAAGACTTGAGGAAAAAGTTCTCTTCATAATTAACCCATCCTTGTGAGAATAGTTAATCAAAAGAATTAAGCTTGGAGAAACCTTACCCGAAGGACTAGACTCTAGCTTAAAGTTCATAATTTCTGTTTGAAGCTGATCGCGAAAATTTCTTCGCGTTACATTCCAGCCTCTGCCTTGAAGATATTTTGAAAAAACATCTTCCGGTAATTCATTGATAACAAGAATTTCACTCATGATCTTTTGTTTTGTTTACTCCGCCTTGGGCGGATGGTTTTTAAATTTTTAAATTACTAGGAAGATTTATCCTAAAATAAATACGGCTAATAGTCAAGGAAAATAGCATTAAAAAAGCCCCATTAACTGGGGCTTAAAATTACCAAGCGTCAAAGCGCTTAAATTTACTTTTATCAAGATCGGCATTAAAGATATCAATTTTAGAATTTTTTGGCAGGTTTGAAAGAATTTCATAGAAGCCAAAGCTAGAAAAAAAACCAGGGGCATAAATCTTTTTTTTATCCTTTTTTAGAGTAAGAGTTATTTTCCTAATTTCACTATCCGTCATTAAGGCTAGAGCCAGAAAAACATTATGTCCAAGCTTACCAAATATATCTTCTAAAAATGGGTATACTTTTTTAAAGTCATCGTAAACAGCTTCTCTTTGAACTTCATGATCAAGCTTACGATAAAAATTATGAAAACTCCATTGGCGTAATGATTCAAATTGCTGAGCGACTTGCGAATCAGAAAAAGAAATGAACTGTTTTTCAGCGCTCTCTTTAACTAAATGAAGAATGCAATTATTCGTCCGCTCTCTTTGACTTTTCCCAAGAGCAAAAAATTCTGCCGGCAACTGACTTTCCTGAAAATATGAACAGCGTAAAGCGTCATTAAGATCGGAAAAAGTATAGGCAATTTTATCGGCGAACATAACAACTGCATATTCAAGCGGCAAAGACCTATTCATTATTAATTGGCCATCACCACGAGAATGATTAAGGATTCCTTCCAGGGTTTCCCAGGATAGGTTTAAACCCTTTCCCGATCGTTCTACTTTTTGCGCAATAACCAGGCTCATAACTTGATGCGTAAATTTACGACCAGCTAATTCGCTAATCGCTCTTTCGCCAATATGCCCATAAGGCGTATGGCCTATGTCGTGACCAAGCGCTATTGCTTCAACTAAATGAACGTTAAGCCCTAAAATAGTTGCGATATAAACTGCGACCGAAACAACTTCATCGGTATGAGTTCTTCTGTTTCTCAGATGCGGATTATTTTGCCTATCTACGAACACCTGCGTCTTATCGTTTAAACGACGCAAGGACTTACTAAGGCGAATCTTTTCTTTATCTATAAAGAAGGGGTTTAAGGCACCCAGATAAATACCGTCATCATCTGAATTTTCAATAGTAGATCGACGACCAACACTCTGACTAGACGCGAATTGCTGAAAAAATAGGGCCATCTGAAAAGGCGAAAACTGATTTTCTTTTCTCATAATATAGGGGTTTTATTTTGTTTTTAAAGAATGATTATTAATAAAAAATTTTATAATTAATACTAATAAATGTCAATTAGAAATAAAAAAGAGCCTTGATTTCTAATGAAATCTTTGGCTCTTAAATCTAATCATCTAGGCTCATTAATAATCAACAATTTTGAAGTTTAGATTCAAAAAGGCGTTAACAAATCGAGACGAGGCTTGGAATTCTTTAGCGTTTTCCGGTTTTAGCATAAAATTTAAATTTATTCCGGGATTAATTGTGATGTCGCCTTCCAGAATCGATATTCCTAGACCAATATTTACTGGCAACGTATACGCGAGTATTTTTTGCTCAAAAATAGTCTTAAAACCCTTTCTGTCCCAACCGTTCACGGCAACGAAAGACATGTAACTTGCGCTCATTAATATTGTTGGAGACATTTTATTTCTCCAAGGAATATACTCGGCTACAAAACCGGGCACAATATTTATTTCTGGCACAAAAAACTTAAGACCAAGTAAGCTTGTAGGACCTCTGAGCGTTGTACCGCAAAAGCTAGAAGAACTTCCAGAATAATCGGATATAAAACCTGGACTATCAACATAACTTTTTTCTTCAAGGTTATAAGCAGATAATAGAGCTACTATGTCGTAGCCCAATCTAATTCGCTTATTATTTACAAAAATTTTTCGATAACCGATTCTACCATAAATAGGTATATCGTAGGAATTTTTACTAATTAACCCTGATAAGCCAGTCCCATCGTCTTCGTGAATTGGAATATTTCTAAAAGATTCTGGCACGCTTGAAGCGGTAAAGCCTCCTGAATAAACTTCTACAATAAAATAATTATTGTTTTCTTGCCCAAGAACAGTATTTAATTTAGCGCTTAGGCCAAAAAAAACAAAAAGTATACTTACAAATACTAACCTTTTCATTGTGTCTATTTTTTTTATTTATATTTTAATTGTTAAAGGAATGATTAACGTTACCAATAATATTAACAATTGTCAATTATAGCTTCTCTGATATTTGACATTTGTTAGTTAAAATTATAATATCATTTATTAATAAAATAATTATTTTCGAACATTAACATTTTAAATTTTTACAAATGAAATTTTTAGGATTTGGACTAGCCACCATACTAGCCGTAGTGATAGCCTTATTTGGATTATCAGCTCTTAGTAACCTTAGTAACTCAATCGATAATAACGTGTTCTTACAAATGAATTGGAAAGAGATAGTTATTTCAATGCCTATTTCAATCGCCATACTATTGGCCGCGATATCTTTCCTGGGGAAGGGCTCTGAAACCTTATGGAACTTTGCTGCCATTATAAGTTGGTTTTTATTTTTATTGACTTTCATGAGAGGACTTTACAGCCTGAATCACTACTTCTTTGTAGCATGCCTACTTGGCGTTGGAGTATTGGCCGCTGCTCATTCTTCAATTAGAACAGAGAAAAATGACCAAGCGGGAGTCGCCGTTATGGCCTTATTATTCTTCTTTGCTACTGGGGGATCAATCGCTATAATGGTAATTTGGTAAAGAATTTTCCTAGTCTCGGCGTTATTAAGAACAATCTTTATAACGCCTTTTTTATTACATAAACCAAATATTATCGCTATTTGTCAAATTGCCCCACGGGTTTAAAGATGATAAAATTAAACTATGTCTAAAACAAAACCCAAGTTAATAATTATTGATGGAAACGCCCTTATCCATAGAAGTTTTCATGCCTTACCGCCAACGCTTCGTACTAAAAAAGGAGTTCTGGTTAATGCTGTCTATGGATTTACATCATTCCTCTTAAAAGCTTTAAACGAATTTCACCCGGAATACGTGGTTTTAACTTTAGATAAAAAGGGGCCAACTTTTAGACATGAAACTTATACTGAATATAAAGCAACTCGCGTTAAGGCGCCTGACGAATTATATGAGCAGATTCCCCTGGTTAAAAAAGTAGCCGAGGCTTTTAATATTCCAATTTTTGAATTAAGCGGTTTTGAGGCTGACGATTTAATTGGCACGATTTGCGAGAAAACTAATTCCGAAAAGAATTTAGAAAAAATCATTATTACCGGTGATATGGATACGCTCCAGTTAATTAATAATAAAACTAAAGTCTATACCATGAGTCGCGGTTTATCCGATAGTGTTTTGTATGGCGATGAACAGGTTAGAGCTCGTTATAATTTAAATCCTGACCAGATTATTGATTACAAAGCTTTGCGAGGCGACCCTAGCGATAATATTCCTGGCGTTAAAGGGATTGGTGAAAAAACAGCTAGTGATTTACTTGTTGAGTTTAAAACTTTAGACGGGGTTTATAAAGCGGTTAAAGAAAATAGCGATAAAATTAGACCTCGTATTTTAGAATTACTAAAAGAACATAAAGACAATGCTTATCTAAGCCAAGACCTCGCAACCATTCGTCTAGACGCGCCTTTAAAATTTTCTTTAGACGATATTAGTTTCACTTCTTTTAAACTAGATAATGTTTTGAGTATTTTTAGCGAATTTGAATTTAAATCACTACTACCAAAAGTTAAAGATTTGCGCGATAGAATTAATAAAGATCATGGCGTTAAAGATAGCAAAGAAACTAATGAGAAAGATACAAATAAAAACAGTGGGGCGGAAAAATTTACCCGCAATGCCAAAAAGTTTGATTATCAATTAGTAAACGACGATAAAAAGTTCTCCTCTTTTTTAAAAAAGTTAAAATTGCAAAAAGAATTTACTCTTGATACCGAAACTTCTGGGCTAGACCCAATTACCGCCAGTCTAATAGGCATTAGTTTTTCTTGGACCGAGGGCGAAGCTTATTTTATTATAAGTAATGAAAAAAGATTAGCTGAGTTAAAAGAAATTTTAGAGAATAAAAAAGTAAAAAAATACGGACATAACTTAAAATTTGATTGGAGGGTTTTGAAAAACCAAGGAGTGGAATTAAAAGGCTTAAGTTTTGATACCATGCTCGCTTCTTATCTACTCAACCCCGGTAACCGCCAACATAATTTAGACTCAATTGTTTTTAACGAACTGGGCTTTGAAAAAATTAGTAAAGAAAACTTAGCCGCTACCCAGGCAACTCAGTTAAGCCTTGATTTTAGCGCCCTTGATCCAGAGAAATTAAGTCTTTATTCTTGCGAAGATGCTGATTTCACTAATCGTCTCGTTAAAATTCTAACTAAACGTTTAAAAGCGGAAAATTTAATTGAATTATTTACGCTTTTAGAAATGCCTTTAATTTCTATTCTCGGCGAAATTGAAAATAACGGAATTAAGCTTGACTTAAAACCAATAAAAAAATTAAGTCTTGAGGTCGGAGATAAATTAGAGACTTTAGAAAAAAATATTCATAAATTAGCTAAGACTAAATTTAATATTAACTCCACTAAGCAGTTAAAAGAAATTTTATTTGAAAAATTAGCTATCCCAACCGACAATATTAAAAAAACCAAAACTGGTTTTTCTACTGCTGAAGATGAACTTGAAAAATTAAACGATCTTCATCCAATTATTCCGCTTCTCCGCGACTATCGAGAATTAAATAAACTTCAAACTACTTATTTAAGTGCTTTGCCGGGAATGATAAATTCTAAAACTGGCCGCATTCATACTAGTTTTAACCAAACCGTAACTGCGACTGGCCGCTTATCATCAAGTGACCCAAATCTGCAGAATATTCCAACCAGAACCGAAGAGGGTCAAAAAATTCGCGAAGCTTTTATCGCCGCTCCAGGATATAAATTATTGGGTTTTGATTATTCTCAGATTGAACTACGTTTAGGCGCTCATATTTCTGGAGACAAAAAAATGATTGCGGCTTTTAAAAATAATGAAGATATTCATACTGCCACGGCCGCAGAAATTAATGGCGTAAAATTATCTGAAGTGACTAAAAGTATGCGCCGCGAAGCCAAGGCGATTAACTTTGGCATTCTTTACGGCCAAGGTCCTCATGGTTTAAGCCAATCAGCTGGTATTCCATATTTTCAAGCCAGTGAATTTATTAAAAAATATTTTGTTGCTTACCCAAGTATTAAAAAGATGATCAGCAATTCAATTGCTGAGGCTCAGAAAAATTCTTACGCAATTACCTTATTCGGACGTAAACGCCCACTGCCAGAAATTAATTCAAATATGGGCATGGTTAGAAAAAGTGCCGAGCGCATGGCTATAAATACCCCTCTTCAAGGAACAGCCGCTGACATGATTAAAATGGCGATGATCAAAGTTGAGGAATTAATTTACGGCCATGAAGATGAAATCCGTATGATTCTTCAGGTTCACGATGAGTTGATTTTTGAAGTTAAAGAAGATAAGCTTGATTCTTACGCTAAAGATATCAAAAATATCATGCAAGATGTTTTAAAATTACGCGTACCAATTATCGTTGACCAAAATATTGGCGATAACTGGGGCGACTTAAAATAAAATGCCTAAGTATAAATATTTAGAAAAATTTAATAATAAGAAGATTGCTCTTTTAGGACTTGGTCTAGATAATCAGGCCTTATTAGAATTATTAAAGAGCCAGAAAGTAAAAGCGGAAATTACTATTAAAGATGCTCGCCAGGACCCTAAGGGATTCAATAAAAATCTTTATCAATTTGATATTTTATTTCGTTCCCCGGGCTGGCCTATTCTTTGCCCAGGAATTCAAGAAGCTTTAAATAAAGGAAAGACAGAAATGACTAGCCCCTTAAATTTATTTTTTGCACTTTGCCCAAGTAAAAATATAATTGGCGTAAGTGGAACTAAAGGGAAAGGGACGACCGCTAGTTTAATTTATCAGATTCTAAAAGATAGTGGCAAAAAAGTTTGGCTAGGCGGAAACATCGGCATCGCGCCCTTAGGCTTTTTAAATAAAATTAAAGCGAGTGATTATGTTGTTCTTGAATTATCAAGTTTCCAGCTCGAAGATTTAAAATTCTCACCGATGATTTCGGTTATTACTAATCTCTATAAAGAACATTTAGCGCCCGCTGATCCTAATAATCCAAATTTTCATAACTCTTATAGCAAGTACTGGCAAGCAAAATTAAATATTGCAAAAAATATACAAAATAAATATTTAGTTATTAATTCTAGTTTAAAATCTAAAGTTAAAAAAATTAAACTCCCAGGAAAGTTAGTTTATTTCTCCGCAAGCCAAATAAGTTCAAAACTAGTTGGCACATATAATAAAGAAAATATTGGCGCCGCTTTAGAAGTAGCTAAAATCCTAAAAATAAATAACAAATCAGCCGAAAAGAGTGTTGCCAAATTCGGTAACCTTGAACACCGCCTAGAGCTTGTTGAAGAAATAAATAAAATTAAATATTTTGATAATAGTTTTTCTACAACTCCTGAAAGCACGGTTCTAGATTTAAAATCATTTACTACTCCAATAATTCAAATTGCTGGCGGAGCTGATAAAGGCGCAAGTTTTAAAGACTTGGCTAAAACTATGAAAGCCAAAGTTAAGTTTCTAATTCTTCTTCCCGGTAATGGCACTAAAAATATTAAAAAAGAATTAATTAAAATAAAATTTCCAAATATTAAATTTAAAGAGGTGGAAAATATGGAGGAGGCAGTCAGAATCGCTGAACAAAAAGCGGTGGCTGGTGACACAGTATTGCTATCAACCGGTTGTGCTAGTTTTGGAATTTTTAAAAATTATAAAGAGCGAGGTGATTTGTTTAAAAAATATGTTAGAAACTAAGCCTAAAAATATAATTGGCGTTTTTGATTCTGGACTAGGCGGTCTAACGGTTTTTAAATACTTTTTAAGTGACTTGCCAGAATATAGCTATATTTATTTCGGTGATAACGCGCGTCTACCATACGGAACAAAATCTCAAGAAACTATTTACGAATATACTCGTGAAGCAGTTGAATTTCTATTCAAACAAGGATGTAATCTTATAATCATTGCCTGCAATACCGCTTCTTCTCAGGCTCTAAGAAAAATTCAACAAGAATATTTACCTAAACATTATCCTAATCGTCGCGTGCTAGGCGTCATTCGTCCGCTCGTTGAAGAAATTACTAACAATAAAAATTTAAAACGAGTCGGCATTCTAGGAACTAAAGCTACAATAAATTCTAAGGCCTATGAAATTGAGCTAAAAAAAATAAACCCAAAAATTGAAGTTGTTTCTCAAGGCGCTCCTTTGTTAGTCCCTTTAATTGAAGAGGGCTATTTAGATAGACCAGAAACAAAAATGATTTTAAAAAAATATCTCCACCCTTTAAAAACAAAACAAGTCGACGCTTTAATTTTAGCCTGTACTCATTATCCCTTTCTTTATAAAAAAATAATTAAAATAATGGGCAAATCTACTAAAGTTCCTCATCCAGGCGAAATCATTTCAGCAAGTTTAAAAAAGTATCTATCTCGACACGAAGAACTTGGGTTAAGTCAAGGTAAAAAACCTGAAGTTAATTATTATACCAGTGATAATCCAAAACTATTTAAAGAACTAGCCGAAAAATTTTTAGCCAGAAAAATTAGCAATCTAAAACAGGTTGATATTACCGAATTTTAATTATGATAATATTTTTACACGGAGCCGATACCTTTCGTAGCCATCGCATGCTCCAAGAAATGAAAAATAAGTTTATTAAAGATAGCGATAAAGATGCTAATAGTTTAAGCGTGCTCAGTGGCGCATCAACCAGCCTCAAAGAAATCGCAGAAAAGGTTAATACCGGCTCCCTTTTTGTAAAAAAGCGTTTAACAGTCATTGAAAATATTTTTAAAAACAAAAAAACAAAACTATTTACTGAGCTGGTTGATTATTTAAAAAAGTTTTCAGACAGTGAAGATAATATTATCATTTTTATTGATGAAGAATTAAATAGCAAAGAAAAACCATTAAAGGCTGACGCCAAAAAGTTATTCACTTTTTTAAATAAACAAAAGTTTGTTCAGGAGTTTTCCGCATTAACCAATATTCAACTTCTAAACTTCATTAAAAAAGAATGCGAACTATATAATAAAGAAATGAGTGCTAGCGCCGGCACACTTTTAATAAGCTACACTGGCGGCGACCTATGGCTAATGACGAGTGAACTAAAAAAATTATGTTTTTATTGCACAAATAAAATAATATCCGAGGGCGACGTGAAAGAAATGTGTGCAGGCTTAATCAATGAAAATATCTTTGCACTTACTGACGCCCTAAGCATAAAAAATAAAACCCAGGCTCTGAAATTATTAGAAGAACAATACGCTGCCGGCCTAAATGATGAGTATTTAATTGCCATGCTAATTCGTCAGTTTAAAATTCTTTTACAAATCAGAACAACAATTGATAATAATTTAAGCCCAAGCGAAACGGCTACTATTTTAAAGCTTCATCCCTACGTTATTAAAAAAGGACTATCCCAGGCAAGGAATTTTTCAGCTACTACTTTAAAAAATTATCTAAACCAGCTAATACGCCTAGACTTTTCCAATAAAAACGGCTTAAGTGATATAAAAACCGAATTAATGCTTTTAATTTCTACCCTCTAAGGACTTGCCTTTTTATTTAATATTTGATATATTTTTATTCGTAAATTCAGAGGGCGATTAGCTCAGTTGGTTAGAGCGCTACACTGATAATGTAGAGGTCGGAGGTTCGAATCCTCCATCGCCCACATTGCTACTTCGTAGCTTTAAAAAACTTAATAGCGGGATAGAGCAGTTGGCAGCTCGCTAGGCCCATAACCTAGAGGTCGTCGGTTCGAGTCCGACTCCCGCAACTAATGTCGCGCCTCGGTAGCTCAGTGGTAGAGCAAAGGATTGAAAATCCTTGTGTCGTCAGTCCGATTCTGACCCGGGGCACAGAGCAAGGTTTAAACAGCTGACACGGGGTGTGGCCCAGCTGGTCTAAGGCGTCTGGTTTGGGACCAGAAGATCGAGAGTTCGAATCTCTCCACCCCGACATAATAAAAAATACAGCCCATAAGGCTGTATTTTTTTATATATCTATCTCATTTTCATTTCTCTGTTCTGCTCACCACCATCTTTAAATTTATTAAGTTTTATTAGAATCTCCTTTATCTCATTTGGATCAGTCAAATCTTCCCAGGGATTGAACTTTAATAATTGCTCAAGCTTAAATTCACCTTCAAGTTTCTTTGTCTCCATGTCCCACTGCTCAACTAAAACCTCCATTGCTTCCTCGGTTCCAATTTTTGAAATATCAGACTCCTTGGCTATTAAAATTCTTTTCCCTAATTTTGCGATTGGTTTATCGTATTTATTCATAAAATTTAATTAATTACAATTAATAAACTACTATTTTAATTATATTATTTGCGTTTTTTCCATTATACTCATTAACCATCTCTTCAACCTCGAGCATTACTTCTTTGCTCATGCTATTTTTTTCGGAAATATGTATTGACTCAATAAGCGAAGTGCGTAATGGCCAATGAAACTGAGCCTCTAAATAGTTTGCTCCCCAATCCTGAGGTTTAGACGCCTGCTTAATTAAACGCGGGTCATGTCTTTTTCCTAAACTTGAAAAATGGGGTTTTATAGAAGGAGTTGGAGGATTTTCATCGGCTGGACTAAGAGAGTCGTCAAAAGTTACCGTGGTTCTGTCCGCCACTTGTTCTTTTTTAAATTTTACGTGTATATTGCCATATCGACTAACCTTAGAGTGAACATTGTTTTCATCGAAGGAGCCTACTATCCCATTCTCATTATCTGACATATATCCATAATTTGGTCTTACAGTCTCACCTTTATTTTCATCAACAACATAATTAAACATTTTATTTTCTTGCTCAGCGCGGTATCGAGGGTTAAGCGTCCCATTGCTAGAATGCGTTTCAAACTGGGTTTTAAATCGTCCGGCTGCTAAAATTTCTTTTAAAACAGAAGGATAAACCGCTTTAAAATAATCGGCATTATTTGTTGTTGCCTCTAGCCCTTGTTGAGCCTCTCTTTGCACTTGTTCTAAGGTAGCATTTTTATTAAGTGCGTATTTAAAATAATCGAATAAATTTTTTTGCTCTGTTTTCTTTATATTCTCCTTAATCTTTCCTAATACTCGATTTGGTAATTTCAATCCACTGCTCTCTAACTGTTCAAAATACTCATTAGTAACTTTATGTTCGCCAGCTTCTATAACGAGAGCCTTTATGCGCTCAGCGTTCTTCTCCCAGCCTCCCGGGTAATTAACCGCTTGCCTAATAAATCCTTCCAACCCATTTTCGAAAAGACCGCTTGGCAATTCTTTAAAAAATTCTTCTTGCTCCTTGAATTCTTCTTTAAAAATCGTTCTAAATTTATGTATCAAGTATGGTGCGTCTTTTTTGACAATTTTTTTAAATATCTTTAATTCCTCTTCTGTTAATTCTGTGCTAGAAGACAATGATTTCATAGCGCTCAATGTCTTTTCTAACTTTTCGGGACTACTAGTAGCCTTTTCCAAAAGCAATCTATTTTGTTCTGACGATGGTTTAAAAGCCTCTCGATTAGCAAATAAATTAGCTGCATCATAATTCAGTAATTTAGCAAAAATTTCATCCTTATTAGCTCCTAATTTTTTTAAATTATCCTCTGAATGTAAAACTTTGTAATTCTGGTCACTCATCAGTCTGTCAATTAAATAAGCTTTATGAAACTCACTGAGATTAAGCTCATCAAATTTAGCAAAAACTTCATTGGAATTATATTGTATTAAACTTCCATTAAGCTGATCACGTTCGTCTAGCGGCATTGAATCATACATATCCTTCATTATTCCCATTTGGGATAAGATAGCTCTATTATTATGCTTTTTATATGATTCAAAGAGCGGTTTTAATACTTTTTCGAAATCTTGATCTTCAAAATCTTCAGCAGTATATTTAGCTATATATTCAGAGGCTCCTCTTTTCTTATAAGTTTCTTCAACAATTCTAATCTTATCTTTAGATGAAAAATAATCATAACTGTTTTGATATTTTGAGCCAGACGCAAGTAAGTCTAAATTACCATCAAAAGCGGCCATAATTTTTTCTGAGTCAACAGCCCCTCTTGTCATCTTACTATATATATGAGCGCCTATCCCTGATATATCCTTATCTTTAAGAAATTCATTTGGTATATTTTTATATTCAGTTAAAGCATTCTCTAATAAACCTTCAGTTTCGTCATGATAAAAGCCCGCAACATTTATTAAATGATATTTAAGTGCATTAAAAATTCTTTCTTCTATACTCTGTCTTTTTTCATCAGCTATTTGGTCCTTGAACTTTAAAAAATAGTCGACTGCCTTAGCAACTTGTTTACAGTCTCCATCATCCTCCTTAAGCAGTTCCTCTAACTCTTCAACAATTTTTTCTGTCGACAATCCGGATTCCCTTAATTTACGAATTCTAATCGCTTCTAAAACCTCCTTCTCTAAATTTTCTCTATCGTCTCCTACTAGCAAATCTTTATGTTTTTCAAAATAATCAGCTGCTTGTTCGGCGTCTTTATAATCATGTTTAAGATAATCAAATTCTAGAAATTTTCGTAATTCTTCAACTGTTTTTTCAGATAGCGCTTCAGCTTTTCTTTGTTCGTGAATTTTAACCGCTTCTAGGACCTCAATTTCTAGTTTTTTTCTATCTTCTCCTACTAGTAAATCTTTATGTTTTTCAAAATATTCTAACGCTTTGTCAGCATCCTTATAATCCAATCCCGCAACTCTCAAATCAACGCTCAAAAACTCATGCAACCTCTCAGCCGTTATTTTCGAGACAATCTCTGCATTCTTTTCCTCAGCCAAACTCGTAAGCTTCGATCCTGGAAGATATTTCTTTAAAAGATCCGCAGACTTGAGTCTGATTTTTCCGACTAATGAGTCGGCTAATATTTGCCTTGCTAATTCAGCCTGTTTGTTTAGTTCAGCTAGCGCTGTTTTTGTTTCCTGGTCGACTTCCCCTTCCATTTCAGACGCAATAATCTCCGCCATTGGCAGACCTGAAGATACGAATTCATCAAGATCAGTTTTTGAATCTTCTAGCATCAAGTCAAACTCGGCCATATCTTCTTCAAGAGAAGATTCTTTCTTGGGCAATTCTGGTGATTCTGCGCCCTTCGCATGTTTTATTTTTTTTTCTAATACTTCAGGCATATTTTTTGGCATTTATCATTTAGATAATTTTTTATTGATTTGATCAATTTTTTTAGCCGTTACTTTTTGTGAAAAATTATTCAAAATCAAGCTCTGTTTTTTTCTTAACATAAGCATTTTGCCTTTGAATTCTTTAAAAGGTTTCTCTAGTTCCGGAAAGCTATTTTTTGATTTTGAATTACCTATCACAAACAAATTTATTTATTAAATTAAATATTTTATTCTTCTTCTGGGGATTTAGCATCCTCTTTATAGGCTAGTCTCCAGCCCATAAGATAAGCAGTGTCCGAACGGGCCTCAACTATTAGTTCATCGCCCGCTTGTATTAGGCTACTGTCTGATAATGGGCCACCCGCGAATATTCCTTGAGGAGGAATATTTATATTCTCCATAAACCATTCTATATCACCAGAATTTGCGCGTTTAATGCCGGCCCATAACTTAGCATAACCCAAACGAGTATGACGGCCCGTCTTTGGATTAATTTCTTTTAAATGCTCCGTATCACCCACGGCAACTTCAATTTGAACAAGCTCCTTGCCTGGTTCCAATTTAATAAAAAGTTTGCCATCTCGCATTTCAGCTTCAGGGCCTGCATCTTTGGCTAGTTCATATAAAGACTCTCTTGATTTATTTAAGGCAACCGCTCCAATATACTTACCTTCGGTGTTAGAGCCACCGCCATACTTAGGTAGAGTTTTCCCTTTTTCTAAATCTATAAATTCGGTTCCTTGGCAATAAACTTGCTCTTGATATTTAACATTTTTTTCTTCAGGAAAAAATATAACTTCAATTCCATGAACGTTAGCCGTACTATATTCTTCATGCTGGCCTACGTTTGTTAACCTAATTGCATCTGGCTTTATTTCTCCAACCATTGCCACCCAATCATGTAATACTTCATGTTCTGGACTGCTTGCTGAACGAGGTTCTGCAAACTTATCAGTCTTATATCCTTTTGGATCTTTCCATTGCTGCCACTGATCACTTTCGCTATTGTGCAATTCCACTCTCGTATACGCGCCATGAGGGTCCCAGCGATCTGCTCCAATATCAACTCTATACTTCTCGCCTTTGCGATGACGCAAAATAACATCGCGCACAATTCTATTTTTAAATTCATCAGGGACAACAAAAGCTAGACGACGCCCTGGTTTTAACTCCTGACCATCATAATCAGGCATCTCATAATTAATACTCATTTGAGAAAGAATTCTCGGTTTATCGAAGATGGTGTCTACGCTAGAGTCCTGCTCTAAAATTTCTTTAATATTGGAAACTACATTTTCCTTATTTTCCTTTGATTCTATTTTAAAGTGTTTTATTAAAAATTGGCGCCTACCTTTTAAACCAGTTTTAAGAGTTTCGGCCATTTCTTCAGAACAGCCTGACTGCTCAATAATTTTATCAATATCCTCTTCGGACAAAGCATTAATTAATTTTTCAGCTTGTTGGCGCATATTCTCTTCAGTAATATCTCCAAATACTCTTCCTGAAGGAAAATTTAAATCTCGCATGTTTTTTAATTCAGGTATTTGATCAGACGGATATTCTTTTTGACCACCCCTAGCTCGAAACGTTAAAGAACCTCCATTATCAATACGGTACATTTTACCATCTTCGCCCTTAACTAAATTATCATAACTAGCTCCAGTCACGTCCCAATTGGCCAAATAGGCATCAGCCACAAAACCAGAGCGAATTTCTTCGCTTTGTTTTACTTCATCTTCATATACAGACTTAGCCCCAGATATTTCTGATGAAGCGATCGCCTCTTCATTATCCACGGTCTTAAGCTCTGATTCAACGGTATTTATACCAAGTTTTTTATATATAGCATTGGCAATATACTCCACTCGTGCCTGATCAAAATTCTTGTAAAATTTAACGTAAAATTTTTCCTTGGAAGCGCTATCCTCATACCAGCCACCACGATTAGATCCTAATTGTTCACTTATCTTTGCAAAAGAAGATTCAGTAATTTGTTCTGCCTCGATCTTTAACTCCTCTATTTCGGCCTTTACTTCTGGCTCTTCGACAAAAGTAGCAACTTCGTCTAATTTTTTCTCTAAACTTCCATAATTGCTCTTAAATTCTAAAAGAAGTTTATTCTTAATTCTAGAAAACCAATTAACTTCACTTTCAGCAATTTGGCCCTCTTGATTAAAAAGTTTACTGGCGGTTTCAGGTGAACTAAAATTCGATGATATTTCTGCGCTTTTTCCAAAATTAATAGCCATATTATTAAATTTATAATTGTTTACGAATTTGATCTATCTCGATAGCCTCGGCTTTTTTGCCAATCTCGTCTAAGCGTCTGCCTAAACTATCAAGAAGACGTTGAATTTCTTCTATATTTTTTTTTGGCAATCTTTTAAATTGTATTTTAGTAGTAGACTTCATATTTATTAAGATTATATCATTAAAATATATAATCCGAAACATTTTTTATAATCTTTACATTATTATAATAATGTGTCACACTAGCCTATTAAATAGTAAATTGTTCTTAAAAATTAAAATATTTGTATCACCTAAAATTAGTATAATGGAGAGAGATGTTTTCTTTGTTTTTTATGGTTTGGCTGAAACGATAAACGCCATTTATGTTTATCGCCTAAAAAAAGAGTGGTTCAACTTATGGGCAACTTCTTTGTGGGGAATCAGTTTTGTTCTTGTGGGGATGGCCGACGTGCTTGATCTATCTATATCTTTAAAAATTGCCGCCTGCGTATTATTTGGATTAACCTGGTTTCCAATGATGGGAACCCCTTGCGCTATAAAATTTTTAAGGAAGAATCAGAAGACATTACTTCTGAGAAAAATAATGTTTGCTATTATCGGAGCAGCCATTTTAATAATTGCATTCTATAAATAAGAACTTACAGGGTCGAGATTCCATAATCTTGGCCCTTTTTAATAAGAAAGAAGGCGGGAGCCTTCTTTCTTATTTATTCAACTATTATTTTATTCTTTTCCACTCAACTTCGCTTCTAAAGATTTAAATTCATTATATTTAGCAACCAGTCCAACCGGAACCTCTTTATCAATAAAGTTTGACAACTCTTTCCTCAAATCATTAAATATTTCGTTGGCTTTACCATTAGCTCTTTGGATATTTTTCATCTTTCCTACTTCTGAGTACTCATCGCGAGTGCCAACGCTATAATACTTCTTTTTACGCGCCTCATCCTTTTCTTCTCTTAATCTCGTAATTTTTTCTTCTAAACTGATTTTTTCAGTCTCTGAATTTTCTAAATCTCTTTTTAACTTATCTTTGCCGAACCAAGGGTTAGCTGATTTTTTATTATCAATATCCTTAATTTTATCTTGTAATTTTTTCTCTTCCACCTCGATTTCCTTTTCCAAGTCTACGGCTTTTTTCTCAAAAGAAGGTACAGAAACATACGACCCGCCGAAATGTAATTCTTCATCCTGAGGTAACTCTGCCTGCAAATTAATAATAGTTTTCATTAAATCACTGGCATCTTGTTTATTTGTTTCAATATTGCGAATAAATGATTCTATGCTTGAAAAACTAATTGAATCTGGCCTATCACCCACTCCTTCTTCAACTGCTAATTTTTTAAGTTCAACTAAATTAATTTGATATTGAACAATTTCTTTCACCTTATCAGAAATTCTCTTTTCAACCTGATTACTTTCATTAATTTTTTTATCTAAATAATCCAATGCCTCATTATAACTTTTACTAACAGCCATCAATTTAAGGGTTGTTTCTATGTTACTGCCTTTCTCAAACTCAAATCTTGCCTCAGCTTGCAAATCTGTTTTAATTGCTTGTTTGGCGAAATTCCCAACATAAATATCAGATTTCCCGTTTGATAAAAAATCATTAACATCTTCTTCGGTTTTAAGATTTTTTACAACTTCAATAAGTTTACTCAAAGACTCTAGTCTTGATGCAATTATTTTTTGTAGTTTTTTAAAATCATATTTTGGTGGAAAACTATTCTTATTTAATTCATTAAAAAGATCTTCTACGCCCCCATCTCTATAAGTGCCAGAACGACTGTACGCCTCGAGGCCAATTATTTCTTCATAAGGAGCTCCATAGTTTGATGCATAATCTGGACTAAAATCAATCCCCTTAGCTTTTAACTCTTCAGATTTTTCCTTTATAATACTTAGAAATTCATTTTGTTTTACTTCAAACTCAACTAGAGTTTTTTGGGCGCGGTTATTTTCTTCAGGACTTATTGAATCTAATTGACTACGCAAAAAAGTTGTGTGATCTCTTTTATCAATTTTTGCAAATTCTTCATGAATCTTATTTTGAAAATTCTTTTCTAGAGCCGCATTGGCAATTTCTTTCCCATAGTAATATTTTTTATTTTCAAAACTATCAGGAATAGCTTTTAATTTATAGTAATCTTCCAAAATGGTCTTATCGCCAAAAAATTTAAAACGTAAATTATTACTACCAGACTCACCCGCTTTTTTAAAATCAAAGTTATAATAAGAATCCTCTTTATCGCGATTAAAACCAGCGTCATGTATTTTGTCATGTGATCCTTGACCCATATACATGAAATTTCCGGTCTCTTTAGAAAATTCCTCGGCTAATAAACCTATAAACTCTTCTTTCCCTTCTGGGGTCTTTAATTTTTCTTGAGTTAATTCTTGATTAACTAGCTCAAGTTTTTTCCCAATCTGTTGACTAGCTCTTTCATAAGAAAATTTTTCATCATCAATTTCAATGCCAAACTCGGCTAATTTTTCTTTTAATTTGTCGTCTGAAAGTTTTAATCCCTCACCTCGCTTTAAAGCTTTTTTATAATTAACAACTTCCTCTTCTTCGGAAAATTCTGGGTTAGTCATCAGCTGCTCTTTGGTTTCAACGCCAACGCTAGCAAGCGCTTCTTTATGCTCATTCATTAAGCCTTCAAGTTGAGAATCTTCTTTTTTGATTTTTTTATCAGTATTTAAAGCATAGTCTTTCATCCCTTCATGATCAGCCGGATTATTTATATCTTCAAAATCTAAAGAACCCTTTAGAATCTCCAAGGATTTTTTTTCTTTATCAAGTTTTTTAATATTTGCTCTAACCGGTTTTAATTCCGCCGTCTGTTCAACCGATTTCTTTTCTTGCTTTTCGGTTTCTACTTTTTGAGTTAGAGCGCCTAATTTGTCTTTAAGAGCCATAAAATTACTATAAATTTTTATAAAATATATTTAATTTAGTACTAATTATTATACTATAAAATTACTTTTTTGTCAATCTATTATCTGGCACAGGACAGACTAATGCCCTTTTTTTATTTAATATTAGGTCGGTAACCTTGTTCACGACCCAACCAAGACCAACAAAAAATATTAAATATAAGATAGTCGCAATCCCGGACGGCATGAAGCGGTATAAGAAGTCGTAATGATACATAATTGGCCAATGCCAAAGATAAATTTCATATGAAAAAACTCCTACCCAGTACAAAGCTTTAAATTCAATCTTCTTTAAAATAAAGACAATTAAAATTGAAAATACCCCAACCAAACTCATTAACTGGTGCTTTAAAGGCGTTCCATCAATTCCCGAATTAATATTGCTATAAATGAAAATCGCCAAAGCAATTATTAAAACTAAATAATAACTTATCGCCTTCCAGCCCTTAGACCACTTCTCTAAAATTTCCGCACTTGGTAATTTAGTAACTAACCAGGCGAGTAGAACTCCCAACGGAAAAGCTAAATAGTGGATCTTGTACATGTGCAAAATATTGTTGAAAAATTCTGGTTTCCAAAAATAAATGAGAAGATACGGAATAAAGGCTAGAATTAAAGCCGGCGCCCATGGCGCTTTCTTACTATAAACTAGGGGGAATATTAAATAATAACCGAGCAAGAAAGTTAAATACCATAATGGAGAATTGATATCCCAATATAGATTGGCCTTTGGAAAAATTCCTAGAAATGACTGGATGACATACATCCAAGAATAATCAGTTTTTATAGAAATAAAATTCAAACCAAAAAATACCACCAAGACCAGCCAAAGAGGAACAAAAAGTTTTATTAATCTTTTTTTATAAAAATCTAAAGGTTTTAAATAGTTTTTTAATTGACTAGCGGCCAAGCCAAAACCAGAAAGAAGCAAGAATAAGTCAACACCAATCCCCGCCGCGATTGATAGCGGCCAAAGGAAGCGAGTATCACTTACTAAAAAATAACCAATGTGCGACAAGACAACCATTATGATCGCCAAACCTTTCAATTCGGTTGAGAGATTTAAGGATACCCATTCTCCAATCTTTCTTGGCTTAATGGATATAATTAATATTAAAAAAAAGACAGCCGCAAATAGATACGTCTGCCAAATTGGATCAGTTACTGATATCAGCATAAATTAAATCGGCCCAAATTTTATAACCCTCAGAAGAGGGATGAAAAAAATCAGCAGAATAATGAGCCCCTTGGCTCTTAAATAAACTTTCTGTTTTTGTATATAAATCAATATGTTTAAGTTGGTATTTATTAGCTAACTCCAAGACAATTTCATTAAATTCTTTTGTTTTAGAATCAAAATAATAATTATATGGCGGTAATAATAAATTATCAGCGCCAATGAAAGGAATATTTACAATATATATTTTTGCTTTCGTTCCGCTAGTTAAGCGACGTAAAATTTCCTCATAATTTTTTTTAAACTCACTAGCATTAACCTGACCATGGATATCATTAACGCCAATTAAAAGAGTTAATATGTCTGGATTATCTTTAACGCCCAAAGAAACTAGTCCAACCAATAAATCACTAGTTTTTGCTCCTGGGACTGATCTATTTTTTATTATTACCTCGTATTTATCTTCAGCAAAATATTTTGCCATTAAATACGGATAGCTCTCTTTATAATTATCAACTCCAACGCCAGACGTTAGACTATCGCCGAGAGCGACATAGGTTAAACTAGAGCTAGCCATTTTATTATTCGTAACTAAATAAGTAACGCCGTGATTAGGCATTTTTAGACCAACCCCATCTATATGATCATATATATAGGAATAGGTTCGATTAACATAAATAACTATTATAATAAGAAAAAAGAAGCCAAGTAGCCGATAGGGACTTATTTTTTTGAAATATTTTTTAACCATACGCTAGTATTATACAATATATTTAAAAATCGCGCACATTTATATATTTTGGAAATAAAAAAGAGTTTGAATTATGATAATCCAAACTCTTACTTTTTAAATATTAACGTTTTTAATAATATCTTGGCCAGCCTCGCTCGGCATGAACAACGATAAATTCTAAAACATTTTTTAGTTTTGCTAGTTCAATCGAAGGAGAAACATGCAAGAACAAATACGGCATATCGGAATCGTATTTTTGCAAAGCCCGTAATGTTCGAGACATTAAGGCATTACAGCAAAACGTTCCGGCATCATGAGATGAGTCCAATTTGCAGTCGACATCACTAAATGACATTTTTTCTTCCAATAATGCTCGGTGCCATAATTTACTAAGAAGCCATTTTTCTAAATCCACCTTAAATTCTTTTTTTAGAATTAAAGTTTCATCAATAACGCGTCTTTGCTCAGTAGGCAGGCAGTATTTTTCGTTCTCAACCCAATTAATAGCGCGACTCTCAATTCTTATGCCCTGAACTGCAGATGCTATGCCTAAAGAAATTATTGCATTAGCTTTCATTTCTTTAGCATACGAAATAATCGTTTCACCATAATCTTCGCCGTTTTCCGGGAAAATTATAGTCGGGAAAACAATGCCCTGAACATTATAATCACCAAGAGCTTTTATCTCAGTGGCGGCAATTTCAGAAATATTTTCCACATAATCTCCGAATGGCTTAAATCCGGTAATTAGAATTCTTTTCATTATTTCCAAAGTATTTCGGTAAATTGCAAACAAAGTTTTGCAACATCATTAGACCTTACTTCATCAGCTTTTGTTTTCTTCTTGCCTCCAATTTTTTCCAATAAGATGGTAGCTAGCGAGCTCACTTCTTTATCTTGTTCTTTAGAGCATCGATAAATAAAACCTGAATCATGTCGCAAGACTGATATTTTATCCGCGGCAAGACTTTTTAATGCCAATAGATCATTAACATTTGTGAGTTGTTGTTGCCGTTGAGGATCGACTCCAACAACTTTCGAATATTCATCAATCAAACTCTTGTTTTTTAAAAGTTCCTTTTTAGAATAATTTCTAATAACTTTCATAACAATCCCGTGCAACATTATTTCATAGTTATACGTTTTTGATAATTCACTTACAGAAATTACTATTTCAAACTTTTTTGTCGACCAACCAAGCGGTAGGTATTTTAGCATGCTTAAATATAGAGAGAAGAATGCCTTTTTACGACTAACTCGTTCCGGAATATTTTCAAGACTTACCGCCTCCTTGTCATTAAGTATTTCTTCTAAATAATTAAGGAATATACTAATTTTCCGATTAGATGCTTCCGTAATTATCGCGTTTATACTCATTTCAATTTCTTCCACTGTATAACGCTTTCTTAAAAGCATGGCGAATAGTTCGTCAATCTTTCCAAATTCTTTTTTATTAGCTTTCATTACAACAATTTTAAGATTATTTTTACATTTTCATTCAATTTTCACTTTGGAAATAAGCTATCCATATGAATGTTTCCGACCCAATGTTTAGCAGAATCCAGAAATGGCCTTACATACCTGTTTCGTTCAGAGACTCCATTGTAATAATAATTAAACAATTCTTCTCCTTTAAATTTTTGACAACCGCGACAACCTGGTTCAACTAAATAGAAAACAGAGGTTGCGATTGCTTCATTAACATCTGAATAATGACCATAAAAAGAATAAATTCCTTCTGTCCCTCTAACGGAGCCTGCATACCAGTCATATTCTTCATTCCTACTTTCATAAGACGTCTTGTGACTATCATGACTAAAAAGTCTGAAGGCCTGTTCCTGAGAAAATTTTAGCCATTCCTTTGCTTTTTCTGGAGGGATTATCCCACAAGCCAAAATTAACAAAATTTTGCCAGTCTTTTCATCCAATATGGTTAAATAACCACCAAATTCCAAGTGCATCGGGTATATGTTACCGCGATAGTCATTGGCCAATGCTAATAAACGATTAATCTGGGTGCAAATATCTCCCATTTTCGAGACAAGTTGATGAGTTTCCATGATTTTCTCCTGTTTTGTTTACTCCGCCTTGGGCGGATACTGATTATTATTAATATTTTAAGTTACGATTTTAATCAATAAACATAACATGTTGGCTTATCTAAGTCAAGCCTAAGCCTTATTTTTTCCTTTTTCTTTCGGGCTTGATTTTTATTT